>NZ_JBEPSD010000003.1:0-300000 GCF_040548735.1 Rhodanobacter soli | reverse complement strand
CATCCGGGATCAGCCGATGCCCAGGCCTTCGATGCCGGTGATCGCGACATCGAAACCAGCCAGCGCGGCGAAGCGGCGGCCGCGTTCGGCGTAATCCTTGAACTGATCGAAGCTGGGCGCGCCGGGAGAGAGCAGGATCACGCCGCCATGCGGAGTATGCGTCTTCGCCTCGGCCACGGCGCCGGCGAGATCGGCGACGCGCATGATCGGGCAAGCTATTTCCGCGCTGCGCAGTGCTGCTTCGATGCGTGCGCCGTTGCTGCCCATGCAGACGATCGCATTGGGTGGCGTGCTGCGCATGGCGTCGACGAACGGCGTCCAGTCCAAGCCGCGGTCGTGGCCGCCGACCAGCACGGTCACCGCGCGGCCATGCAGGCTTTCCAACGCGGCCAGCGTGGCCAGCGGCGTGGTGCTGATCGAGTCGTTGACCCAGTGCCATCTGTCGCGCTCGCCCAGCGGCTGCAGGCGATGCGGCAGCGGACGGAAGTGCGCCAGCGCGGGCGCGGCGGCCAGTGCGTCCATGCCGATGGCTTCCAGCGCAGCCAGCGCAGCGCAGGCGTTGAGTGCGTTGTGCAGGCCGGGCGCCGCCAGCGCGGCGGTGTCGAATACCGCCTGCCCGCCGCGGCGGATCGCGCCGTCGCGCACGTGCCAGCGTTCCGGCGTGCCGAACAGCAGGCGATGCGGGTGCGCGGCGGTACGTTCCAGCAAACCCGGCTGCTGCCCGTTGACCAACAGCGTACGCGCGGCGTCGGCCAGCTTCAGCTTGTCGGCCACGTAGCGCTCGCGCGAGCCGTGCCAGTCAAGGTGTTCCTCGTACAGGCTGGTGACCACGCCCAGCTCCAGCGGGCCGGCTTCGCCGGTCTGGAAGCTGGACAGCTCGATCACCCACAGCTCGGCGCGCTGGTCGAGCAGCTCCAGCAGCGGCAGGCCGATGTTGCCAGCCAGCGCGGAGCGCATGCCGAGTGCGCGCGCCAGGTGCGCGACCAGCGCGCTGGTGGTGCTCTTGCCCTTGGTGCCGGTGACCGCGATCACGCGTGCATCGGGGTACTCGCCGAACCACAGCGCGGTGCCCGAAATGAACTGCGTACCCTGCGCCTGCGCGGCCAGCAATGCCGGCTTGTAGGCGGAGATGCCGGGCGACTTCACCACCACGTCGAACCGGCTCAGCGTTGTGGCGTCCGGTTCGCCGACGACAATTTCCAGCGAGGCGTCGAACGTGCGCGCCGCATCGACTTCGGCGTCGCTGCAGAACAGGGTCAATGGTTGCGCCGGCAGACGCATGCGCAGGGCCTTGATGACCGCGTGGCCCTCGCGACCGAAACCCCATATCGCCACACGGCGACCTGCCAGGTCGGCAATACGCATCAACCGATCGCCGCCAGCGCAGGCTGCAGTCGGGCCGGCACGCGATGTTCGGCGGACGGCTCAAGCCACGGCTCCAGCGCCAGCTGCGCGACGTCGAGCTGCGGCAGGATCTCGCTGCGGAAGCGCTCCACCAGTGCGTCTTCCTGCCACTCCGGCCGCTGGCTCAGCGCCTGCATCGCGGCGCGCGCCTCGGCGCCCTCGCCCACGCACTCGAACGGCTTGTGGTCCTGGTATTCCAGCAGCGCGTCGAAGCCGGCGGCCTGCGTCTCGTCGTCCAGCAGGTTGCGGCCGAAGATCGCCAGCAGCCGCGGCTTGGGCAGGAACGGCGCCAGCGCGAGGAACACGAAGTGGCATTTCGGGCACTGCCCGCACCAGCGGTCGACCGGCTTCGGGCCGAGCAGCTTGAAGTTGCGGTTGCAGCTGGAGAACACGTCGAAGTACGGCGTCAGTTTCGCGAAGGCGCGGGTGATCGCCAGTTCCGAGTACGGCCGCAGCAGCGAGCAGTAGTCGAGGTCGGCGGCCACGTGGGTGTGCAGCCAGTCGCCGAGCAGGCGCTCGAATGCGAGGCTCTTGCTCCATTGGTGGTTCACCTGCTGGCCGTCGTACTCCAGCGTGGCGGCGGAGGCGGAACGCTCGTTGGCGAACGTGATCGAATCGTAGCCGTACAGGATCGCGGCCACGGCGAGGATCGCCGAATTCACTGCGGTCACCGGGATGTGCCCGTTCCACGCACCGAGCCGGTTCAACTCGAACAGGCCCGGCGCCAGTTCGCGCTGGATGTTCAAGGTGGGCAGGCCGGTGCGTTCGGCGCAGGCCGCGATCAGCGCGGAATTGCCGACCCACACCGCGGTCGCCTCGCCGCCGATCGACTTGATCGCCTCCACCGCCACAAGCGAATCCTTGCCGCCGCCGATCGGTACCAGGGTGCGTTTCGGCAGAGCCAGCGCGCCAACCGCGGGCGCCGCGCCGCCACGCGGAAACGAAATCCGCCCGCGCAAGTCCAGCCCGTTGCGGTAGGCGAATTCGGCCAGGCCGTGCAGGTACAGCTGGTCCAGCAGCTCGGCGGTGGCGTCGTCGAGCGGGCCATCGGCCAGCTCGATCCGCGGCGGCACGCCGGCCTTGTAGTAGCTGACGCCCGCGATCAGGTGCAGCAGTTTCAAGGCGGCGTCGAACGCCGCCGCACGCGCGGCCGGGATCGCCGGCGCATGCGGAAAGCGGATCCGCTCGACCAGTTCCTCGCCATCGTCGAACGCGTACGCCAGCTCGGCCACGCCGTCGGCGTAGCTCGCGCGCACGAAGCGGAAGACCTTGGTGAGGCGCGGTTGGATCGTGTTGCTCACATCTTTCTCCATCGCCCGCATCACGGGAGCGAACAGGCTGATTCTAGCTTCGAGCGGTGCCGGTCCGATGGCTTTCGGCGGGCAAAAGGCGGTGCAGACGACGATCCCGCAACTTTCGCCCTGCCCGCATCCCTGGGCAGGCGCGTTCCGGATCAGGCGTCGATCACCACCTCGTCAGCCTCGTCGCGCAGGTTGTAATGCGAGGACATCACCTTGCCATAGGCGCCAGCCTGCGCGATCAGGATCACATCGCCCTCCTGAGCCTCGGGCAGGCGGCGGTCGGTGCCCAGCACGTCGCCGCTCTCGCAGATCGGGCCGACCACCTGGTACAGCGCGGTGGCCGGCTCGCCGAGCCGGCTGAGGTTGACGATCTTGTGCCAGGCGTCGTACAGCGCAGGACGGATCAGGCTGTTCATGCCGGTGTCCACGCCGAGGTAGCGGAAGCCGCCCTTGTCCTTCTGCTGGGTCACCCGCGTCAGCAGCACGCCGGCGTCGGCCACCAGGTAGCGGCCCGGCTCCATCCACAGCTGGTACTGCGGATAGACGGCCTTGACCTCGCGCAGCGCACGGTCGAGCGCGGCGATGTCCAGCGGCGCTTCGCCCGGATGCGCCGGCACGCCGAGGCCGCCGCCGATATTGAGGAAGGTGACGCTGGCGATGCGCTCGGCCAGACTGGCCAGCTGCGCATACACCTCGCCCCAATGCGCGGCATCGAGCACGCCCGAGCCCAGGTGCGCGTGCAGGCCGCGAACGCTGACGCCATGCGTCTCGGCCAGCTGCAGGAACAGCGGAAGCTGATCCAGCGGCAAGCCGAACTTGCTGCCGCTACCGCCGGTACGCACCTTCTCGTGATGGCCCAGGCCGCGGCCCAGGTCGATCCGCAGCACGATCTCGCGGCCGCGGAACAGTTCGCCCCAATGCTGCAGCGGGTGCAGCGCGTCGAGCGTGACGGTGGCGCGGGTGCCCAGCGCATGGACGTAATCCCCGCGCGGCGCGAAGTTCGGCGTGAACAGCAGCGGCACCGACTCCGCCACCACCGCGGCGACCGCCTTCAATTCACCCGGCGACACGCACTCGAACGCGAAACCCTCCACCGCCAGCGCGCGCAGGATCGCTGGATGAGTGTTCGCCTTCACCGCGTAGTGCAGCCGGTCCACCGCCGCCAGCGACTTCAGCTCGCGTGCCTGCTGGCGCACCGTGGGCAGGTGGTAGACGTAGCGCGGCGTGGCCTCGGCGGCCAGCTCCAGCAGGCGCGGCCGCTGCGCCTCGCGCCACCACGCCGGTACGGCGGGAACGACCTCTCCGCCGCCATACAGCATCTGCCAGCTGGGGCCGAACAGCGCGCTGTCGTCGGTGCGCAGGGCGCCTGCGCCGATCAGCAAATCGTGCAGGTGCGGCAGCAGCGCATCGACCACTTCCTCGTCCACCACGAAGGTGAGGTTGAGGTTGTTCGACGACTGCGAAATCATGTGCACGCGCAGCTGGCCGAACTCGGCCAGCACGCCGGACAGCGTGTGCAGCAGCGAGCGCATGCCGCGGCCGACCAGGGTGATCGCCGCGCACGGCGCGATCACCTTCACGCGGCACACCTTGGCCAGGTCGCTGGCCAGCGCGGCGATCGCGTCGGAGTCGAGCAGGTTCTCGGTGGGATCGAGCGAGACGGTGACATTGGTCTCGGCCGAACCGATCAGGTCCACCGACAGGCCGTGCTGCTTGAAATGCGCGAACACGTCGGCGAGGAAGCCGACCTGCTGCCACATGCCCACCGACTCCATCGACACCAGGGTGATGCCCTTGCGCGCGCTGATCGCCTTGACGCTCGGCGCGTGCGCGCGCACTTCGGGGCCGATCACGGTGCCTTCGAGTTCGGGCCGGTTGGTGTCCTTGATCAGCAGCGGCACGCGCGGTTCGCGCAGCGGCGACAGGCAACGCGGGTGCAGCACCTTGGCGCCGGTGGAGGCGATTTCCTGCGCCTCTTCGTAATCCAGCCGCTGCAGCAGGCGCGCGCCCGGCACCTGGCGCGGGTTGGCGGTGAACATGCCGGCCACGTCGGTCCATATTTCTACCCGCGACGCCTTCAGCAGCGCGCCGAAGTACGCCGCCGAGGTATCCGAACCGCCGCGCCCCAGCAGCACGGTGCGGCCATGCTGTTCGCGCGCGATGAAGCCCTGGGTGATGAACACGTCGCCGAGTGCGGCCAGGCGCGCGTTCAGCGCCGGATCGGGCTTCGCCTCGACCATGGCCGAGAGCAAGCGGGTGCGCTCGTTCTGGTTCGGCAGCGCGACCGCCGCCAGGCAGTCGCGCGCGTCCAGCCACTGCGTGGGCAGGCCGCTATGGCTGAGGAAGGCCGCGCCGAGCGCGCTGGACATCAGCTCGCCGTGCGCCTGCACCTGCGCCTGCCAGGCCAGCTCGCCGCGCGGCGCCGGGCCGTCGGCGGCCATCCCGGCCAGGTCGGACAGACGCGAGCCGAGCGTGTCCGGCAGCGCCAGCTGCATGTGCTCCAGCAAGTCGTAGTGGCGTTGCGCGATCGCGCCGGCCGCCGCCTTGCGCTTGTCCTGCCCGCCCTCGCCGCACAGCTGTTTCAGCGCGTCGGTGATGCCGGTCAGCGCGGAAACGACGACCAGCACGCGCGCGCCTTCGGCGCGGCGGCTGGCGACCAGCTCACGGATGTTCTGCCAGCGCGGCAGCGTGGCGACGCTGGTGCCGCCGAACTTCATCACGATCCAGGGAGCGTCGGCGGGCAGCGGCGCGGAGGTTGGCGAGGTCACGGGAGTTCGCTGTCAGGGGAAAATGATTCGGTCAGTGTTGCGCTGCGGCATTGGAATTGCAAATGGTTTCTGTGTGGATTTCGTTTGGACGTATGGACGGCTGAATGGATTATGTCGCTCGGCCGGCAAAGAGGGCGCAGGCGATCGAGGATCCCTCCCCTGCTTGCAGGGGAGGGCTGGGGTGGGGTGCTTTTTTGATCGCGGGGTTTGCGGTGACCCTGCGCTAACCCTCCTCAATCCTCCCCTGAGAGGGGAGGAGGCAAACGCGTGCGCTGCGCGCACCCCTTTCATTGAACAACCACGGGGATCTTCCCGATCCTTGCCTGCCATTCGCGGGGACCGGTCTGGTGCACCGAGCTGCCGCCCGAGTCGACCGCCACGGTGACGGGCATGTCTTCCACGGTGAATTCGTAGATCGCCTCCATGCCCAGGTCGGCGAAGCCGACGACGCGCGAGGCCTTGATCGCCTTGGAGACGAGGTACGCGGCGCCGCCCACGGCCATCAGGTACACGGAGCGGTGCTTCTTGATCGCCTCGATCGCGGCCGGACCGCGTTCGGCCTTGCCGACCATGCCGAGCAGGCCGGTTTCGCTGAGCACCTGTTCGGTGAACTTGTCCATGCGCGTGGCGGTGGTGGGGCCGGCCGGGCCCACCACTTCCTCGCGCACCGGATCGACCGGCCCCACGTAGTAGATGAAGCGGCCGTTGAAATCCACCGGCAGCGGCTCGCCCCGGTTGAGCATCTCGACCATGCGCTTGTGCGCGGCATCGCGGCCGGTGAGCAGCTTGCCGTTGAGCAGCAGGGTCTCGCCCGGCTTCCAGCTCGCCACTTCCTCGCGGGTCACCGTGTCGAGGTTCACCCGGCGGCCCTTGGAGGCGTCGTAGGTGAGCTTCGGCCAGTCTTCCAGCGACGGCGGGTCGAGCATCACCGGGCCGCTGCCGTCCAGCACGAAGTGCGCGTGGCGGGTGGCGGCGCAGTTCGGGATCAGCGCCACCGGCAGGTTCGCCGCGTGGGTCGGGAAATCCTTCACCTTCACGTCGAGCACGGTGGTGAGGCCGCCCAGGCCCTGCGCACCGATACCCAGCGCGTTGACCTTCTCGTACAGCTCGATGCGCAGTTCCTCGGCACGGTTCCGCGGACCGCGCGCGATCAGCTCCTGGATGTCGATCGACTCCATCAGCGCTTCCTTCGCCATCAGCATCGCCTTCTCGGCGGTGCCGCCGATGCCGATGCCGAGCATGCCCGGCGGACACCAGCCGGCGCCCATCGTGGGCACGGTCTTCAGCACCCAGTCGACGATCGAGTCGGACGGGTTGAGCATGGCGAACTTCGACTTCGCCTCGGAACCGCCGCCCTTGGCGGCCACGATCACCTCGACGGTGTCGCCGGGCACGATCGACATGTTGACCACCGAGGGGGTGTTGTCCTTCGTGTTGATGCGCTTGCCGGCCGGGTCGGCCAGCACGCTGGCGCGCAGCTTGTTGTCCGGGTCGTTGTACGCGCGGCGCACGCCCTCGTTGGCCATGTCCTCCAGCGACATGGTCGCGTCGTCCCAGCGCACGTTCATGCCCACCTTGAGGAATACGGTGACGATGCCGGTGTCC
The DNA here is from genome assembly GCF_040548735.1 of Rhodanobacter soli. Classification (NCBI taxonomy): domain Bacteria; kingdom Pseudomonadati; phylum Pseudomonadota; class Gammaproteobacteria; order Lysobacterales; family Rhodanobacteraceae; genus Rhodanobacter; species Rhodanobacter soli. The sequence continues at coordinate 292,922 of NZ_JBEPSD010000003.1, read as the reverse complement.
TGGCACAGCGGCCGGTGGCCTTCGGCAGCCATGCGCGAGTTGATCAGGATCTGCGCCATCGCATCCTTCGCGGCGGGCGATTCCTCGCGCTCGTACGCGGCGGCCAGGCTCTTGATGTAGTCGACCGGGTGGTAGTAGCTGATGTATTGCAGCGCGTCGGCGACGGACTGGATCAGGTCTTCTTGCTTGATGGTGGTCATGGGGTCTGGACAGGCAGCTTCGATTCGGGAATCCAGGCGCCGGCGAACGGCTGTTCACGGCGCATAACCCTCTTATTGTGCCGCAAATCGCCTCCTTGCCCGAAACCGCACCGACGCGCCATGCCGTGAACGCCGTGATCCTGCGAGGCGTCCCCCACTGCGCAGCGGCAGCGGCCAGCGCTCTGGCCGTGTTCTCCGGCGCGTTCCGATCGGCATGTTCCGACCGTCCTTGCGGGGCGGTGCTGTCGCCCGCGCGGGTCGACCACTTGCCCGGGAACACCCGCCGGTGCAATCGTCGGCGATTGCCCGCCCGGAAAACCGCCATGCCCCGCAGCCGCCGCTTCATCCAGCTCGACGTGTTCTCCGGCAAGCCGCTGCTGGGCAATCCGCTGGCCGTGGTGATCGACGGCGACGGCCTCGACGACGCCACGATGCAGGCGTTCGCGCGCTGGACCAACCTTTCCGAAACCACCTTCCTGCTGCCGCCGAGCAGCGCTGCGGCGGACTACCGCGTGCGCATCTTCACCCCGCGCCGGGAACTGCCGTTCGCCGGCCATCCCAGCGTGGGCAGCGCGTATGCCGCGATCGAGTCCGGGCTGGTACCGCCCGACAAGCGGCAACTGCTGCAGGAATGCGCGGCCGGGTTGCTGCCGGTGCGCGTCGAGGGCAGCGGTAGCGGGCGGATCATCCACGTGCAGGCGCCGCGGGCCAAACTGCGCGCCGTGGCAGCACACCAGCGCGCCCTGCTCGGCCAGGCCGTGCATGCCGACCTGGCGGAAAGCCAGCTGCGCCTGGTCGACAACGGGCCGCTGTGGTTCGTCTGCGATCTGCGCGAGGAGGCCGCGGTGCGGCAGTTGCAGCCCGACCTGGCCGCGATCGGCGCGCTCTGCGAAGCCGCTGGCGCCGTTGGCGTCAGCGTGTTCGGCCGGCAGCGCGCGGGCGAGGCGAGCATGGCGGTGCGCGCGTTCTGCCCGGCCGACGGCATCCCCGAGGACCCGGTCACCGGCAGCGCCAACGCCGCGATCATGGCCTTCCTCGCCGACAGCGGCGATCCCGCCGGTTACGGCCTGCGCTATCGCGCCAGCCAGGGCCGCGAGGTGGGTCGCGACGGCTGCGTCGAGGTGGTGCGCGATGCGACGGACGACAGCATCACCATCGGCGGCGCCTGTGCCGTGGGCATCCGTGGCGAGCTTCAGCTGGACTGAGAGTCTCCGAACGCTTGCCCGTCCACGCGGCGCCCGCCAAGCTACGGCTCCTTCCGCCAGCGACCTCCCTGCATGAACGACACCTCTCCCGGCTATGTGCGCAGCCTGCGCCCGTGGGACGCGGCCCTGATCGTGGTCGGCGGCATCATCGGCGGCGGCATCTTCCTCAACCCCGGCATCGTGGCGCAGCGCACCGAATCGGGGCTGGCGCTGCTGCTGATGTGGGTGGCCGCCGGCGTACTCACCCTGATCGGCGCGCTGTGCTACGCCGAGCTCGGCGCGCGCCGGCCGCACGCGGGCGGCACCTACGTCTACCTGCGCGAGGCGTTCGGGCCGCTGGCCGGTTTCCTGTTCGGCTGGACCATGCTGCTGGTGATCTACTCAGGCTCCAGCGCAGCGGTGGCGACGATCTTCGCCAGCTACGCCGCCGCGCTGTTCGGGCTGCCGCCGGCCTGGGCGCTGCCGCTGACCGTCGGCGCGCTGGTCTTCGTCGGCGGCATCAACCTGTTCGGCATCCGCCTCGGCGCGCAGATCCAGAACCTGTTCGCCCTGCTCAAGCTGCTGGCGGTGGCGGTGCTGGTGATGTGCGGCCTGTTCCTCGCCGGCGCCGGACACGGCCAGGTGCTGGCCGCCGATCCGGCGCGCAGCGGCGTGGGCTTCATGGGCGCGGCGCTGCCGGTGCTGTTCGCGTATTCCGGCTTCACCTACCTCAACAACCTTGCCGGCGAAGTGCGCGACCCGCAGCGCACGCTGCCGCGCGCGCTGACCCTGGGCATGGTGCTGGTGATCGGCGCCTACGCGCTGGTCAACGTGGCCTATCTCGCCGTGCTCGGCCACGCCGGGCTCGCCGCCAGCACCGCGCCGGCGGCGGACGTGATGCAGCAGGTGGCCGGCCCGGTCGGCGCGAAAGTGATCGCGCTGGGCGTGGCAATCTCCACCCTCGGCTTTTGCAACATCACCCTGGTCGCCGGTGCACGGGTGCTGCAAGTGATGGGCGAGGACGGACTATTCTTCCGCGCGGTGGCGCGGCTGCATCCGCGCTGGCGCACGCCGAACACCGCCCTGCTGCTGCTCTCCGGCTGGGCGATCGTGCTGGCGCTGTCGGGCAGCTACGGCCAGTTGCTGGACTACGCCACCTTCGGCGACTGGCTGGCCTGCGCGATCGGCGTGGGTACGCTGTTCTGGTATCGCCGCCACGACCGCGCATCCGGCGGCTTCCGCGTGCCCGGCTACCCGTGGCTGCCGCTGCTGTTCATCGCCGCGGTGACGGTGGTGGTGGTGCTGTCGCTGCGCGACAACCCGCGCAACACCGGTATCGGCCTGCTGATCATGGCGGCCGGCGTGCCCGTCTACATGGTCTGGCGCCGCCTGTTCAGCCGCACGCTGCCCTAAGCGGGCGGCAGCAATGCCACAATGTGCGGATCGACTTCAAGGAGATGATGGATGGTGCCCGTGCAAGCCCAGGTTCTGCCGATCAGCCAGGAAAGCGGCATCGTGGCCGAGAAGGTACGTGACGGCATCGACCTTGAGGTCAACGGCGAGCACTTCCGCCACACCGGCGATGCGCAGATGCCGCTGCTGTGGTACCTGCGCGACGTGCTGCGGCTGACCGGCACCAAGTACGGCGGCGAGCATGGCGAGAACGGCGCCGACCTGGTACTGCTCGACGGCAAGGCGGTTTCCGCGATCACCGTGCCGCTCGCCGGACTGGCCGGCAAGGCGGTGACCACGGTGGAAGGCCTGGCCGCGAACGACGGCAGCCTGCACCCGTTGCAGCAGGCCTTCATCGACGAGGACGCGATCGGCTGCGGCTACTGCACCCCGGGCTGGCTGATCGCCGGGGTCGACCTGCTGCGGCGCAAGCCCCATCCCAACGACGGCGACATCGATCAGTTGCCGAACCTGTGCCGCTGCGGTTGCCAGACCCGCGTGCGCCGCGCGATCAAGCGCGCCGCCGGCAAGGCGGGCCGGCCATGAGCGGCAACGGCATCCGTCTTTCGCGCCGCCGTTTCCTGCAGGTACTGGCCGGCAGCGCCGGCGCGCTCATCGTCGGCATCCGCATCGCCGACGCCGCCGACGCACCGCTGCCGCCGGCCATGCTCGGCGACAACCTCTACAACCTCGGCGCCTACGTGCGCATCGACGCCGACGGCAACGTGCTGATCGGCGCGCGCGACCCGGACACCGGTACCGGCGTGGCCACGGCGCTGCCGCGGATCATCGCCGAGGAACTCGACGCCGACTGGAACCGCGTCGGCGTGGTGGCGCTCGGCCTCGGCGTGAGCAGCGACAACGGCAAGCCGCGCTGGACCTACGGGCGCCAGGTCGGCGGCGTCGGCGGCTCGATTCCGGCCGCGTGGAACGAGCTGCGCCAGGTCGGCGCGGTGGCGCGCTGGCTGCTGCTGCAGGCGGCAGCGCGCCGGCTCGGCGTGCCGGCCAGCCGCCTGCGTTGCGACGCCGGCATGGTGATCGCCCCGGACGGCCGCCGCTTCGGCTACGGCACCCTGGCCGCGGATGCCAGCAAGATCGCGCTGCCGGATCGCGTGCCGCCGCTGAAGAATGCGGCCGACTACAAGCTGATCGGTCACGGCACCGGAGACGTCGACGCGCGCGCGATCGTCACCGGCCAGGCCCGCTACGCGATCGACCACCACTACGGCGACGCGCTGGTCGCCGTGCTGGTGCACTGCCCGTGGCCTGACGGCACGCTGGCACGCATCGACACCACCGATGCGCTCGCCGTCCAGGGCGTCGTGAAAGTGGTGCAGCTGAAACCCGAACCCGGCCAGCCGCCGGGCAGCACGGTGATCGCCCCGGCCGTGGCGGTGCTGGCCGAGAACACCTGGGCCGCACTGCAAGGCCGCGACAAGCTCAAGCTCGAATGGAAGCCCGGCGCCAGCGCCGGCGAAAGCAGCGCTGGTCTTGAGCAGCAGGCCACCGCCCTGCTCGCCGACGACACCGCTGCCCCCACCACCCGCGTGCGCAACGACGGCGACGTCGACGCCGCCGGCAAGAAGGCCGCGCGCCGGCTCGACGCCACCTATGTGCAACCGTGGCTGGCACACGCCACCGCCGAACCGATGAACTGCCTGGTGCGGCTGGACAAGGATCGCGCCAGCCTGGTCGTGCCGACCCAGGCGCCGCAGAAAGCCTGGGCCGTGGTGCAGCGCCTGACCGGCCTCGCCGCCGACCAGATCGACATCCGCGTGCCGCGCGTCGGCGGCGGTTACGGCCGCCGGCTCGACCACGACTACGTCGCCGAAGCGGTGATGCTGGCCAAGGCCGTCAACAAGCCGGTGCGCCTGATGTGGACGCGCGAACAGGATTTCGGCCACGACTACTACCGCGCCGGCAGCGTGCACCAGATCCATGTGATCATCGACCGCAAGCGCCAGCTGCTGGCCTGGAACCAGCGCATGGCCAGCGCCTCCGCGCTGGTCCATCGCGGCATGCCGGACGACCGCCTGTGGACGTCCGAACTGCAGGCCGACCAGTTGCCCGCCGCACTGGTGCCGAACTACCGCAGCGACTGGTACGCGCTGGCGTCGGCGACCCCGCGCGGCCCCGCGCGCGGCATGCCGCACCTCAGCAACGCGTTCGCGGTGGAAAGCTTCATCGACGAGATCGCTCACACGATGCGCGAGGACCCGCTGAAGACGCGCCTGCGCATTCTCGGCGAGCCGCGCGCGTTGCCGCTGAGCAGCGGCGGCACGCTGGACACCGGCCGCCTGGCCAACGTGCTCAAGCTGGTCGCCGACCGCATCGAATGGAAGAACTGGCTGCGTACCGTCAATGGCCTCGGCATCGCCTGCTGGCACGTCGACGGCGCCTACGTGGCGCACGCGATCGAAGTGGCGATGCAGGGCGAACAGTTGGTGATCGAGCATGTCGTCTGCGCCGTCGACGTCGGCCGCGTGATCAACCCGCTGGGACTGGAAGGCCAGGTGGCCGGCGCCACGCTGGACGCGCTGTCCATCGCGCTGAACGCGGCCATCACCATCAAGGGTGGCCAGGTGCAGCAGCACAGCTACAAGGACTACCCGCTGGCCAGCATGGCGCAGCTGCCGAACGACGTCGAAGTCATCACCGTCGCCGGCGACCGCGCGCCGGCCGGCGCCAGCTTCCTCGCCATGCCCACCGCCGCCCCCGCGCTGGCCAACGCGGTATTCCGCGCCAGCGCCGTGCGCGTGCGCCGGCTGCCGCTGATGAAGGAGCTGCTGCGGTTGCTGTAAGCGCCGGACTCAACCGGCCTTCGTGCAGCCATCCGGCTTGTACACGCGCTCCGCCGACGGCGGGTACTTGCCGAGCAGCTCCGCCGCACGCGGCGGGCGCGGGCTGAAACCGCCGCCGCAGTTCGGGCACGTTCCGTGCAGCACCGTTTCCACGCATGACGTGCAGAACGTGCACTCGAACGAACAGATCATCGCGCCTGCGGCATCCGCCGGCAGGTCGCGGTCGCAGCACTCGCAGTTCGGACGCATCTGCAGCATGGGATCCTCCGAAAACCGACACGTCGCCCACTCCCTGCCCCGTTCACCCCGAGCCTGGGCCGCAAGGCCAGAGTCGAAGGCCGCGCCACGGCACCGCTCCGATTCCATCACCAAGGCCATGGCGCCAGAGTGCCGCCGAATCGCGGGAACCATCCGGCCCGTTCAAGGAAGCCGTCAGATTTCAGCGCGGCGGGATTTGCCAGGCGACGGCAATTTCCACGCAAGAAAGCGAGCACACGATAGCCAGGTGGCTACGTCATTGCCAACCTTTCAAACGAGCCACCTCGGCTTGATGGCGCTTGCGGAGCATCCCGAGATGCATTCGTTCGATGTAACGAAATGGGAGTGACGGGCAAAGTGGGGACCGAGCCATCGGACAGCGACGAGCGTCGCCGTCCGGTGGCGGCCCCGTTCCGTACGACTCGCCGAGGCCGCCCGGCCTGCACGGCCGGGCGGCGCGTCGGGTTACTGGCAGGTCGGGAACTTGAACGACGCGATGCGCGTGTTCCAGTTGAACGCGCCGGTGCTCTTCAGGTACTCGGTGGTGTACCAGAAGGTACAGTCGTCGACCGGGTCGACCGTCATCGCGCTGTAGTCGCCCCAGCGCGACAGGTTGTAGCCGCTTTGCGAACCCAGGCCCTCGATGATGCTGCTCTCGGCCTGCATCGTGCTCGGCGTGTCGCTGGCCAGGCGGCCGGTGTAGCGGATCGCCGGGTGCAGCGCGCTGCTGGACACGCTGTAGCCAAGCGCCATGTTGCCCACCTTGTCCATCGCCACCGAGCCCATCCAGCGGTAGCTGGTGTCCGGCGAGAAGGTGGACTGCTGGTACACCACCGGCGTCGTGCCCGGGCTGCGGATCTCGTACCAGCGCACCCCGGTGTACGGGTTCTTGTGCGTGGTGCCGACCTGGACCGAATGGCTCACTACCAGCGACTCGTGATCGCCGAAGTTGCGGTAGGCCAGGCGGAACATCAAGCGGTCGGCCAGCGAGTCGAGCTTCTGGCTGACACCGGCCTGCGGGATGCAGGTGCCGCCGCCGCAGGCCGCGGCGAACGAGGCCACCGGGATGCTGATCGGCCCGGTCAGCGTGGTGTTGGCGGTGTTCGCCCAGTCGACGTGGAACTTCCACAGGTTCAGCTTGCTGGAGCCGAAGTTCATCAGGTAGTTCGGCGAACCGGCCGGCGGCGCCGTGGCGCCATCGAGGTCGGCCGGCAGCACGCCGCCGTAGCTGCTGGACAGCTGGAAGCACTGCTGCGTGGCCGCGGCGCCGCTCAGCATCGCATTGCGGTCGTAGGCGCACAGCTTCGCCCCGGCGAACGTGTTGCCGTTGAACATGTTGAACGTTTCGTAATAGGCATCCGGCCAGACGCCCATCTTCGGGTAGTCCGGGAAAATGCTGCCGTACGGGAACGCGTAGCGGTAGTAGGCACCGGTGGCGTCGCTGGTGGCCGATACCGCCACGCACTGGTAGTAAGGCGCGGCGGTCACCGCAAACTGGGAGACGATCCAGCGGCCGGCCGCCTTGTCGTACACCACGGTGGCGTCGCCGTCGTTGTCGGCTTCGCACGGACCGCCGAAACCGGACCACAGCGTGTTCGTCGTCACCGGGCCGTAGGTCACGGCCTTGGTCGACTTGTCGAACACCGCGAACGCGCTGTTGACGATCTGCACGTACTGGGTGGCGCCGACGGCACCGTTGGTGTCCGGTGGCGCGCTGTTGACGGTGAACGTACCCTGCGGGCCGCTGAAGCCCTGGCCCACGCCGTCGAAACCTGCGCCGAGCGCAGGCGCGAAGCTGCCGGTGGGACTGCTCTGCACGGCGCCATCGGTCTGGGTCCCCGGACCGTCGATGAAGGGCAGCGGATGGGCTGGATGTGCGTGCGAGTTCTTGGCGAAATCATCCGGACGCGGCATCACGCCGCGCAGCGAATGCAAGGTGTCGTGCTGTACCGCCGGCGTGATTTCGGGCCCCGTGGTGACGGCGGCCTGGACGCTTCCAGCGATGGCAAGACTGATGGCGGCACACAGCGCGAGGCTGAGGCCGCCGGACTTGGGCAATGACATAGGATTCTCCCTCCAGAAAACAGCGTTGGCTTTCTCTGAACCGGATGGGCTTGCGACGAACCGGATCCTGCCGGAGTCGATCCGCAAGCCCATGCCGGTGATGCCTCTCCGCATCGCAGCATGCGATGCCGCGCCCCCGCGAAGAGGTGCCGGCATGTGGCACCACGCAACTTCCAGCAACCTTTCAATCGGCCGCAATTTCATGCGAACGAACAGAATGCATCGCGCAGCTTGATGGCGGTCACAGAAACGAGGAGATGGCGCCACAGCTGGCCGACGTTTCTTGTCGATCAGGCAATCTCGGCTAGTTGCACGAGGAGTCCATACAGGAAGGGTTTAAACGCCAGTTGCCTGGCCGAGGCGTGCGTGTACATTGGCATTTCTTGCGACGGAGCTAAGCTGGCAGCTCGAATTGCACAAAGTCTCCATCGCCGAGGGCATACGCTTCCCGCAGCTTGACGCCGCAGATGATTTCTACGACGTGCGGATCGGGGCGGCTCTTCGCTGCGATCGTTGTGCTCCAAAGCCAAGCCTTTCGATGACCGAGGTTGGCGAGGACACAGGGCAACAGGACTATGTCTCGCTCGCCACCATATTCTCCCCGTTGGAACTGGATCATGTGCGGTTGGAAACAAGGAGCGGACCAATCGAACGCATGATCCAGCGCCAGATTCAGTGAGCCCGGATAGATGGCTGCACCAAGCTTGCGGCTGTAGGCCTCATTGAAGAGGCCCAGCCAGCGGGAAGCATCATTCTTCCCAGACTGCACTCTGCCGCGGAGGACGATTTGCATGGCGTCTAACGCTTGAGTTGAGCGGCGGCGAAGCCGTCCGCCTTGAACGGAATGTTAGACACGAAGGTACCTACAGTGTGCCGGCTTTGCACGCATGCACTGATTGGACGTGCATGACCAACGAACCGATGTCAGATGCGGTTACGGGTCCAGTCAGCTCACCAGTTGCGACTACGCATTGGCCTGCCAAGTACCTCTGGTTGTGGGGGACAAACTCGAGTTGCACACGACTCTCGCGAGGCACTCCCTGAAACATGCCGCTATCGGGCACTGAAATCGGATTGGGCAGGGTAAGGACGTACGCGTCGAAGTGCATCTTGGGATCGTCCATGCGCACATGTTCAACAGACAAACGCCCTGACAAAGACGTCGTACAAGGTTGGAAGCAGTAGCTATGCGGTGCTGATGTTTGTGCCTGGGTGTTGCCGGTGAAAGCCGAAACCGTAGCTGCCGTGATCAGGGCCAGAAGCTTCCTCATTGGCAATCTCCCGGCTCTGTTGGTGTAGACGTCTAACGCTTGAGTTAAGCGGCGGCGAAGCCGGAGAGTTCCTACGCAAAAGTGGACACCGACGGATCAGACGCCTTGAGCTTCGAACTCTACCGGAGAACGGTAGCCCAGGGCGGAGTGCAAGCGGTGCTTATTGTAAAAGTCGATGTAGCTGCGCAGGGCCGAGCGCAGGGTCCGTTCGCTGGTGAAGGACTGGCGGTGATACATGTCCGCCTTCATCGACTTGTTCCACGACTCCATGTGCGCGTTGTCGGTCATGCGGCGTGGCCGGTTGACGCTCTGCACCAGCGCAGCGCTTGCCAACGCCTGCTTGAACCGTGAGGACAACTCCACGCCGCGATCGCTGTGCACCACCGTGCCCGGCGGTGGCTTTCGGTGGCGCACAGCCGCACGCAGTGCGCGGCCGGTCAGCTGCGCCGACTTCTCCGTGCCCAGCGCCCATCCGAGCAGGCGACGTGAATGCCGATCCATCACCGTGGCCAGATAACGCCACGTGCCAGAGACTTTCAGATACGTCACATCCGTCACCCACACCTGATCGATCCGATCCACGGTCATCGCATGAACCTGGTTGTCGACGCTGGCAAAGAATCGATCGAGCCCCGGCGTGCGCCGATACAGCGTGGCCGAGCAGGCACGGCATGCTCACGCATCAACCGCTCGATCCGGCGGCGACCCACGTTCTCGCCTTGTTGGCGCAGTTCGGCGTGCACGCGCGGGCTGCCATAGGTTTCCTGACTGTCGCGGTGCACCTGGCGGACCCGGGCGATCAGGCGTGCATCCCCCTGTGCGCGTTCGCTGGCCGGGCGAGCGCGCCAGGCGTAGTAGCCGCTGGCGCTGACGCCGAAAAGGCGGCAAAGGACTCTCACCGCGACGGCTTCCTGCTGTTGCTCGATGAAGGCAAAGCGTTCGCTTTTCGAGCGGAAGTGAACGCGATCGCTTTTTTTAGAACATCATGCTCAATCTTCAGTTGCTCGTAGGCCTTCTTGACCCGCCGCAACTCTTTCAGCTCGGCGGCTACCACCGGATCGACCGTCGTACCCTTCGTCATGATCTCGCCCTCGCGCACCTGTTTGCGCCAACGAGACAGCATGAAGGGATGGATGTAAAGCGACGCCGCGACATCCTGTACGAGCACGCCAGGAAGCGTGCTCAAACGCACGGCCGTGGCCTTGAATTCGTCGCTGTAGCGAGTGGTGGTTCGGGGACCTGGCTTGGGCATGGAACACTCCTGAAAGGTTAGTTCAGGGTGTCCACTAAAGCGGAGGAACTATCCCGTCCGCCTTGAACGAATTGTTAGATCGCACTACTTACGTCCGTAAAGTAGAATGTATGCATATGCATGGCCATATACGGGCAGGTCGTGACTAGAACGCCAACAAAAGTACTCATGAGCAGTTTTGGCATGCTTCTCAGTGTTGCACTGAAAACAGGCTAACACCAAATTCTCAAGTGCATTTGCACCACCTTGCGCGACGGGCGTCATGTGGTCAACCTGACCTGCTCCAAGCAATTCAGAATTACAGTAGGCGCACCGGTCTTCCTGGGCTTTACGCAAGGAAGCAATGTCATGGTCGAAATAACGCAGTCCGGCAGCATTCTCGCGAGCTTTACGGAGAAGTGCTCTGGCTCGCTTTTGCTCCGGATTTTCGATCGAGTGGGCTCGTGTATGTGCGGCCATGCAGTCCCTGCACTTGCGTCGGAACCCGCCACTTGGCGTGTTGCCAAAGAACTCCCGGCTCATTGGGAGCGTCTTACCACAGCTAGTGCATGTCTGAGTCGCAGGCATAGTTTGTGTGCGGTCTAACGCCGGAGTTAAGCGGCGCCGGAGGCGTCCGCCTTGAACGAATTGTTAGCTCCGTGCGGGATAACTAAGCTCAGAAGGAGAATATTTCCGCACTTGGCCCATTCTCTTGTCCATTTAGGCCAGTTGCTTGAGAGGTCTTCGTCGATTAGAGCGCGATACTCGCTACTGCGACGACTCGACTCAAGCGCTGTTGCCATTAGCATAAGACGATCTGCATTACGAATAGACTTAGTGAGCTTTTTGAGGTCGTCCGCGACGCGCTTAGGAAGCCCATGTTTTTTGCCGATCCATTTATCAAGCTCGTTGTCATCTATATAGTTAACCTTAATCTCAACGGCAATTTTTTGTTTCGTCTTTAAGAAAATATCGGAGCGCGTTGATCCGTTTGAGTATGCACCAAAGCGGACGACTGCTCTGTGGTTTAGGCGACGAACAATGTCCACCGTGAGCCAGTTCTCCCACCCGAGCCAACTATCCGAATGCTCAAAGACAAAGAAGTTGTTGCAACGCGACAGACTCCGGCACGAGGCTGCCCCTGCTTGAACGACTTGGTCGATTGTTGGGTCGGTCATAAATGCCCTAGTGGGGCTAACGCTGGAGTTAAGCGGCGGCGAAGCCGTCCGCCTTGAACGAGATGTTAGACCCCGGTTGCCCCGCGGATAAGGGCCACCGAGATCTCAGATGCGACCGACTTGACCAAGTCAAACGTCATGTCGATACCTTTTGATGTAAATGTCCTTTTGGTTTTGCTCCAGACAGTGTCAGATCGAATGGAGTCTAGGAACTCGTGGCCAGGCCACGTGAGGCGCCTGGCAAAGAAATCTGCCGGCCCACCTCCCAAGGTTCCGGCCATTTGTCCCTCAACCAGTCCTGCCTCAATGAGGAGCTCAACGTGATACGCGTACTCGAAGGCGCGGTCTTCCGGGAAATCTGAAAGCTCAAGCATGGAATCTGTGTTCGGCAGCTCCTCAAGGTGCGTGAGGATTTCACGAATGATGTCCCAGTTGCGCTTCATTTCCCCTCCGGGGCCTAACGCTGGAGTTAAGCGGCAGCGGTACGCCGTCCGCTTGGACGAGATGTTAGGTTCTGCCCCTCAGCCTACGCCACAGTGCGTTGAAGTCGATGCTAATGCCATAAAAATTTGGCTTGATTTGCACGATATCTCCCGGGGCTGGTGCTGGTGGTTTAGCGGGCTGCTCCAAGTACTGCTGACCTTGGTAGCTGAGACCGCTTTTTACCATGACCACGACATACCAGCGATTGCCCGTGTAGCTTTCCTTGTGCGAAGCGAAACCTTCTAAGAGGCCCTCATCGTTCGCGAATGCAAGGGCCTTCGCTATGTCTTGGAATACCGCCATGTCTTCAGGGCTGTTGCTAGCTGGTCCAAAGGACTTCTTGCCATCCTTTATCTGCTGCAGTAGGCCGCGAAGATCTGTCATAGAGGAAAACCTAACGCTTGAGTTAAGCGGCGGCGTAGCCGTCCGCCTTGAACGAACTGTTAGCTCAGCGTTTCACTGCGCCCACAAGTGACGAAAAGAAAGCTGGGACCATGAACAGAAGGCCTGGTGCTGCAAAGAGTGCTGCGAAGACCCAATGCCAGCCCCAGATGTTTTTTGCGCAGAGGAAAGCTCCCACAGCGATTGGTAACGTAAAGCGAAAGCCAATTGCAGCAACCGCTGCCGCAACCCCCCAGCCCCAGCCAAACGAATGCTCAATGCCCGCCCAGCCAGCGCCAAGTTGTAGCAAGCCGAACCCGAAAAATAGGATTGCGAAAACGCAACCCGCTGTGTTCTCAAGCTTCTCCCCCATCTTGCTTCCCCCTGTTTGGCCGAGACGCTTTGAAGGTATACCAAGCTGCGAGCACGATGGCTGCAACATTGACAAACGACCAAATTTCCCTAGTGGCGTGCACCGGGAAGATTGGATTGTAGATGCCTGCGATCACTCCCCAGCACCAAGCCCACTCCTCTCGCTCGCTGCGAAACGAGGCGAGAGAGAGCCAGGCGCATGAAGCGCACACAAGCCAACGCATTACAGAGTAGTAGCCATATGGTATTGACGGAATTAGAGCGATAGCCAAAGCAATCGTAACAATCCACAAAGCGCCGGTCGTTCGCATGCCGTGACCTTCCCCGCTGAGCTAACGCTGGAGTTAAGCGGCGGCGCAGCCGTCCGCCTTGAACGAGATGTTAGACGGCAGCACGGTTACACCGTCATGTGCGAACACGATAGCGCTGCTTTGAAAGCCCGGCAATGCCGCGCAACTTGTGGCCTGCGTGCGACGAACGAACCGCTGACGACAAACGCCACGCTGCCGTGAACCGCGCGCACGAAAAAGTATGAAGATGCGATGTGCGCCAACGCGCGCAAGGCACGACGGACGACCAAGCGCACGAAAGACAACAACGCAGGCCAGCCAGGAACAGCAGACGCCGCTTTGCCAACACGAAGCCAAGACGTGAAACGCGCGAAGCACTGCGAAGAAAAAATGCTCTGCCGCCTAACGCTGAAGTTAAGCGGCGCGCGGTACGCGCGTCCGCTTGGACGAGTTGTTAGGTGACGCTACCGCCACTGGTAAGCGGCACCACTAGCCAACTGCTTCCGTGCCTTTGCTGAGAGCCACGGAAAGCTCTGTGAGAGGCGGGTCTCTGCAAGTGAGGAGCCTTGGGCAAGATCTTCACAGGTTGACCAGCCAACTGAGTCTGTTGCGGTAGCCCAGATGCGTTCGAGCTCGGAGCGAGCAGCCGGGCGCAACGACGAAGACACAGATGAATAGAACTCCCAAGGGCGATCCCAGGCATCAAACTCTTCGATTGCCGCTGCAAGTTCGCGTTGCATCTCCATTGCGGCACCTAACGCTGGAATTGAGCGGCGGCGGAGCCGTCCGCCTTGAACGAAATGTTAGACAGCTACCGGTGTATGAGCTTAACGAGCGCCGCGTTGTAGCGAGCAGAATACACGGCGGCCTGCTCATTAAGGTCGCGAAGGCCAACGTCAGAAGTTCCGTCCAAACAGTACATCCCGTTTTGCTGTGCCAGCTGTTCTTGAGCCACTGAAGGCCTGCCGGGAAGAGAACAAGAGAAGCCGTTGACGCCAATCAAACGTAGGTCACCTTTGGTGAAATTCTTCATCGCATCGGATGCCGGGTTCTTGAGGTTAAGCAGCCCCAGCGTCCTTTCCAGCGTTTGCACGCGCGGATCTGGAGCTTTAGCGGTGCAGCCGACCAAAGCTAGAAGCGCTGTTGCAAAAGCAAAATTGAGCATCTGTTTCATTAGCTGTCTAACGCTTGAGTTAAGCGGCGGCGAAGCCGTCCGCCTTGAACGAGATGTTAGGTGCCACTGCCGTTGCTGCCCGACGTGCCACCTGCGACGAGCAAAGCCGGGCCAACAATGCCAACCGCGATGGCCCAAACACTACTAATACCTACCTGAGAGTGAAGCTGCCAAAGGATAAGTGCACCGATGAGAACGAGCGCGCCGACGACCGTGAGGACATCGATAGACTCGTTGCCGATTTGGTAGAAATGACCATCATCTCGATTGGCCCATTTTCGAAGTCTCGACAGTGCGCCCATCTGGGACCTAACGCTGGAGTTAAGCGGCGGCGTAGCCGTCCGTCTTGAACGAAATGTTAGGCCGCACGACGCGGGACTACCCCTAAGCATTTACGCCAACTCCCGGTCGAGGTAAGACGCAGCCTGCTCCGAGAGCACCAGTGGCTGTGGCCCGCCACCTGTGATGAAGCTAGCCGCTTGACCGGGACAGGCTTGTTTTTTTACCGTTGACGAACTCGATGCCGTGCTCGTCACCGCGATAGTCGTGCCAGTACCGAGCGACGAGTCGGTCATTACTGTAGATGCGAAAGGTGTAGTTGCCCGAAGTGTCATGCCCAGACTCCTGTTCGATTCGGTATCGCACGAGCGGGCTCCTTGCGGCCTAACGCTAGAGTTAAGCGGCGGCGAAGCCGTCCGCCTTGAACGAAATGTTAGGGCCCAGAGGCTGGGACCCGGTTTGCGAAGAGAAAAAACGCTGTGACAGTGAAGAAGATCGGATACCACAGGAAGAGCCCCAAACTAACACGCTCGTGATGCGAACGGATGCGGTAGCCAGCCCAGAGCGACATAACTACTGCAGCGATTGGCAGGGCCGCCCAAGCGGCGACAGCAATGTTAGATAGCGGCTCGCATTCCATGCGCCAAGACTCACAGAAAAGCTGGCGGCTATACGGCATAACAACATAGATCATGAACGCTGCAATGGCTGCGAAGAGCGTATTTGCTGCAGCGAGAACATGACGGAGCATGGTTGGCCCTAACGCTTGAATTAAGCGGCGGCGCAGCCGTCCGCTTGAATGAGATGTTAGGCCGCAACCCTAGAATCGGTGAGGCCGAACACGTGTTTATTGTTGACCAAATTTTGTCCAGATTGCACCAATTGCAAAGCCGACCACAATTAAAACCCAGACCATGAAGAATCCGAACGAGGTAGAACAACCAAATGATTTGATGCCTCCGCCGATCTGGCAACCCACCTGAGATCCTTGCAGCAGGGGCAAGCCATAGATATACGTGACGATGCCTGCGGCAAGCAACACAGCAAGCACCAGAATCGTAAAAATGACAGGATTCTTTAAAGGCATGACTGCGGCCTAACGCTGGAGTTAAGCGGCGGCGAAGCCGTCCGCCTTGAACGAACTGTTAGGCCGCATCACGCTGCTTGCGAAATTTAGCCACGGCCTTCTTTGAGAAGGAGAACATCAGCGCACTGATTGAGAACCAAAGCCAAGAAAAGATGAGAGCTGCAACGACATTGTTGACGTAGAAAATTACCTGCCCGCCACGATTGTAGACGGGAACCGTACCAAGCCCGCCTTGGTAAAGGATTCCTAGAAATATCAATGGCGCCGCTGCCATAAATATGGCTGAGCCTATCTTGGTGATGATGGCAATAAAGAGTGACATGCTGCGGTCGGTGTCTTTTTCCATTGTCGTACGATTTAGTATGAGCCTAACGCTTGAGTTAAGCGGCGGCGAAGCCGTCCGCCTTGAACGAGTAGTTAGAGCGCACTGCCACTCACAGCATGCTCCAGATAACAGCGATTGCAGGCAGAAAGCCTAGCGCAGCGCAAACACTGGCACGAACTTTGGCTGCAGTAAAACTGAAACCGGAAAGACAAAGGGCGGCCAGTATGCACACGACACCGACGCCCAGTATTGTAAGTGACAGATGCCGAGCAGCTTCGATTTGTGCCCGTGGGGCGGAGGGTGATGGGTCGCCAAGTTGCGAAGTGACGCCATAGAAGGCTAGCAGCCAACCGGCCACAACCAGAATCAAAGCCAGATTTGCCGCCGTAGTCTGCTTCATGCGCTCTAACGCTGGAGTTAAGCGGCGGCGAAGCCGTCCGCCTTGAACGAGATGTTAGGCCGCGTCACCATGTGCGGTTTCCTCAGAGCACGACGCGGCAAAACAGAACCTTTTGCCCAGTTTGAGCAGGTGCGGAGTGTGGCGCTCCCACCACGCAGCGGCAGACGGTGATTGTGCGCGCAGAGACTCAATGGCAGCGATAACGTCGACAACATAGGCCACGTTGGGTTGCTCGGCGACCGGTACGCCAAAGAGATTCTTGAACCTAGCCAGCAAACCGTGATCCCTGCCTAGAACTCCGGTCGTGGACCAAATACTTGGCTGTGGCTCTGGGATGTCAGCAAGCTGGATGGTCACCCCTACCCAAGCCGCGCGGACCCGCTCTGGAGCTTCACCAGGAGGAATCTCAATGATTCGAATATGCCTCATAGCGGCCTAACGCTGGAGTTAAGCGGCGGCGAAGCCGTCCGCCTTGAACGAGTGGTTAGGCGACCGGATGCCTACCACGGTGACTTTAACCAGTAAAAGCAATGCGGGCAAAACTCGATGGTAGATGGCGAACTTAAGACAAACGGAGTTAGGGGGCACTGAGCGCAGTGAGGGCACGCTAGGTTGAGGCGAATTGCTGCATTGGCTGCCAGCGCGATGAACGCCAAGACGAAGAAGAGGCCAAAAATGTAAATGTTGTGAAGAAAAATTCCGATGCCAAGACAAAGGAGAGCCATGAAGAGAGAGGCGAATACCAATTTGAATTTTTGCTGAGAGCCTGCGGCAGCTAGCTGCCACGCCGCAATAGTCTCAGGGTCAAGGATTGCTTTGGTCTTCATGGTCTAACGCTGGAGTTAAGCGGCGGCGTAGCCGTCCGCCTTGAACGAGATGTTAGACACTACGGTGAGCTGTGTGCGCCAGCGGGTTGCGAAGTGGCCTCGCGGGCTTTGGCCTTGAGATAAAAGGCCGTTGCAAACAGTGACTGCTGCTCTTTCTCCGAAGTGTCCTTTTGTAGAAAGATGACCTCGCCATCGCTGGAAACTTGAGCAGCCCCGTCTGAAGGCTTGGCCAGCATTACGATTTGAAGAGTTGCGGGATCGAAGTCCTGGTGAAAGTTTTCTGGAGTGGCTCCTGCGCCGTCCACGGTCACGACCTTGGAATGGACTGCGATATCTTGCATTGCGGCCTGAAGTTCTTTTGTGACCGTCACTTCCTCGGCGGAGGCTGCGAGGACGCAGAAGGCAGCAGCAGCTACGAGCAATTTGGCTAAGTGACGCACGTTATTCCCCTGTGTCTAACGCTAGAGTTAAGCGGCGGCGTAGCCGTCCGCCTTGAACGAGTTGTTAGTGCCCAGCGCGCAGGCCCGCCCGGAATACTTTTTCGGCCATGTCAGCGGGATACACCACGTGATCGTAGTCATATTTACCGTCCTCATATTGGACGACAACGACTCGCTCGCCATCGTTGATAGGAAGAGCACAGGGCGAGATGGCGAAAATCTCACCAGAAGCTTTTCCGCGAAGAACCTCGGTGACTTTGACCCTCACGTTTAGGTGCGGGCGCTCATCGGACCAGCGAGAGCTGACAGCTGTGCCAACGAAAAGACCCTTTGATTCATGTGCCATCGACTCGTCTGGATAAGCCGGACTACATGCCAACGCATAGCTCGGCAAAGCCGAAGCAACGATTGTGAGGGCGAGTAGAAGAGTTTTCATGGGCACTAACGCTGGAATTGAGCGGCGGCGTAGCCGTCCGCCTCGAATGAGATGTTAGACACTGCCCGAACCATTTTGAAGGGGACGCGTTTGTGCCATTTCAGCGCGCGTGGCTGCAAGCTCTGCAACGACGCGGGCAAGCTCCACGTTCGCCTTCTTGGATTCTACGATCAAGGCTGCGAGTTTGTCCTTGGTTCCGAAGATCGCGAACGGGAGGAAAAACCACAGCACAGCGAGTACAAACAGAAAGAGAATAACGATCAGACCAAGTACGCCGGAAAACATGTCCATGTCAGTGCCCCCTGTGATGTCTAACGCTGGAATTGAGCGGCGGCGTAGCCGTCCGCCTCGAATGAGATGTTAGGCAGGGACGCCAAGAGTGTTGTTGTAGATGGCAATAGCCGACCAAGCCAAGACGAGCACAAGAGTGCCAACGAGCGAAATTTGGTTGGCGTGACGTTGAGCATCAAGGCCCCGCGGATACTGACCAAGCGTAACCAGAAGCAGCGACATGCGACCCAGGTTGAACAGAACGAATGACCAGATGATGTAGTACGCGACGAACTTGACGACGGCAACAACGCTATTAGCGATTTCGTCTTGCATGGCTAGATGATGCCTAACGCTGGAATTAAGCGGCGGCGTAGCCGTCCGCTTGAATGAAATGTTAGAACTCAACGACGTGTACATCGCCGGCGAGCTCACCTGAAATTTGCTCTGCAAGAAAGATAGCGTCTTGAAGTGTCTCGTCTGGGCCGTGGGACGCTGTGAGCATGAAGTATGAGTTTGAGCCATCCCCAACACACAGATCATCGATGATGTCCTCGATCCTTGATGCATCAACGCCAACAACCCCAACATAGCCGACGCGCTCATGGATCCATTGCGTCACGACGGCATCGAGTTCCGGGCGATAGCCGTGCAGTGAATGAAGAACAATTTTGCGCGAAGCGGCCATTGAGTTCTAACGCTTAGTAGACCCCAAAAGTGGGGTGTTGCGCCGAGTATGCAGTTCCGCTCCTGACCGTTCAAGCTGCGAATTTCTGCAGCAGATCATGCGCTTGCACTGCAGCGTCATCGCGAATGCGGATGCAGGCTGCCGGTGTTATCCGACACTTTTGGGGGTGTATGAGTTACACAGGCGAAAGTGCGGGTGTACCAGGGGCGAAAACGCCGCGGTTGCTGGATCGGATGCATGCATGCGTTTAAGGCGCCACCGTCCGTGCATTGGAAGGGCGCATGCCGGCGAAACTCGGTGAACGTCGGACACGATGATCTGCCCCCACTCGCCCGGCGACGCCCTGTCTCTCACGCCTTGAAGGCAACCATATCGTCCCGCAGACATGGCGAGAAACCAGCCGCCTCGCCGTGCCTCAGTGGAACTGGTCGCTCGCCGGTACCCACGAGCTGGATGACGATGCGGGTGCGGCCGGCTTCACCGGCAACACGATGCCTTCGCAGCCGGGTGGTGGCGGGCTGCCGGCGACGCGGGCGGCGGCGCACTCGGCGCTGTTGTCGAACCTGACCATCAGCGCCGGGGTGGCGCTGCTGGCCGCCGGCGCAGGCGCCGCCACGGGATTGGCCGGCGCCAGGTGCAAGCGCTCGTAGACTTTGTCGTCGACCGGCTTCGCGGGCGGATCGGGGTTGTTGCAACCGAACAGGGCTATCGGCAGCAGCGGCATTACTGTGCATTCCACGCGCACGCCGCGCGGCAGGTGGAAGGTGTGGCTGACCGCGGTTTTCTCGACGGCACGACGCAGTGCGGTGTCGATCGAGCTTTCGCCTTCGGGCGCCCAGTCCTTTTCGAAACGGGTCGGCTGGTAGCCGATGTTCGGCGTGCCGTGGCTCATGATCTCGGTATCGCCGTGCGGCTTCAGTTGCACGTAGCTGCCCAACGCGGCCTGCGGCTCGCCCTGCTCCGCACCGGGCTGGTTGCCGCCGGGCTGGCCCTCGCCCGGCTGCCTGCCGCTGCGGCCCTGGTCACTGCCCTGGCGCGCCGCGGGCTGGGCGGCTGCGGTGCCGGTGCTGGCGCTTTCCGGTGCGGCGACCACGCCTTCAGGCTTGCCGGGGATGGCCAGGTCGCTGCCTTGCGGCGTGGCGTCGGGGGCGCGGCTGACGTCGCGCCCGCTGCTGGTTTCCGTGGGACTGGGTGCAGCCTGCTCGGTCGCCGCGGGCGACGCCGACTCCGCCGGTGGACTTGTTGCCGGCGGAGCCGGCGTGGCGGCGGCAGCGATGGCGGGCGGCGCGCTCAACTGCGGTCGTTCGATGGACGGCTGGACGGCTGTTTCGCGTGCCGCGTCAGCGACCTCGATCTTCGCACTCGGTGCCTGCGGCTCCATTCGTGCGGGGGCCGGCGGCGCCAGCGGAACCGCCTCGAGTTCCGCCTCGGCTACCTCGGCTGCCGGTGCCTGCAGCTGCGGTTTCTCGATCGGCACGGTCGGCGTCGGCACGCTCAGCGGCGCCTGCACGTTCACGCTCGGCGAAGCTTGTGCGGGCAGCGGGACGGGCTGCAATTCGGGTACCGGCGGCGCAGCGGGAAGCTGCGCACGGGCCGGCGTCACACTGGCCGGTGCGCTGGACTTGGGTACCTCGGTATTCAACGCGATGCTCGACACGGTGATCGGCGGCGCTGCCTGCGGCGGCAGTTCCGGCAATACCAGCGACGGCGGTGGCGGCATCGGGCGGTTGCCTTCCAGTTGCGGCTTGCGCACCGACTCGGGCTGGAACTTCGGCGGCACCGGCGGTTGCATGGCCGGCGTCGGCAGCGTCACGGCCGGTGGCTCGCCGGCCAGCGGGATGGGCCGCAGTTCCGGCGTCGGCGCCGGTTGCGGCAGGCTCACCGGCGCTGGTGGGGCAGCGACCGGCTTCGGCATCGGCGCGTGCGGCTTCGCGGCCTTCGCGATCACCGGCGTCGCCGCGGCGGTAGCCGGCTTCGGCGCGATCACGGCCGTGGTGTTCGCGCTGCGCTCGCTGCTCGGCGCGGGCCGGCTGCTGCGGCCCTGGTGGCGCGGGCCGCGCTCTTTGGGCGGCGTGCCGCGCACCGGCGGCGGTGGCGGCGGTTCGGGCGGCTCGATCAGGCGTACCTGCAGCAACTGCTGCCGCGATTCCGGCGGCGGCATCACCTCGTACGCCGGGCCGAGCACGAAGCCGAACAGGAAGATCAGATGCACCAGCAGCGCGCCCGCCATGGCGAGGATGCGCAGGCCGCGTTCGCGCGGGCGCGGACGGGTACGCTGGTGATAAACCCGGGCTCGCGTGGCCGCCGCCAGCGGCGAATTCAGCATCACCCGCGCAGGATTGACGGGGCGGCCGGCGGCGGGTTGATCCGGGGGTGGCAGGGGCATGCCGGCCAGTGTAATGGGCGCACCTGCTCTTAGTGTTGCCTGGCGGCTCCCGCGGCGCGTTCGCGCAGTTCGGCGTCGACCGCGCGATTCGGCGTGTCGACCGGGCAGCCCCATGCCAGCGGTTTGCCGGCGCGATACATCGCGATGCACGCCTTCTCGCTGGGCTTCGGCGGCGCATGCGTGCCGCCCGCCAGCGGCTTCGCCGGCGCCATGCTGAGGCGCTCGTCGCCGTCCTTGGCCGAAGGCGGTGGCGGCGGGTCGCCGCCGCAGCCGCCGGCCAGCATGGCGAGCGAAACACCGCAGTGGATGCGCACGCCGCCGGGCAGGCGGATGGTCTTCTTCACCGTGGTCTTGTCCACCAGCTTCTGCAGCGCGCTGTCGATCGCATTGCTGTTGCTGTTCCAGTCCTTCTCGAAGCGCGTGGCCTGATAGGTGACCGGGCTGCGGTGCTGCATGATCCGCGCGTCGCCCTGCGGCAGATGCTGCACGTAGTCGGGCGTGGGCGCGCTGGCAGCGGCCGCGGGCAGCAACGGCTGGCCGTGCTCGTCATACAGGCGCGGCGCGGCCGGTGCCGGCGTGGGCACCTGCAAGGTCATCGCGTTCTTCGCGGGCGGCTCGTGCGGACGGGACGGCACGCGGGGCCTCGGCGGCACTGGCGTGGCCGGCGGTGGCGGTGCGGCCGCGGTGTCCGGTGCGCGCGTGATGAAGCGCACCTGCAGCACGTCGTCCGCTTGCGTGCGCACCGTGGTCCGGACCGTCGGCGGCTGCATCTGCTGCCAGATCACCAGCACGAACAGCGCATGCAGCAAGCCGGCCACCACCAGCGCCAGCCAGCGCTGGCGCCGCTCGTGCTGTGGCTCGCGCCAGCGCCGTTGCCGCAGCAGCGCCCGCGCCGCGCCGTCCAGCGGACTCAGGCCGCGACCCGGCAACTGGCCGGGTTCCGGGTCCGGCGGTGGGCGATGCCGGGCAAGCTGCTGCGAATGGACGATGACGGTGCCTCGCGGAGGGTGACGGCGAACAGGATGGCCGATGGCGCTTGAACCTCCGCCCCGCGTCGGACGGCGGCGGAAGGGGGCGCGACGCATTTCACTGAGACCGCCGCGGCACGACGCCGGTTCCCCGCACTGCAGCTTGACCGCACCGGTGGTTCGCTCAAGGCTAGGCGGACGGTGCCACGCGCCGTCTCTCCGCCATGACCGCCGTTGCCCGACGCACGCCACGCCCTGCGCAGGTGCAAGACGACCATGACGGCCCGCCATCGTCAGCCGCCAACGCGCGGCCTCGCGCGGCGCCGTTCATGCCACGAGGCCACGCCCTGCATGGGAGGGTCGCATCGTGACGCATTCCACGGAAAGCATCCGCAACATCGCGCTCGCCGGACACGCCGGCGTGGGCAAGACCACGTTGTTCGAAGCGCTGCTGGTGGCCGGCGGCGTGATCCAGACGCCGGGTACAGTCGAGCGCGGCAATACGGTGTCCGACAGCGACACGCAGGAAAAGGCGCGCGTCCATTCCATCGACAGTTGCATCGCGCACCTCGACCACGGCGACTGTCACCTCAACCTGATCGACACCGCTGGCTACGCCGACTTCCGCGGCGCCACGCTGGCGTCGTTGTCCGCGGTGGAAACCGTGGCGGTCGTGGTCAATGCGATCAACGGCATCGAGTACGGCACCCGCCGCATGATGATGCACGCGCACAAGCGCGGCCTGGCCCGCGTGCTGGTAATCAACAAGATCGACTACGACGGCGCCAAACTGGCCGCATTGGTGGACGCGCTGCGCGAGGAGTTCGGCAGCGAATGCCTGCCGGTGAACCTGCCCGCCAACCGCGGCAACCGGGTGCTGGACTGCTTCTTCCACACCGAGGGCGCCACCGACTTTTCCTCGCTGGCGGAGGCGCACCAGCGCATCCTTGACCAGGTGGTCGAGGTCGACGAAAGCGTGATGGACCGCTACCTGGATGCCGGCGAAGGCGCGCTGACGCCGCAGCAGCTGCACGACGCGTTCGAGCAGTGCCTGCGCGAAGGCCACCTGGTGCCGATCTGCTTCGTCAGCGCGCGCACCGGCGCAGGCGTGGCCGAACTGCTGGACGTGGCCGCGCGGCTGTTGCCGAACCCGGGCGAGGGCAACCCGCCGCCGTTCGCGCGCGGCGACGGCACGCCGCTCAAGATCAGCGCCGATCCCGCGGCCCACGTGATCGCTGACGTGTTCAAGATCGTCAACGATCCGTTCGTGGGCAAGCTCGGCGTGTTCCGCGTGTGGCAGGGCACGATCCGCCGCGACAGCCAGTTGCTGGTCGACGACGGCCGCAAGCCGTTCAAGGTCGGCCACCTGTTCCGCCTGCAGGGCAAGACCCATGTGGAGATCGAGGCGGCGATTCCCGGCGACATCGCCGCCGTGGCGAAGGTGGAGGAGATCCATTTCGACGCGGTGCTGCACGATTCGCACGACGAGGACCTGATCACGCTGGCGCCGCTGGCGTTCCCCTCGCCGATGTTCGGGCTGGCGCTGGAGCCGCGGCACAAGGGCCAGGAACAGAAACTCTCCAACGCGCTGGGGCGGCTGGCCGAGGAAGACCCGTGCTTTCGCGTCGAGCACCACAAGGAGCTCAACGAGACGGTGGTGCGCGGCTTGTCCGACCTGCACCTGAAGGTGATGCTGGAGCGCATGCGCGAGCGCTACGGCGTCGAGGTGGACTCGCACCCGCCGCGGATCGCGTATCGCGAGACCATCGCCGGCCACGCCGAGGGCCACCACAAGCACAAGAAGCAGACCGGCGGCGCCGGCCAGTTCGGCGAAGTGTTCCTGCGCATCGAACCGCTCGAGCGCGGCGCCGGTTTCGAATTCGTCGACGCGGTGAAGGGCGGCGTGATCCCCGGCCAGTTCCTGCCGGCGATCGAGAAAGGCGTGCGCCAGGCGATGGAGCACGGCGCCGTCGCCGGCTACCCGCTGCAGGACCTGCGCGTGACCGTGTACGACGGCAAGTACCACCCGGTCGACTCGAAGGAGGTCGCCTTCATCAGCGCCGGCAAGAAGGCGTTCCTGGACGCCGTCGGCAAGGCGAAGCCGATCGTGCTGGAGCCGATCGTCAACGTCGAGGTGGCGATTCCCGAACACAACGTCGGCGACGTCACCGGCGGCCTCGCCGGCAAGCGGGCACGCATCCTGGGCACCGACACCCAGCGCGGCGGCGAGCTGGTGATCAAGGCGCAGGCGCCGCTGGCGGAGTTGACCGACTACCCCACCGAGCTGAAGTCGATGACCGGCGGCCGCGGCCGCTACAGCCTCGATCTCAGCCACTACGAAGCGGTACCGCCGACCGTGCAGAAGCAGCTCAGCGAGGCATGGAAGCCGCACGCGGAAGAGGATTAGGAATGAAGCGAGGAGTGAGTGGGAAAAATGAATGGAGGCTTCTCTCGTTTTCCATTCCTCTCCACTCATTCCTGCCCTCAGCGCTTCGGCTTGAGCAGGGTGCCGCTGCATTTCGGCGACCCGCACAGGCACTTCCACAGCTTTTTCAGGCGCGCCGTGTGCGGCACGTCGAGCACGATGCCGTAGTCGTAGGTGAGCTCCTCGCCCGGCTTGATGTTGCGGATCGCCTCGATCACCACGCGGTCCCTGCGCGGATCGCCGCTGGCGCTTTCCTCGACCAGCGCGCGGCAGTTCGGCGCGCAGCTGTGGTTGATCCAGCGCGCGCTGTTGCCGTTCTGGTTGGCGTCGATGATGTAGTCGTCGTTGAGCGTGAACAGGAAAGTGTGGCCGGTCTCGCCGCCGTCGCCGTACAGATCGTCCGCCTCCGCGTGACTTATCAACTTGCCCTTGTACTCGATGATTTCCTCGCCTTTGGCGATCGGGGCGGTGGCGAACACGCCGTTGCCGTGGATCGGCGAGCGGCGTGCAACAAAGCGTCGTGACATGCGGCGGAACCCTGCGGGTGAAAGTGAAGCGGCGATGATGCCCGTTTGCGACCAGCCGCGGAAGCGTTCGCCATCGCCTCGCCAGGCCACCGAACGATCGGGAGCCACCCCGCCATCGGTCTTTCCCGGCGCAGATCCCTGCGCTAGAGTCGGCGAGTCCCTGCATCCGGATCTTCGCTACACACCTTGTCTGCCAAAGGAGTTGTCCATGTCGCCTCCCCAGACCTTGTGGAAAAAGGTGACCGGCCCATCCGCCGGACTGGTGCAGCAGCATTATGTCGAGGGGCGTGTTGAAGCACTGTACCGGCGCAACAAGGATCTGGAGCGCTTGGTGGCGCAGGCCCTGGCCGGCAACCCGCGGCTTGCCGGCATGAAGCTTGGCGGCGACAGGTGGCTGAAGGTCTACGAAAAGATCAACCTCAGCCTGCAGGCCGCTTCGCTCACGATCAATTTCAACGCGGACAGCTGGTTCTCCACCGAGAATCACTTTCCCACCTATGCCCAGGCCTATGCGCGTTCGGGCCGCAACGGCGCGCAGGCGCAGCTGTTGGGCGACGCGAAGAACCCGCCGGTGATCCGCGCCCAGGCCGACGACCGGATCACCTTCAACAACGCGACCGGCGCAGCCAGTGCGAAGGCGCCCGCGCGCGGCCTGGCGCCGGGACGCCAGGGCATGGACCGTATCCGCGAGCAGATGGAATTCCGGGCCAACCCGAACGTGCGCACGGTGGCCGCCCCGGCCGCCACGGGCAAGGACAGCAAGTACGCCGACTCCGGCAACCGCCGCTTCAACCCGGAAGCCAAGCAGGTCTTCGCCGCACTCAACTATGGGCGGCGCCTGCACGGTTCCACCATCGACTACGGCGGCAGCCACCTGGTGCTGAACCCGAAGTTCAAGGTGAATGCGTTGTACTACCCCAGCGACACGTTCTATATCCAGGATGCCTCGTCGCAGGCGGCGTTCCACGTGCTGGGCTCGCTGGTGGCATGGGCCAAGCCAGTCATGCTCGACGCGATCATCCAGAGCTGCTACTTCGACATGGTCCTGCCCGACACCGCCGACGAGAAACTGCTGCTGGAAGGGCACGTCTTCAGCGAACTGCCCTTCACCGGAGGCATCAGCGAGATGGTGCTCGATGCGAAATTCGGCTCGATCCAGCACCAGAACGCGAAGAAGTTCGCCAGCAAGCACGGCATCAAGCTGGTCATGGTCGAACCGGCCACGCGCTGACGGCCTGCACGTTCCGCTTCCCTTCATCCCCCCGTGCGGCGGGGCACCGTCGCCGATGTCGACCCCGGTCGCGCCCGCCGTTGACGCAGCGCGCTGAGCGTATGCGGCCCGGCCCGCTCCGCAGCGCACCCACGCTCGCCATGTGCCGGTTCGTCGCAGTCATCACTGCAATCGGTACTGGCGCGCCCGGCCCCAATCGCGGTTAGAATCGGTATTCAAACGATCGTTTGGAGAAGCCGCGATGCGTCTGCTGCGCTGGATCATCCCCGTCCTGCTGCTGGGCCTGGCCGCCTGCGGTCCGACGAAGAAGAGCGTGTACCCGCCGACCCTGAGCATCCAGCAGCTGGTGGTGCTGCCGAGCGGGCAATGGCAGCTGACCCTGCGCATCCAGAACAACAGCTACGGCGGGATGGACTTCAAGTCGCTGGATGGCCAGCTGCAGCTCGCCGAACTGGTGCCGGTGCGGCTGCACGCCACCTTCGACCTCGACATTCCCGAGCTTGCCGGCGACGTGATCCAGCTCAACGTGCTGCCCACCGCGGCGATGACCAAGGCGCTGCAGGCGATCGCCGCCAAGGGCAGCGCCGGCGCGCTGGCCTATCGCATCGGCGGCAGCGCCAGCGCCAAGCCCGAGCAGGAAGACAAGCCGCGCTCGTTCGACTTCAACGGCAACGACTGGATCTCGCCGGTGCCGGGCATCCCCAACACGTATCGCTAGGCATCCCCGCTTTCCACCGAAGGAATCACCATGACTGCTTACAAGGCCCCCCTCGACGACCTGCGCTTCGCCCTGTTCGACGTGCTCGGTGCCGAACCGATCCTCACCTCGCTGCAGGGCGGCGAAGCGCACAGCCGCGACCTGCTCGACGCGGTGCTGGAGGAAGCCGGCCGCCTCAGCGAGCAGTTGCTGGCGCCGACCAACGCGCCCGCCGACGCGGAAGGCTGCCGCTACGACAAGGCCAGCCAGACGGTGACCACGCCGAAGGGTTTCAAGGAAGCGTTCAAGCAGTTCGCCGAAGGCGGCTGGACCGGCCTGACCAATCCCGAAACCTACGGCGGCCAGGCGCTGCCCGGCGTGCTCGGCACCGCCACCACCGAGATCTTCCAGTCCGGCAACCTGGCCTGGAGCCTGTACCCGCTGCTGTCCGAAGGCGCCACCCATGCCATGGAACTGCACGGCGAAGAGTGGCAGCGCGAGCGCTTCATGAAGCCGATCATCGAAGGCCGCTGGACCGGCACGATGTGCCTGACCGAGCCGCAGGCCGGCTCCGACCTGGGCCTGCTGAAGACCCGCGCCGAACCCGGCCCGCTGGAATCAGGCGGTCACAACAGCTACAAGATCACCGGCACCAAGATCTTCATCAGCGCCGGTGAGCACGACCTCACCGAGAACATCGTGCACCTGGTACTGGCGCGCCTGCCCGACGCACCGGAAGGCAGCCGCGGCATCTCCATGTTCATCGTGCCGAAATTCAAGGTCAACGAGGACGGCTCGCTGGGCGCGCGCAACAGCGTCACCGCCGGCGCGATCGAGCACAAGATGGGCATCCACGCCTGCTCCACCTGCGTGATGAACTTCGACGGCGCCGAGGGCTACCTGATCGGCCAGCCGCACAAGGGCCTCGCCGCGATGTTCACCATGATGAATGCGGCGCGCCTTTCGGTCGGCGTGCAGGGCCTGGCGCTGGCCGAGCGCGCGCTGCAGAACAGCCTCAACTACGCGCGCGCGCGGCTGCAGTCGCGCGCGCTGTCCGGCCCGAAATTCCCGAACAAGCCGGCCGACAACCTGCTGGTGCAGCCGGACGTGCGCCGCATGCTGCTGACCCAGCGCGCGTTCGTCGAAGGTTCGCGCGCGCTGGTGCTGTACACCGCGCTGCAGACCGACATCGAGCATCGCGCGGCGGACGCCGCCGCCCGGCAAAAGGCCGGCGAGCTGGTCGCGTTCCTGATCCCGATCGCCAAGGGCATGACCACCGAACTGGCGCAGGAGTGTACCAAGGAAGCGCTGCAGATCTA
This sequence comes from Rhodanobacter soli, assembly GCF_040548735.1. Classification (NCBI taxonomy): domain Bacteria; kingdom Pseudomonadati; phylum Pseudomonadota; class Gammaproteobacteria; order Lysobacterales; family Rhodanobacteraceae; genus Rhodanobacter; species Rhodanobacter soli. The sequence goes on along the minus strand of NZ_JBEPSD010000003.1, from coordinate 264,278 downwards.
CGGTGGCCACGGCTACATCGCCGAGAACGGCATGGAGCAGTTCGTGCGCGACGCCCGCATCATCACCCTGTACGAAGGCACCACCGGGATCCAGGCGGCCGACCTGCTGGGCCGCAAGATTCTCCAGCTGCAAGGCGTGGGCGCGAAGCACTTCCTGCAGGAGATCAGCACGTTCTGCCAGCAGCACAGTGCGGATGCCGCGCTGCGCAGCCTGATCGGCCCGCTCGCCGTCGCCACCAAGGAGTGGAGCGATCTCACCGTGAGCCTGGCCCAGCGCGTGCAGGCCAACCCGGAGGAACTCGGCGCCGCCGCCACCGACTACCTGTACTACTCCGGCTACGTCACCCTCGCCTACCTGTGGGCACGCAGCGTGGCCGCCGCCGAAGCCGGCACGCAGTCCGCCGCGTTCAAGCAGGCCAAGCGCGACACCGCGGCGTTCTACTTCGCCCGCATCCTGCCGCGCACCCTGATGCACAAGGCGGCGATCGAGTCCGGCGTGACGGCCCTGCCCGACATCGCCTGAAACACCGCTACAACCACGCGTGCCCGAAAAAGCCCGGCCAGCCCGGGCTTTTTCGGATGGGTGTACCGGCAGGTCGCAGGCCGGTGGGTGAAACCGGCGTTCATCTGAAGCTGATACGCTCGTGCCGGCGGGAAGCAGGCTGGGGGTGGCATGAACACCGGCGCATTCACAATATCCATCGATTTCGAGCTCTACTGGGGCGTGCGCGACACACGTAGCCTCGATGCTTACCGCGAGCATCTGGATGGCGTCCGGCAAGCCATCCCGCGCATGCTGAGCCTGTTCGAGCAGCATCACATCCATGCCACCTGGGCAGCCGTGGGCTTCCTGTATTGCCATGACCGCAACGAGGCCTTGTCGGCGGCTCCGCCCGAACGGCCCCACTACGACAACCATGCGCTCTGCCCGTACCGCTATCTGGAACAGTCGACGGATATCGACGAGCGTTACCACTTCGCGCCCGCACTGATCGACCTGATCGCCGCGACACCGCACCAGGAGATCGCGACCCACACCTACTCGCACTACTACTGCCGCGAAGCCGGACAGACGGCCGCGACGTTCAGGGCCGACCTCGCCGCCGCCATCCGCATCGCCGCGACACGCGGCATCACCCCGCGCAGCCTCGTGTTTCCCCGCAACCAGTGGCACCCCGACTACCTGGCGATACTGGCGGAACACGGCATCACCGCCTATCGCGGCAACGAGCACGGCTGGCTGTATGCCGCGACCGACAACGTCGGACAGAACGCCGTGCGCCGCATGGGCCGCCTGCTGGACAGCTACATCAACCTCAGCGGCCACCACACGTACACGCTGGAAAGCTGCGCCGGCGCGCCTCCGTTCAACTTTCCGGCCAGCCGTTTCCTGCGCCCCCACGACCCGCGCCTAGCCTGGCTGGACGGCCTGCGGCTGCGCCGGATCAAGCGCGCCATGCGCCACGCCGCCCGGCATCACGAAATCTTCCATCTGTGGTGGCATCCGCACAATTTCGGCGTCGACACCGACCAGAACATGCACTTCCTGGAGCAGGTGATCGAGGAGTTCGAACGCCTGCGCCGCGATGACGGCATGCGTTCGCTGGGCATGGCCGAACTTGCCGACGCACTGGCGGCGCGATGAACCGACGGCTTCCGCGCATCGCCATGCTGTGCGGCGACGGGCCGTCGTCCTGGTTCATGTACAACGCGCTGGCCGGCGAGGCGCAGATCCTCGCCGTGGTGGTGGAGCGCAAGCCCTCGCCCCGGGCCATGATCCACCATCGGCTGCGCCAACTGGGCTGGTCCACGGTCATCGGCCAGCTGGCCTTCATCGCGTTCAACCGGCTGCTGGCGCGACTGCAGCGCCGCCGCATCGACGAGCTGATCCTTCGCTACGGGCTGCACGCCGACCTGCCGCCGGCAGCCATCACCCACCGGGTGCACAGCGTCAACGCGGCGGCGGTGCGGCGGCTGCTCAGGAAGCTCGACGTCGACGCGGTCGTGGTGAACGGCACACGGATCATTTCGCGCGCCGTGATCGAGTGCATCGACCGCCCCTTCATCAACACCCACGTCGGCATCACCCCGCGTTACCGCGGCGTGCACGGTGGCTACTGGGCACTGGTCCACGGCGATGCCGAAAACTGCGGCGTCACCGTGCACCTGGTGGATACCGGGGTGGACACCGGCGGCGTGCTGTACCAGCAACGGATCCACATCGAGAGCAGCGACGGCTTCAACACCTATCCGCTGCACCAGCTGGCCGGCGCCATCCCGCTGATGAAGCAGGCCTTGCGCGACGCGGTCGACGGCACCCTTGCCTGTCGCGACGGCGTCGGCCCCTCCGGGCTCTGGTATCACCCCACCCTGGGCCAGTACCTCAGGTATCGGTTTTCGAGGTCGGTCAAATAGAGCCGGCTCGAAGCGCACCAGGCGCGGGTCCGCCGTCAATGAGCCCGGGCATGTCCCGCTGGGAAGGGTCAACGCGGCGCTTTCACCGTCGGTCCGCGTCGGCCAGTGTGCCGAAAAGTGTCAGCTTTTCTTACAGAGTGGCAACCCTCCGGCAGGTTACGGCCGGGAAGTACCCTGAGAGGTGGCGCCGCTGAACCGCAGATACTGCTGGATCAGTGCCTCATGGGCATCGGCCACCTGCAACAGTTCCCGTGCCAGCGCTTCCTGCGCACTGACGGCATTTGCCGGTGGTGGCGCCACGGCAGCCGGCGCCCTGATCGGCGCCCGCGACGGTGCCGCAGGCTCGGCCGATTCGGATTCGATCAGATAGGTGATGTCGTAGGCAAGGTCGCTCATGCGATCAGTCAAGCAATAGGCTTGCCAAGGTCAGCGGTCTCATTCGGGGAATCAATGCGGTTACGCTAGATCACTTCGTCCGCCGGGGGGAATCACCGTGAGATCGAGTCAACGCATGGCCTGTCTGAAGCCGATACTGTTCGCCCTGCTGCTCACCTTGAGCGGCACACTGCAGGCCGCCGAGACGCCGCAGGCGAAGTACCCGGACTACCCCAGCGAGACGCCGGCGAAGTTCGTGCCGTCCACCGCCGGCTTCGACTACGTCAAGCGCGACGTGATGATCCCGATGCGCGACGGCGTGAAGCTGCACACCGTCATCCTGGTGCCGAAGGGCGCCAGCCACGCCGGCATCCTGCTCACCCGCACGCCGTACGACGCGAACGCGCTGACCACGCACAGCATGAGCGGCCACCTCGGCCCGATGCTGCAGGGCTACGACAACGCCACCGACATCATCGTCGAGGACGGCTATATCCGCGTGGTGCAGGACATCCGCGGCAAGTACGGCTCCGAGGGCGACTACGTGATGAACCGGCCGCTGCACGGCCCGCTGAATCCCACCCCGGTGGACGACGCCACCGACACGTACGACACCATCGACTGGCTGGTGAAGAACATCCCCGAATCGAACGGCAAGGTCGGCACGCTGGGCATCTCCTACGACGGCTTCGAGCCGCTGATGGCGCTGTTCAACCCGCACCCGGCACTGAAAGTGTCGGTGCCGATGAATCCGATGGTCGACGGCTGGATGGGCGACGACTGGTTCCACCACGGCGCGTTCCGCCAGCAGAACCTGAGCTACATCTACGAGCAGGTCGCCAGCCGCGACAATTCGATCAAGTGGTGGACCAGCTACCACGACGAGTACGACCTGTTCATGCACTACGGCTCCGCCGGCGCGCTCGCCGACGCCTACGGCATGCGCCAGCTCGGCTTCTGGAACAAGCTGCTGGCGCACCCTGCCTACGACAGCTTCTGGAGCGAGCAGGCGGTGGACAAGCTGCTCGCCAAGGAACCGCTGAAGGTGCCGGTGATGCTGGTGCACAGCCTGTGGGACCAGGAAGACATCTACGGCGCGCTCGCCGTCTACCGTGCGATCAAGCCGAAGGACAGCAGCGGCAACATGGTCAGGCTGGTGATGGGGCCGTGGCATCACGGCCAGGAGATCGACGAGGGCAGCTCGCTCGGCGCGATCCGCTTCGGCAGCGACACCGCGAAGTATTTCCGCGAAAAGATCCTGCGCCCGTACCTGGCGCAATACCTCAAGGACGGCGCGCCGAAAGCCGACCTCGCGCCGGTCACCGCGTACCAGACGGGCAGCAACCAGTGGCAGCGGCTGCCGCGCTGGCCACTCGCCTGCGAGAACGGCTGCGCCGCAAAAAGCCGCCCGCTATACCTGCAGGCCGATCACAAGCTCGGCTTCGACGCACCCGCCGGCGGCGATGCCTACGACGAATACGTCTCCGATCCCGCCCACCCGGTGCCGTTCCGCGCGCGCCCGATCCAGCCGATCGGCTACGGCGACGGCCAGACCTGGTCGCAATGGCTGGTCGACGACCAGCGCGAGGCCTCCGGCCGCACCGATGTGCTCAGCTATGTCTCCGAACCGCTCACCGCGCCTGTGACGATCAGCGGCGCGCCCGAGGTGAACCTGGTCGCCGCGACCAGCGGTACCGACAGCGACTGGGTGGTCAAGCTGATCGACGTCTATCCCGACCAGGTTGCCGAGCAACCGGAGATGGGCGGCTACCAGCTCGCCGTGGCGATGGACATCTTCCGCGGCCGCTACCGCGAAGGCTTCACCGAAGCCAGGCCGATCGCCGCCAACCAGCCCCTTGCCTACCGCTTCGCCCTGCCCGCCGCCAACCACGTCTTCCTGCCGGGCCACCGCATCATGGTGCAGGTGCAATCCAGTTGGTTCCCGCTGTACGACCGCAATCCGCAAACCTTCGTGCCGAACATCTTCCTGGCCAAGCCGGCGGATTACATAAAGGCCACGCAGCGCGTGTATCACACGCCGGCGCAGGCGAGCTTCATTGCGTTGCCGGTGGTGGGAGGCTGAGCGCACGGAGGAGGATCAGCAACGGCGCCACGTCACTGCCAAGCGGTGCCGCGGTACGTCTGCGCCGAAGCGACCGCGCGCAGCGCGGCTGCACCGCGACATCGCCTCGGCGCAGCCACCTCATCTGCGCGCATTCCTGGGTACGGTTGCGCTGACGCAACGTCCCCGTCCGCCTGCGTCAACGCAGTGCCCGGTTATGCGCTCTGCTCAGGACCACGCAGCTTTGGTTTCGGCACCACCACGATCTCCACGCAGATCCGCGGTGGTTTCGGCACCACGATGGTGTTGACGCTGACGCTCTGGACGTCGTCGCGATCGCCGAGGTCGAGGCAGTAGGTGCCGGGTTTGAGGGTGAGGGTGTGGTTTTCACTCATGTCGTTCTCCGGGTGGGTGCCCCTTGCTCGTGCGCGAGGCGGGTGGTTCCGCGCCGAGGCTCCTGCCTGCCGTCCCCGGTGGAGACAGCAGGCCCAGACGACGGAAGGTGAGATTGCTCGCGATCACCGTTTCGGCGATACCCGCCGCACGGGCCGCCGCCAGCCGCTGGCGGGCCGGCTCGATGTCGCCCAGCAGCGCCAGCGTTTCCGCATTCTGCAACGCCACTTCGCCGGGCTGGCCGGGCAGCGATTCGGCGCGCTTGATCAGCATGCGGGCGCTGGCCGCATCGCCCAGCACGACCTGGTAGAGGCCCAGCAAGGCGACCGCGCGGGCATCGTTCGGCTGGACTTTCAGGTAAGCCTCGGCGCGGGCCGCAGCTTGCTCATACGCCTTGTGCACATCCGCGGCGCTGGCCTGGGGATCCGCCCGCAACGCGTCGCCCAGATTGCCCCAGGTCATGAAATCCTGCGGGTCCAGCACGGTTGCCTGGCGCCGCAGATCGACCGCCGCGGCATAATCGCCCGCCTGGTACTTGAGCAATCCCAGATTGGTCAAGGTGGCAGCCGCCGGCTCAAGCGCGATCGAATGCTCCAGCGCCTGCTCGGCGTCGGCATTGTTGCCGGCTGCCATGTACAGCGCGCCCAGCGTGCCCCACAGAATGGCGTCGCTCGGCCGCAGCTCCACCGCTTCGCGGAAGGAGACCACCGCCCGCGGCACGTTGCCATCGAGATACTGCTGATAGCCGAGATGGGCCAGCACGCCAGGATCGCCGGGGCTCAGTTGCAACGCCTGCTGGAATTCCTGCACGGACAGATCGTGCTGGCCTCGGGCCGCGTAGACCTCGGCGGCACCGATATGCGCTTTAACCCGCATGGCCGGCGCCCGCATACTGTTGCGGTAGTACTGCAACGCACGCTCGGCATCGCCGGCCACGCGGTACAGATCGCCCATCGCCAGATCCACCTCGGGCAGCGTCGGATCCATTTGCGCGGCGCGCTGGCAGGCGAGCTTGGCATTGTCGAAGGCCTCGGCGCTGTGCTTGCTTTCCAGGCGCCAGATTTCGGCCCGGCAAATCCCCGCTTGCGCCTTGGCGAACCCGCTGTCCTCTTTCAGCGCCTGGCCGAAGCGCTCGATCGCCTTGTCGGCGGTGTCGGACGAGGGCGCGCGGTGCAGCAGATTCAGGCCCTGCAGGTAGATGTCGAACGCGGCCTCGTTGTGCGTGGGCGTCAAGCGCTTCGCCAGGGCATCGCTCTCGCCGGGAATCGCCCCCAGCAGCGCATGCACTACCTCGCCGGCGATCTCGCTCTGGGTATCGAACACATCGGAGAGCTCGCGATCATAGGTATGGCTCCACAGCGTGAACCCGGTGGCGGTGTCGGACAGGTGGGCGGTAATGCGGATGCGCTGACCCTCGCGGCGAACGCTGGCATCCAGGATCGTGGCCACTCCGAGCCTGGTCCCCAGAGCCTTGGCGTCGGCAGCACCGTTCCTGGCGTCCGGCGAAAGCGGTGCAGCGACCTTCAGGCCCTTCACGCCAGCCAAGGCATCGCGCATCTCCTCGGCCAATCCCTCGGCGAAGTACTCGTCGCCAGGGTGGCTGCTGAGGCTGGTGAAAGGCATCACGGCGATCGACGCGGCGAGCCGCGACGCCGGTGCCGTGACCCGCTGGATCACGGCCCAGGTCACCAGTGCGCAAGACAGCAGCACCGTCAGCGCCAACCAGGGACGTTGCTTCCAGCGCCGATCGATGCCCCACCCATGCACCGGTGTCGACTCGGGGGTGCTCCATGCCGATTCCGGATCGACCCGCTCCCGCCGAGGCGATCCAACCTGTTCACGCTGGCTCGTCGGCAAGTCCGGCGACGCGACCTGCAACCCGGTTGCCGGAAGGTCATCGACGCTAGCCCGGTCCGGCGCCGGCGCTGGCGGAGTCCCGGTATCCGCGTCGTCCTGCAGTTGCCCGATGAAGCTGTAGCCCAGGGCATGCCGTGTCTGGATGTAGCGTGGCTGCTGGGGATCGTCACCCAGCGCGTGGCGCAACTGCGCGATCACCCGGGTCAGCACGCCCGGCGTGACATGGCGATGGCCCCAGACCAGGTCGAGCAGGTCATCGCGACCGATCAGTTCGCCGGGGTGCTGCAGCAGCGCAAGCAGGACGGCGAAGGCCTTGGGCTCCACCGGCTGGGGCACGCCCGCCCGCACCAAGCTGTGCGCGGCCGGGTCGACCACGATGTCGTCAAAGCGATAAGGCGTAGCTCCCCTGCTGCGCGCGCCCGATTCCATCCGGTTCATCGGGAAGCCCTCAGGCGATCACATAAACCTCAGTGTTCGCTCATACAAGCCCTGCCTGTCCATCATGACTCAAACCGCCATGCGGTGGAATCTGAACCTGCGCCGCATTCCGTGGCGCCACCACCCGAGGATCTGCCATGTATGCCCAGATTGCCATCTTGCAACCCCTGTCAGCCGCCCTGCAGTCGCCCGCATGGACGAGCCTGAACCGCCCCGCCCGGCGCCATTTTGTCGGAGGCTTCCTGCTCGAAGCCGAGGCGCTGGCCCACTTCAACCAATTGCTGGTACGACTGCATCACTTCCCGCTCGACTGCGACCAGCTGGCCACGGCTTCGCGCGAGCTGGGTCGCTCGGTCGACGGGCAGCGCCCGGCAAGCATCGAACAACGACTGCAACTGGCCAGCGCGGTCGACCGGATGATCACCGACGCGACCTGGCAGCCGGCCAGCGAAGCCGTCGAGCCGGCCCGTGTGGTGATGGATTACGTGCACGGTGATCACGACCTGATTCCGGACAGCGTGCCGCTGGTCGGGCGACTCGACGACGCCATCCTGATCGATGCCGCCTGGCCGCAGCTGGCCGGCGAGGTCGACTGCTACCTCGACTACTGCCGCCTGCGCGCGATCGAAGCCGGGCTGCGTGGCCGCGAGGTCGGCGGGTTTGCGTTCACGCGTGAACACTGGCAGCAGGCCCGTCGCGCCGAAGCCGGCCTGATCGCCCACTGCCGCCGGGTGGGCGAGGACAGCTACCTGCCTTCGCCAGCGGCTGCGTGCTTCCGTGTGTATTGATGGGACCTCCTTCGGTCGCTGGGGAAGTCGGGCGGGGTTCGCTTTTGAGCCGAGCGACCAGATCAAAAGCAACCCCACCCCTGCCTTGCAGGGGTGGGAGCACTGCGAAGATCAGTTCGCGCGCTGTTCCTTCGCGATCGCCAGCGCTTGATTCACCGCATCGATGACGATTTCCGGGCGGTCGTACTGCACGTAATGCCCGCTTCCCGGCACGATCATGTTCACGCCGTGGGTCGACATCGCGGCCACCTGCGTGTGCAGGTCTTCCCATAGCAGGGTGCGCTGGTTGCGCTGCTCCTGCGTCTCGTCTTTCGACTTCGGGTAGGGCGCGTGGGTCAGCACGATGATCGGCATGGCGCCGAAGTCCTTGCGCGTGCCGCGGGCCTGTTCCGCGCTCGCGTAAAACAGGTTCTCACGTTCGGAAGCCACGGCAGACTGCCATTTCACGCTCGCCCCGTAAGCCAGCTGCGCCTCGTTGATGGCTTTGCTGAAGCGGGGGTCGTCGTCACCGACGCATTTCGCGAAGGCCGGCGTGCCCTTGACCAGGCCCTTGCGCGCTTCGTCCACGCAGGCGTGCGCATCTTTCAGGTATACGTCCCATTTGGCCTTCTGGCCGGGTTCGCCGATGGCCCAGCCGCGCGTGGACTGATCCTCGTGCGAGCCCTCGACCAACACCAGGCCGGCCACTTCGTCACGATAGCGATCGGCGAACACGCGCACGGTCATGCCGGCCAGCGAATGGCCGACCAGCACGTACGGCGGCGCGACATGCGCGGCCCGCAGCAAGGCGTGCAAGTCTTCCGCCATGTTGGCGACCGTGCCGGGACGCGTGGCCGCATCGCTGAAACCCAGGCCGGCACGGTCGTACGAGCAGGTCCGCGTCCGCTTCGCCAGCGCCGGCTGCACCAGCGCCCAGGAAATCGTGGAGTCGCCCATGCCGGCGTCGAGAACCACCGTGGGCGAACCGGAACCGCGGCAGTACAGGTTCATGCGGCGTCCGTGACCCATCTCCACCAGTTGCTGAGGCTTCGCGTAAATCGGATCGGTGACGATCGGCGGCCTGGGTTTTTCCTGGCCCGGGCATGGCACGGGCAACATGGCGCCCGCGGACAGCCACACGGCGGCGGCGATGGATTTACGCATGGATTTCCCCCTTCCGGACCTGTCGACGAAGCCGCGAATCTGACATGCGGCGCACTCCGTTCACAACCCGCACGCGCAAGGCCGCCAGGTGGCGCTAACCCTGATCGCCCTTCGCCGCGGATATCTGCAGCCGCAGAATCCGCCGCAGCTCCAGGATCGCCGCCGGCGTTTCCTGCACGCTGTGCCATGACGGGATGGCGAGCTCGGAGTCGGCGCCGTCCAGGTGCGCGCTGCGGTACGGCACCACGCCGTCGTTGCTGTCCTGCAACGGGCCCTTCGATTTATAGACGCCGACGATGGTGTGGTAGTGCACGCGCGGCGAGATCGGCAGGTTCGCCGCGGCGGCGATAAACGGGTCGGCGTCGCTGAGGTTGTCGATGCTGTTGGGGATGCGCAGCAGCGGAGCGTTGCCGCCTTCGTCGCCGTCGCTCTTGATCAGCTCGGTGATGCTCGCCATTTCTTTCAGCACGCTGACCGGCAGGCGGATCAGATTGCCGATCCAGCGCGCGAGGCGATGTTGCGCGTAAGGCGTGCCTCGATGCGGCGAGGCCAGGAAGACGGCGCGGTTCACCTGCGGCATCGGGGTGAACTGCAGGTAGCGGCTCAGGCGTTCGCGAAATCGGGCGCGCTTCGCCGCCGACAGGTTCGCGCGCAGCGGGATCAGGCTCCACAGCCTGTCGCCGCTGGACGATACCAGCAGGCGCGCGATCACGCCGCCCATGCTGTGGCCAATCAGCACCATGTTCTGCGAGGCACGCGCCTGGCCGGACGGGTCGTAGTGTTTCAGGGTGGCGTCCAGCGCCTTGCGGATGTTCGCCAGGTTGACCGCGACCGGCAGGTTGGTCGGGTAGTAGACCTCCCATACCTGGTAATTGCGGCGCAGTTCCTCGTCGCCCATCACGTCGTTCGCCACGTTGATCCACGCCTCCGGGCTGCCGGCCAGGCCATGCAGCATCACCACCGTGAGCCGGTCGGGATCGTACGGCTGCATCAGCAGCACGCGCGGCGTGCGGATGCCGCCTTCGCGGCCCAGCAGCGAACGGATCGACTGGCTGGCGAAACCCGAGCGGGCCAGCCACACGCCGTAGGCGGCGGTGAAGTTCGCGCCCAGCGGCACTACTCGCCCGCCTATCGTGATGGTGTCGTCGCGGTACGGAGACCGCACCAGCAGGCGTACCTGCCGCGTCGCCAGCACTTCATCCAGCGTGCCGCCGTCGAACACCAACGCACCGGTCATCGAGACGTAGTCGGGTTCGCGCCACGGCACCTCGGTATCGGCTTTCTCCTCCGGCGCAACGGCCACGAAGTCGGAACCGAAGCCGTCGCGGCGGTAGACGTTGCGCAGGCCGTTGAAACGCAGATTGGCTGCCGGAATCAGCTCCGCCGGCACGCGGGCATTGCCGGCCAGACGCACGTCACTCTGCGGGCGCAGCACGGTCCAGCCGGCCAACGTGGCCTGCGTCCAGTGCGGATCCAGCCGCGGCAGCTCCAGGAAGAGGCGGCTCATCACCCGCTGCACGGCCAGGTTGTAGAACCCCGTCACCTGCACCTGGCGCAATTCGAACGCGCGCTCGGCGGGTGTGCGCACGGTGTAGAACAGATAGGCGTAGGCGTAGCGTGCGGATTGCAGGTAGGCATCCAGCGTCGGATCGTCCATCGCCGCGCCGGGCCGCGACCGTTCCGCCTTGAGCGCCAAGCCCAACCACAGTTCGGCCAGCGCGGAGAGCCGCTGCTCGTCGGTCAGCCCCGTCGAGCGGGCGACGGTATCCGTGCAGGCGGTGAACTCGCGCTGGCAACTGTCGACCGCCAGCGCCACCACGTTGAGCGACTGCACGGTGCGGTCGCTCAGGCGGTTGGTACCGATCACATCGGCGCGCCGCTGGTTGGCATAGTCGTTGGTCTTGACGCGGCTCACCCCGACCATCGCGCAGGCATTGAGGCCGAGCAGCCCGATGATGGCGATGCAACGCGCGACCCGGGCGCAGGTTCCGGTCATCATCGGCGTGCTCTCATCGGCGTCATGGCCCGGGCGGGTGGTGCGGGGATTGTAACCACCACGTCGAGGCCCCGGCATTGCCATGCCACGGCCAAAGCCGCACGCTTGTGCCATGGACGGATGCCCGGGAACGAGATGGCAAAGGCGCACGGAATGATCGGCAGGGCGGCGCTCATCGCGGCGGTGTCACTCGCCACCTTCGTCTCCGGTGCGTGGGGCGCCATGGCGCTGTGGTACCAGCTGCCCGGCAACGCGACCGTGCGCACACTCGGCGGCGTGCTGTGGGCACTTGCCGTGATCGCCCTTGTCGCCATCGCAACCGCCCGCCGCAGCTGGCTTCCGCTGGGTGTCTACGCGGCGATGTACGCGCTGCTGCTGCTGTGGTGGGCGAGCATCGCGCCATCCGGCACGCGGATCTGGGCCGACGACGTTTCGCGCCAGTTCACCGGCATGGTGAACGGCAGCGAGGTGACCCTCGACAACGTGCGCGACTTCGACTGGCGCAGTGACGACGACTACGACGTGCACTGGGAGACCCGCCATTACGACCTGGACCGCCTCGCCTCGGCCGACGCGGTGCTGTCGTACTGGGGCAGCCAGGCGATCGCCCACGCGATGATCTCGTTCGGCTTCGACGACGGCAGCCACGTGGTGTTCTCGGTGGAGATCCGCCGCGAACGCGGCGAGCAGTACTCGCCGATCGGCGGCTTCTTCAAGCAGTTCGAGACGGTGCTGGTAGCCGCCGACGAACACGACATCATCCGCGTGCGCACCAATGTGCGCGGCGAGGACGACTACCTGTATCCCCTGCGCATGGACAAGGCGGCCATGCGCGCGCTGTTCCTCTCCTACGTGCACGCCGCCAACAAGATGGCGGTGACACCGAAGTTCTACAACACGATCACCTCGAACTGCACCACGATCGTCTACCGTATGGCCCGGCAGATCGATCCGGGCCTGCCGCACGACATCCGCCTGCTGCTGACCGGCTACTTGCCGGAATACCTGCACAAGGTGGGCGCGGTGGATCGCAGCGTGCCGGTCGACGTCCTGCGTCAACGCGGCCGGATCACCGAACGGGCGAGAAACAGCAAGGCGGTAGACGATTTCTCGCGCGCGATTCGCAGCCGCTCGCCGTGACTTGCGCGGAGACTCCGGCTAACCAGCCAGCTCGAAACGCGTCACCCGCCGAACCGGATCGGCCTCGACCAGGCTCACCCTGACGTCGGCACCGAGCGGAAGACTCGCGCTGCCGGATACGCTGGCCTCGATCGCCGGGTCGCGCACGATGACCGTGCCCTTGCCCGGATCGTCATGGGCCACCTCGACGATCGCGCCGTTGAAGACTTCGCCCACGCGCGGGGCCAGCACGGCGGCTTCGGCCAGGTTGAGCACGGCGCTTTCGTACTGGCCGGCGCGATGGCCGGAGACCTGCATGGTGGCCGGCAGGCCCGGCAGCGCGGCCAGCGCCCACGCCGGTATCGGCTGCTTCGCGCACAGCGCCACGCAGATCTCGCCGGTGTAGCGATCGACCAGCCGGCGCAGCGGCGCGGTGGCGTGGGTGTATTGCGCAGCCAGCGCCGAGTGCATCGGCTGCGCGGGCAGCGCGCCGTCGAACGCCGCATAGCCGGCCCCGCGCAGCACGCTGGTGCAGGCGGTCAGCATCGCCACATGCACGTCGTTCGACGGATCCAGCGAACGGATGAAGCCGGGATAATCCAGCCCGGGCGGCCAGCTGATGCCGAGTGCCCGCGCGGTGACGCGCAAGCGCTCGATCGCGCGCGGATCGGCCGGCGGCAGGGTGCGCAGCAGGCCGACCTTCGCCTGCACCATCAGGTGCGCCGCGGCCATCCCGGTGAGCAGCGAGATCTGCTCGTTCCAGTCCTCGATCGGCAGGCGCGCGCGAAACGCCAGCCTCCAGCGGCCATCGACGACGCTGACTTCCTGCTCCGGCAGCGGCAGGCTGACGCCGCCGCGGGCGAACTCGCGCTGCCGGCGCAACTCGCCGATCTCGCGCAACACCGCCCACATCGGGTCGGCCGTGCCCGCGTCGATGCGTTGCTGCATGCCGGCGTAGTCGAGCCGGGCGCGGCTGCTGACCTTCGCGCGCCGCACGTCGACGGCGATGCCTTCGCCGGTCTGGTCCAGATCGATCGTCCACAACAGCGCCGGCCGCAACTGGCCGGGCAGCAGCGAGGCGGCACCTTCGGACAGCACCTTCGGGTGCAGCGGGATCTTCGCGTCCGCGCCGTACAGCGTCTCGCCGCGCCGGTTCGCCTCCAGGTCGACCGGGTCGCCGGCGCTGACGAAGGCGGCGACGTCGGCAATCGCGTAGCACACCCGATAGCCGCCATCGGTGCGTTCGACATGCATCGCCTGGTCCAGGTCCATCGAGCCGGGCGGGTCGATGGTCACCAGGGCGATGTCGCTGCGATCCAGCTCCGGCAGCCGCGGGTTCGCGGCCGCCTGCGCCGCGGCTGCCTCGACTTCCGGCGGGAACGCCGACGGCAGCTTCAAGTCGTCGTGGATGTCGCGCATGCCCTGCGCGAGCACGGGATCCCCGGCAGGCTGGATGTGGAGGCGGCGGGTGGTCGACATGGGCGATTTCCTTGCGTGGATGCCGTTCGGCAAGACGAGGCCGACGTATCGCCCCGGCCCTTGTCGCGCTCCGCAAAATATACACGTGCCGGCAGGGACTACCGCAGCCACCATGCAAGGTGTAGAAACGGCACCGTCACCCAGCCACTGAGTCGATCCTCATGACCGACATGTCCCTGCTGATTCGCCTGGCCGAAGAAGACGACGACGATTTCATCCTCGATCAGGTGCCGCGTTTCGTGGATTTCACGCTGCCGCCATGGCGGCGCCGCCACGAATGCATCGAGGGCATCCGCAACGACCTGCTGCGCCATCTTGAGGACCAGCCGGCGAACAGCTACCTGTTCGTGGCCGAGGACGAAGACGGCGAACGGGCCGGTTTCATCCACCTGCAGCGCACCGCGGACTTCTTCACCGGGCGCAGCAATTGCCATATCTCCGACATTGCGGTGGCGCCGCAGCACGAGGGGCGTGGCGTCGGCAAGGCGCTGCTGGCGCACGCCGAGACCTGGGCACGCGAGCATCAATGCCAGCTGGTGACGCTGGCGGTGTTCCCCGGCAACGAGCGCGCCCGCGCCCTGTACGAAGCCTCCGGCTACACACCCGACCTGCTGCGGCTGGCCAAGCCGGTCCGCTGAACGCGCCAACGAAAGAAGCCGCCCGAGGGCGGCTTCCTTGCGATCGGCGGAATGGAACGATCAGTTCGTGACCGCGCCGGCAGCCGCCTCGGCCTGCTCGCGCACGTCCAGCCGACGGGCCAGGCGGTCGATATTGGTCAGCGACAGCAGGTGCGCGTAGATCCAGCCGAGCACGCCCTCGCGCAGGAACTCCTGGCAAGTCTTCTCGTCCAGCGTACGCAGCTTCTCCTCGTTGACCACGAACAGGCCGTTGAGATTGATCGACTTGCCCTGCTGGCCGTCCTTGCCTTCCTTCTGCAACTGCACGTTGCGCGGCTCCAGCAGGCCGTGCTTGTTCAGCTGCTCCATGAACCACTTGGTGCGCGTCACGTTCTGCTGGAAATCGCCGAGGAAGCCCACGGCATTGGCCAGCAGCTCGCTGTCGGTGCCGTCTTCCTTGAACAGGCGCTGGCCTTCGGTCGCGTTGAAGCCCTCGTAACGCTCGTCGAGGAACACGGTGAAGTCGTCGCCTTCCTGCCCCGCCGGCTTCTCGGCCAGCACGAACGGGTAGCGGCGCACGAAGGCCGGGACATAGGTGTCCGGCGACCACTGGCCGTCGGCGTCGACGTACAGATTTTCGTTCTGGCGCAGGCCGAGCAGGGCCACCGGGCCGGCGTCGGTGACGCTGGTACCGGCGAACACGATCAGCAGGTCGCGCGCGGCGATGCCGAACTCGACGCCGGTCAGCGGCACGGAATGCGCGTTCATGGCGAACTTGACGTTCGGCACGGCCTTCATGCGCAGGTCTTTGTGCTCGACACGGTTGAGCGGTACCGGATGCTCGTAGAAAAGAACTTCAGCCACGTTGTCCACCTCTGCCCACCGCCGTGCCGGGTCACCACCAAGCGCCCCTACCAAACCCGGCGTCGGGTCTGTGTTGACTGGCAATCATATCAGTGCTTATCCGCAACGGCGACTGCCCCGCCAGGGGGCTGCTGCCCCATTTGCATGCGAATTGCAACGAAATTGTTCTATGCTGGCTCCAGACAAGCACCCTGCATTGCCTGAACGCTCTTTCGAAGCCCCTGGCTGAAGGACGATTTACATGCTGATGGAAGTGCCAAGTCGGGCCGATCTCAATGCGACCCGCGTATTGTCACTGGACGCCGCCGGCCGCATCCTCGACTGGATCAGCTGGCAGGAGGCGGTTTGCCTGTACGTCCGTGACGCGGTCGCCTGGACCCTGGGCGACCCCTGCCTCACCGTGCACGGGGGCCACAACCGCGTGCTCGGCGCGCAGAGCCTGCTGCAACTGCACCCGATCATCGCCAGCACCGGCCACTGCCGCGAGCATGCGATCGACCCGGCACCGGCACTGACCAACACCGCGCTGTTTGCCCGCGACCGCCACATCTGCCTGTATTGCGGCGAGCACTTCGTCCGCGCCGAGCTCACCCGCGACCATGTGCTGCCGATTTCCAAGCGCGGCAAGGACGAGTGGGAGAACGTGGTCAGCGCCTGCCTTGCGTGCAACCTGAAGAAGAGCAACCGCACCCCGCAGGAAGCCAACATGCCGCTGCTGGCCGTGCCGTACCGGCCGAGCTGGGTCGAGCACCTGATCCTGTCCAACCGCAACATCCTGGCCGACCAGATGGAATTCCTGGTCAGCCGGCTGCCGCGCGATCGGCGCTCCATGTCGATGACCGCGCCCGTCGCCGCCTGAGTTCAGTCGGCCGAGTCGTCCTCGCCCTCGTCGTTGTGCATGTCCCGGATGTCCTGCTCGATCGTGGACAGGCTGCCGTAGGCCTGGTGCGCCAGCTTGCAGTAATGCCTGCGGATGCGGTCCAGGTCGTCCTCGTCCAGTTCCTCCAGGTTCAGCAGCGCGTTGTGCGCATGGCTGGTGCGGATCAGTTCGTCCAGCTTGATCTGCAGCGCCGCGGTATCCCGGTTCTGGCTGCTCTGGATCAGGAACACCATCAGGAAGGTGATGATCGTGGTGGAGGTATTGATCACCAGTTGCCACGTGTCGCCATAGCCGAACAGCGGCCCCGTGGCCGCCCATGCCACCACCAGGGTGACGGCAAGGATGAACGCCATCGGCTTGCCGGCCTGACGCGAGGTGCCCTCGGCAAAGCGGCGGAACAATTTGCGCACGGACATGACGAATTTCCCGTATCTGAAGAACCCTGCCCAGCGTCTCCGCACGAGCGTGTGTGCCATGTGGAGAACCCCCTGCGGCGGCCTCGTCCTCGTCCGTTCACATGTCCGCCCTTGCCCCGCCCCGCCGCTGGACCAACAATACGCGGATGAACGACCTTTCCCACTACCCCCACCTGGCGTCGATCGAGACGCCGGCCGACCTGCGCCGCGTACCCGATGACGAACTGCCCGCCGTCGCCGAGGAGTTGCGCCAGTACCTGATCGAGGCGGTGGCCAGCTCCGGCGGCCACTTCGGCGCGGGCCTGGGCGTGGTGGAACTCACCGTGGCGCTGCACCACGAATTCGACACGCCGCACGACCGCCTGGTGTGGGACGTGGGCCACCAGTGCTACCCGCACAAGATCCTCACCGGCCGTCGCGACCGCATCACCACGATCAAGAAGAAGGACGGCCTGGCGCCGTTTCCGCGGCGCGAGGAGAGCGAATACGACACCTTCGGCGTCGGCCACTCGTCCACCTCGATCTCGGCCGCGCTGGGCATGGCGCTTGCCGCGCAGCGCAAGGGCGACCACCGCAAGGTCGTCGCGGTGATCGGCGACGGCGCGATGACCGCCGGCCTGGCGTTCGAGGCGCTCAACCACGGCGGCGACGCCGAGCCGGACATGCTGGTGGTGTTCAACGACAACGGCATGTCGATCAGCGAGAACGTGGGCGCGATGACCAAGATGATGGCCCGCGCCATGGCCAGCCGCCGCCTCAACCAGTTGCGCGAGCGGGCCAAGCGGGCGATCCCGAAACAGTCCTTCATGGGCCGCTTCTTCAAGCGCTGGGAGGAACACGCCAAGGGCATGTTCGTGCCGTCGACGCTGTTCGAGGAACTGGGCTTCCACTACACCGGGCCGATCGATGGCCACAACATTCCGAAACTGCTGCAGGCGCTGCGCACGGTGAAGAACCTGCCCGGACCGCAGCTGCTGCACGTGATCACCACCAAGGGCAAGGGCTACGCCCCGGCCGAACAGGCGCAGATCGAGTACCACGCGGTGGGCCCGTTCGACCCGCAGGCCGGCGTGGTGAAGAAGGCCGCGCCGGCCAAACCCACCTACACCGACATCTTCGGCGACTGGCTGTGCGACCAGGCCGCCGGCGACGACCGCTTGTTCGGCATCACCCCGGCGATGCGCGAAGGTTCCGGCCTGGTGCGCTTCTCCCGGGAATACCCTGAACGCTACTTCGACGTGGCGATCGCCGAGCAGCATGCGGTGACGCTGGCCGCCGGCATGGCTTGCGAAGGCGCCAAGCCGGTGGTGGCGATCTACTCCACTTTCCTGCAGCGCGCCTACGACCAGGCGATCCACGACGTGGCGCTGCAGAACCTCGACGTCACCTTCGCGATCGACCGCGCCGGCGTGGTCGGGCCGGACGGCGCCACCCATTCGGGCAGCTTCGACCTCACCTTCCTGCGCTGCCTGCCGAACATGGTCATCATGGCGCCAGCCGACGAGAACGAGTGCCGCATGATGCTCAGCACCGGCTTCCACTACCACGGCCCCGCCGCCATCCGCTATCCGCGCGGCACCGGCCCCGGCGCCGCGATCCATCAGGAACTCGACACGCTGCCGATCGGCAAGGCCGAACTGCGCCGGCGCGGCCACGGCCTGGCCCTGCTCAGCTTCGGCGCGATGCTGGCGCCGGCCGCCACGATCGCCGCCGAACTGGACGCCACCCTGGTCAACATGCGCTTCGTGAAGCCGCTGGACGAGGCGCTGATCGTGGAACTGGCGCAGACCCACGATGCCTTCGTCACCCTGGAAGACAACGCGGTCGCCGGCGGCGCCGGCTCCGCCGTGGCCGAATGCCTGGCCGCGCACGGCATCACCCTGCCGATCCTGCACCTGGGCCTGCCGGACGTCTATCTGGAACACGGCAGCCGCGAGGAAGTGCTGACCATGGCCGGCCTCGACCTGCCCGGCATCCGCCACGCAATTCGCGCGCGCTTCCCGCAGGCGGGCCTGCTGAGCCAGGCAAACGCCTGAACCAGTCACCTCATTGAGGCTACGGGCGGCGGGAAACTGCCTGAGTCCTCATGCGTGCCGATGCAGGTATCGCGTACCTGCCGAAGATCTCGCCTACACACCGGGGGCGGACGCATGGCGCAGGGAGCGCCATCGGCCTACAGCGCTTCTGTGAACAGGTACGGGATATTTGCCGAGGTCGTTGGGTTACCTTGCGGCGCAGGCACATGAATCGTGCACACAAGGATGGTCGATGGGCGGGATGCTCGACTCGTGGCAACAACTGGAACGCTGGGCAGGCCGACACACCTCCGGCATCCGTGGCGAAGCGAAACTGATATCGGCACGTGCCGACAGCCTGCAACAGGCGATCAGGCTTTCCGAGGAACTGGCGGTTTACCGGATCCTTCGCGACTTCCGCGAACTGGATCTTCAGGGTGTCGTGAACGACATCGTCGAAGTGCTGCGCCAGTGCCTCATCGTCATGCTCGCCACCACCGGTGGCGGCGCACTGATCGGCGGCATCGCCGGAGGTGTCGGCGGTGCCGGGGTCGGGGCGATTCCGGGTGTCGTCGTCGGCGCAGGCGCCGGCGCGCAGGTCGGCGAATGGATCCTCATCGCCATGGGCCTGAAGGCACTGGCCGAATATGTCGTCAAGGACATGCCCGGCATCGCCCGCGACTACTGGGCCGGCATCCGCCAGGCCTGGCTGGCCGCGACCCCGCCACCGCTGCCGCAACAACCGGTCCGCGTCGACCGACTCGCCGTCTGCCACGCCGCCGAAAAAATCGCCCGCGCCCACGTCGCCGTCTTCGTCCTCCTGCTGATGGGCATCGTCGCCTATCTCGCCAAAGGCCGCGGCAGCATGGGTGAACTCGCCGAGGGCGTGCGCGGCAGCAAGGTCGGCCCGAGATTCGCGGAGTGGATGGTCCGGAATGAGGGGAAGCTCAAGGCGGAGCCGCGACTACAGTCAAAAGTAGCCGACGCTCCGAAAGAACCAACAGGTCCGGCCACTACAAGAAGCAACCCAACAAGACGTCCACCCCACTCCCCGACGAATAAGCCGGCACCGGTAGTCGAGGAGAAGCCACCATTCCGTGGCACTATCAAGTACCGCTCGGCCAAAGACGCCAATACGGAGTTGTTTGACAGAGGAATTGCTGATCCGGCCCATCCTCCATTCAAGGTCGGAACGCAGGTAACAGACCGCACCATGATGCCTGGTGAGAAGGTCAATATGCTCATCGACGATGACCAACTGCAACTCTTGCAGGATCCAGCCTCGGCATACGGTCTTGGTCGCTGGGGATCCCTGGAAAGTTTCACCAGTCAGTCGCAGGGCCTTGAGCGCATGGCCATTACGAGTGGACCCGGCGGCTTCAAGCCTAACGGAGTGCAATATCAGATTGAGCTGCAAGCCTTGAAGCCCATCCGCGTGCTCGAGGGTACGGCCGGCCCGCAGGGAACGCTGGCCGGAGAAGGACAACAAACTTTCCTTGATGTGGACGCAGCAACGCGACGAAGCCTACTCAAAATCATCAAGATCACGCCGCTACCGAAGCCCTAGAGAAACAGGTACATGATCCACAACTTTCTTTTCATTCTGAACAATGGCCTCAAGACCAGAGTCGGCGAGTACTTTCCATCGGTGCCGATACTTGACCAGATCAATGACCCCGCGTTCCACCCAAAAGCCTACGAGTGGGAAAACGATGGCCAAACATATACACGGTTGATCGATGGAAACACGACTCTGACCGCGCGGCCTCTTCCCGGCGGAACTGGTGTTGTCGTTCTTCAGAGTGCCCAGGTCTATGGCGCCGATAATGTTGTCATCCTCGACCCGACAAATGAACCGCGTCAGCGCATTGTCAATCCGTATCAGAACTCAAGGTTCTTCATGACTGGTGACCAGTTCTGGTTCGATGCGATCAAAGTAGGGGAAGAGGAGGTTCTCTTAAACATACAAGTGCACCGCAAACTTGCCGGAAAGCCGTACGACGCTTCGCCGATCTACGAGGCCAGCTATGATCCGGCGACATGGAATTTAAAAAAGCTCGAATGGAAGCCCGCAACATAAGGCGGTGCCAGCTGAAATATTCCACTCGCCCCATTCCCGGATACCGCGCCCAAATATCCGAGCACTTCAATGTAGCGAAAGCTGCCTCATGATCGATCGTGACAGAGCATTGGCTTCAATCAGGAAATCGCTGGCATTGCTCGCCATTCGCGCGATCCAAAATCCCGGTCACGGGGTCTATATCCACGCCGACGAGCAGCTCACCCGCATGCTGATGGAGCTTGGCTATTCCTACCTGCCAACCGCACCCGAACGCGAGTGGGTTGATATAGGCCTCATGGCAGTCAAGGAGCTCGACGACATGGATTCCGAGTTTGCCAATGCACTGATGAAGGCTGACTACGATTTCAAGCACGCGAAATAGTTGCCGCCACTCACCCGATCGCGCGACTCCAGATCCTGCGCCGTGAATACCTCGGTGTAGCCGGCCTCGGTGAGCAACGCGCGGGCGGCGGCGCCCTGGTTCCAGCCGTGTTCGAACAGTAGCCAGCCGCCGGGGTGCAGGTGGGCGGGGGCGTCGCGCACGATGCGGCGGATGTCGTCGAGGCCGTCGGGGCCGGAGGCGAGCGCCGTGGGTGGCTCGAAACGCAGGTCGCCTTGCGCCAGGTGCGGGTCGGCGGCTTCGATGTACGGGGGGTTCGAGACGATCAGATCGAAGTGCTGGCCGGCGAGTGGCGCCAACCAGTCGCCGTGCACGAAGGCGACGTTGCCGATGGCGTGGCGTTGCGCGTTGCGCTGGGCGACGGAGAGTGCGGCGGCGCTGGTGTCGCTGGCGACCACCCGGGCACGCGGCCGCTCGCGCGCAATCGCCAGCGCGATCGCGCCGCTGCCGGTGCCGAGGTCGGCCACGTTGCAGGCAGCGACGAGCGGCAGGCGCTGCAGCGCCAGCTCGACCAGCAGCTCGGTTTCCGGGCGCGGGATCAGCGTGGCCGGGGTCACCTCCAGATCCAGCGACCAGAAGCCGCACCGACCGGTGATATAGGCCACCGGCTCGCCCGCGGCGCGGCGTTCGACCAAGGCGGCATAAGCCGTCTGGACGTCCATATCCGGCACGTCGTCGGCGTGGGTGAACAGCCAGCTGCGCGGCTGCTGCAGCACGTGCAGCAACAACAGCTCGGCGTCGACGCGCTCGCCCAGCCGATCGGCCGCAGCAGCCAGCATGCCGCGGACATCAGGCATGCGGCGGCTCCGTCGCCGATGGTGGCAGTTGCGGCGGCGCCACGCCCGGCTTCGGCGCAGGCTTGCGCCAGTAGCCGCCGCGCGTCCACGCGTCGAATGCCCAGCGCAGCCAGTCGATCAGCGACCATGCCAGCCACAGCGCCCACGCCAGCATGGCCAGCTTGTACACCCACAGCGAAACGCTGAGCACGCCGGCACCGGGCAATGCATTGGCGCTCTGGTCGGCGAGCCAGCGCAGGTTCCACGCATGGGATGCGTTGCCGGCCACGTGCATGTCCGGCAGGCCGAGCAGGCCCTTCGGTACCGCGCCGATCAGCACCGCCAGCGCCAGCAGGGTGAGCAGCGCGAGGCCCAGCTGCATCAGGTTGAACTTCGTGCTGCCCAGTTGCTCCGACGGCGTGCTGCGCGCGCGCAGGCCCAGCAGGATCAGCCACGCCACCACCAGCGCGTAGGCGCTCCAGGCGAACGCGGAGAAGCCCAGCCCGAGCAGCAGCCAGTGCCGGAAGCGCAGCGGCGTCGGCGCGTAGCGCGCCAGCAGCCACGCGGCGAACAGCAGTACGACCAGCTGTGACCAGTACAGCACCGCCGGACCAGTGGTCGGCCCCCACGTCCACAGTACCCAGCGATCCTGCGGCAGCTGCAACGCGAGGTCGACGTTCGCCACCGGCGCGTGCAGCGCAAACGCCGGTGTGCGCGTGCGCGCAGCGACACCGTGCGGCTCGCGCAGGCGCAGCGTGTAGCCGTGTTCGCCGGGCAGCAACGGCAGGCTCAGTTTGCCGTCACGCACGGCCAGGTTGATCGACTCGCCGTCACGATTCGCATCCAGCAACTCGGCACCGGCCGGCAGGCTGATCGCGTGTTCGCCGCCACGCGTGCTGCGCGCGCGCAGGCTCAGCGTGGTTTCGGTGGCGCGTTCGCCGGCGCGGCTGGTTACCTGCACGCCGTCGAACGCCAGGCTGTCGCCAGCGATCGCCACCGGCTTGCTGAAGGCCAGTTGCAGGCTTTCGCCGGGCAGCGGCTGGTACAGCAGCCCGTCATCGCTGGCGCTGGTCGGCACGCCCTTCGCGTCCACGTGCCACATCGGCGCGGCGTGGATGGCCCACACCTCGGCACGCTCGCCCAGCGCCGGCGCCTGCAGCGCCAGCTTCGTCGCGTGATCGAGCCGGCTGCTCCAGCTCACCTCGTCACTGTTCGCGTTGAAGGTGACGCTGATGCGGCCATCCTTCACCAGCACGTCGTCGCCCAGCGGATGCTCGCCCGGCAGCAGCGGCAGCGTGACGCTGAAGCCGCCATCCTGCGGGGCGATGCGCTCGACCGTGTTCTCGACGGTCCAGTCGACGCCCAGTTGCAGGCTGCGGGTCAGCCGCACATAGGGCGGGAAGTTCTGCACGGGCGGCAGGTCCTTGCCGTCGGTGGCCGTGCGCGTGCGCTGCAAGGCAATGCTGTCGCCCAGCGGGCGGCCGTCGTCGACGCCGGCCAGCGACCAGCCCTGGCCGCTGAAGGCGATGCGCTGCGGGCGCAGCACAAAACGCAAGCTGGCGTTGTCCGTCGCGCCGATGCGGTAGCGCAGGCTGATCCGATGCACGCCGCGGTCCAGCCGCAGCAGCAGCTGATCGCCGCGACGGCTGAGCGGTGCATTCGCACGACCGTCCACGCCGACATCAAGCAACTGCAGCGCGTCGTCGGCTTGCGGCAGCGGTAGCGCGACCGCGGCGCCGATATGCGCCTCCAATGCCACCTCCAGCGTGTCGCCGCTGGCCAGCAGTTGCGCCTGTGCCACGGCGGCGCAGGCCGGCGCGCACTTCGGCGCCTCGGTCAGCCGGTCGCGCAGCTGGTTCAGCAAATCCTGGCTGGGCAGGCTCTGCGCATGCACGCCCGCGGGCAGCAGCGCGATGGCCAGCAAGGCGGCGCTCACCGCACCACCACCGCGCCAGTCGCGCCAGCGTCCACGCAGAGGCGTCAGCAACAGCGGCACCAGCTTCGCCAGCAGCAGCGCCAGCAGTCCCACCATGACCACCCGCAGCAACCGCACCAGCCACGCCGGCGCGATCACCAGCCGCGTGCTCTGCTCCGCGGTCACCGGGCCGGACCAGCCGAGCCGGTAGTCGTTGCCCTGGTTCCAGCTCGGCATGCCGGCGCCGGCCTGGATCACGCTGCGGCTGTCGACCTGGTTGCTCACTTGTGCGGCCACGGAGTTCGCCCCGCGCGCCACGGGATAATCCGCAAGCGACCCGGCCACAGTGTTGCTGCGGTTCCTGACCGAGGCCACGTCGACCGCTTGCAATGATGCGGCGGTCACGTTCGATGACATCTCTTCGACTGGTGGTGCTGGTGCTGGCTGCGCCGGAGGTGGCACCACCTGCATGACGATTTTCGGCGGCGACTGCTGCTTCATCTTCATCTGCGCATTCGCATAGACCTCTTCCTGCGCCGCCTGCTCGGCGTAACTCGCCGAAACGACCCGGCTCTGGCTTCCGCCTTCCAGTTGCGGATGCAGCGCGTACTGCAACTGCGCCGCGGCGAACGGCAGGGTCCACAGCACCGCCAGCGCGAAGATCGCCACCGCGCCGGCGCGTGCCGCCGCGCGCAGCCGGCCTTCCGGCAACGCACGCAGCAGCAGCGCCAGTGCCAGCGTCACGGCCAGCGTCCACAGCGGCGCGGCGCTCTCGTGCTGCGCCAGCGCCAGGTAGCCGGCGGCCAGCAGCGCCCACGGCCAGCCGAGCAGGCGCCCGGCCAACAACGCGATCAGGGCCACCACGAACAGGTCGAGCAGGCTCCACTGGCCGACCCACGAATCGGGCGAGCGGTCTACGCCGATCGCGCCGAGCAGGCGGTAGCCATGCGGCAGGTGCAAGGTGGCGTTGATGCTTTCCAACGGCAGCTGCCAACCGGCGCTGGGAATCGCGCCGCGATGCATGGGCAGGCGCAGGCCGGCATCGAGGTCGAGCTGCTGCTCGCGCAACTCGACGCCGCTGCCGCCGCCCTCGCCCTTGCTGACCAGCAGCGGCTCGCCGTCCTGGCTGGCCCGCTGCAACTGCCACGGCGCCGCCACGTCAAGGCGCTGGTGATGGCGCAGCTCGCCGCTGAGGCGGTCGGCCACGCTGAGGCCGCCGCCATCGAAGTCCAGCCACAGCTGGCGTTGCAGGTGCAGTTGGTCGCCCTTGCCGCCCTCGTCGCCGCGCGTGCCCTGCTCGATCGCCAGGCCCATGCCGTCGTCCAGCACGAAGGCCGGCAGCTCGCGCCACTCGCCCGGCACGCCAGCCTGGGCCGCGTCGGTGGCGTTGCCTTCCACGCGGGTATTGCGCAGGGCGGGAGCATCGTCGTAACTCCAGATCTCCTGCCGCGGCCACGGTGCCGCCGGCAGCTTCAGCGCCACCTTGCCCAGCGGGGCGACGCCGCGCGCGGCAAGCGTGACCGTCCACTGACCCGGCCGCAGTTGCACGCGCAGCTGGCCGTCATTCTCCAGCCGCGCCGGCAGGTCACCGGACAAGGCGGTGGCCACAAAACCTTCCGGCAACACCGGACCGAGCGATTGCTCGCGCGCACTGCCGGTGACGTTGAACTGCAGCTGCGTTTCCAGCGTGGCCGGCAGGCCATCGGCAAGGCGGCGATAGACGCGCAACGACAGCGCATCGGCGGCGCGCTGCGCGGCGGCGGCCTCGCCCAGGGTGAGCTGGTCGCCGTTGCGTTCGAGACGCGTCACCGCCGCACCATCGACACTCAATGCCACCAGCCCGATGGTCATCGGCATGCGCAAGCGTGCCGGGCGCGCTGTCCACGGCAGCATGCCGCGCAACTGATAGTCGCCGGGCGTCAGCCACAGCATCGGCTGACCGGCGTGCTGCAACACGGTCGCCGGCTGGTTGTTCGCGACGACCTGCTGCGGCCAGCTCTTCGCGTCACCGGGCAACGCCACCCAGCTCGGCGCATCCACGTGGACGTCCAGGCTGAAGCGGCCGCCGTCCTTGCCGGCATCGAGGATCAGCCGACCGGGCCAGGCGCATTGACGGCTGCCGGTGTTCGGTGCCTGGGTGGCGAGGAAGGGGCAGTCGTGCTGCGGCACGTCGTGCAGCACCCAGCCCTGCCAGTCGCGCAGCGGCGGCGGTACGTCCTGCGCCGGCAGCGGCGCCGCCAGCAGCCACCACAGACCCAGCAGTCCGAGCGTTCGAGCAAGCATGCAGTTCTCCCTGTGTGCCGTGCGGCCGGCACAGTGTAAGTGGAACACGGCGCGTGTACCGTCGTACCCGCATCGGGCGCAACATGACCCCGACTTCAACTTCAACGCAGCTGGCAACGTTTCGGGGTCGATGCGGAATGGCGCTTGCTTGACGCCCGCTGGCCGCGGGGGTCCGGCCCCGGGCTGAAGAGAGCGCTTCTTCGGGCACCTTCCCCCGCTTCCCAGGGAAAGAAAGGCCCCGCTGCTGGCAAACGGGAAATATGCCGCCATTTCAAATTTCCCCAGCTTGCACGTCTTTGGAGGGGAGATGAGAAAAGCCGAGATTGCGGCAGATCCCCGCCCCCAGCCGACGAGCGCCATGAATCACTACTGATGGATAGTCCGTACAGCATGGAACCACCCCGCCGCGACGAAGCCCCGCGTCCAGGCAGCTCCCCCGGCCATGCCGAGCAGGTGGCTGCGCTGTATCGCGAGCATCACGATGCCCTGGTGGCATTGCTGCAATGCCGTCTCAGCTCCCGCACCGACGCGCAGGAGATCGCCCAGGAAGTCTATGTGAAGTTGCTGACGATGAATGACCTGTCCCACCTGGAATCGCCGCGCGCGTTCCTGTTCCGCATGGCGATCAACCAGTCGATGGATTACCTGCGCAAGCGCGTCGTGCGAGCCAACGTGCCGCCCGATCCGGCCGCTGAGGATATGCACGCCACGCCATTACCCGAGCAACACCTGTGGGCCAGCCAGCAGTGGAAGAAGGTACAGGCCGCCCTGCGCGAGCTTCCCGCCAAGTCCAGCCAGGCCTTCGTGATGCACGTCGTCGAAGGCCGCGCTTTTTCCGTGATTGCCGGCGACATGAAACTCAGCGAGCGCATGATTCGCTATCACGTCAGCCATGCCATGGCCCACTGTCGAGAACGCTGTTTTGCACCGGAGGCGCCGTAATGGCCATCAACACGGGATTCGAGGAAGAAACCATGCGCATGGCTGCGATCTGGTGGACCCAACTGCGTGATCCCGAGCCGTCCGTGGACCTGCTTGAACGCTGGAGCGCATGGATCGCGGCCGATCCCAGCAACGCGCAGGCATTCGCGCAGCTCAATGCGCTGGGCGACATGGCCGCCAACGCATCGACGAACCAACGCCAGCAGTTGATCGACGAATTCGCCCCTCGCCGCGTGTCGCGGCAGCGCCGGCCGCTGCTGGCGGCCGCCGCCGCGGTCGTGATCGGCGTGGCGCTGCTGGGCGGCTGGTGGACGCTGCGTGGCGGGCTTGATCCTGCTGGTCCGCCGCAGGAATACGCCAGCGCGGTGGCCGAGAATCGCGACATCCAACTGCCCGATGGCACGGCCGTCCAGCTCGGTGCGGCATCGACGCTGACGACACGCTATGCGCGCGATCGGCGCGACATCGACCTGCGCACGGGCGAAGCGTTTTTCACCGTCACCCACGACAACAGCCGCCCCTTCGTGGTCACCGCCGGCCCGTTGCACATCGAGGATCTGGGCACCGCGTTCAACGTGCGGCGCACCGGGCAGCGAGTCAGCGTAACGGTGACCGAGGGGCGCGTACGCCTGTCCCCCGCCGACGGCGCATCGTCTGGTGCGAACCTGACGTCAGGTCGGCTGGACCTGGTGGCCGGGCAGCGCGCCGAGTACGACCCGGCTACTGGAGCGGTCAGCGTTTCCGAAGTGTCGATCGAGCACGCGGCGGCCTGGCGCCACCATCGGCTGGAGTTCGTCAACGAGCCGCTGTCGGCCGTCCTGGCCAACGTCAACCGTTACAGCCACCAGCCGGTGCAGCTTGCCGATCCGCGCCTGGGCGAGCTGATGTTCACCGGCACGGTCAACACCACTACCATTGACAGCTGGGTTGGCGCCTTGCCGCATGTTTTCCCCGTGCAGGTAAGTACGTTTGCCGACCACGTGGTGCTTTCGAGTGCCGGACAACCCTAACCGGACCACGATTCGCATGCAGAGCAGGCACGATGGCGGGACGTAAACGGTACCGCTGCCATGGGTGCACGCGGGCCATGCGCCACCGAGGGGCCGTTCCCGTGCGGGATGCGCCGCCGGGATGCTGCGGATGACGTCGCGCCGGCCTGCAGGATGGCTGCGGCGCGCGCTCGTCGTGTGCGTGGCATGGAGCCTCTCGGCGGGTTGCCCGGGTACTGTCGATGCCGCGTCGGGTGCCTTCGTGTTGACGGACGGACCGACCCGCTTCTCGATTCCGCCGCAACCGCTGTCCAGCGCGCTGATGGCCCTGGGTCGCCAGGCCGACGTGCAGATACTCACCTCCAGCAACACGATTGCGGGACGACGTAGTACCGGCACCTCCGGCAAATTGAAGGTGGAAGTGGCGCTTGCCCGCCTGCTCGAAGGCACCGGCCTGGACTACGAAGTGATCGGCAGGCGCACGGTGGTGGTGCGCCAGCGCGACTTCACGCCGGCGGTTTCCTATGAAAGCCGGCTCAGCGGCACCAAGCCGAGCGTGCCGATCGTCTCGGTACTGGATACCGTGCGGGTTTCCGGTCTCGTGCTGGCTGACATGGGGTTCATGGCCGGGACCACGCGCGGCGCCACGCGCACGGATTCGAACCTGGCCGACCTTCCCCAGTCGGTGAGTATCGTCACGCGCGACCTGATGGACTCCAAACAGGCCTTCGAAGTGGCCGACGTGGTGCGCCACGTGGCAGGCGTGGATTACGTGGACGGCTTCGGCGGCCCGCCGCTGTTTCGCATCCGCGGATTCAGCACCGGCAACGGCCTGACCGACGGCATGCCCAACGGCGTGGCGCGCATCGAGGACCTGCCGCCGCTGATCGGCATCGAACGAGTCGAGGTGTTGAAGGGGCCGGAGACGATCCTCGGCGAGTCGTCGGTGGACAACAATTTCGGTGGCTCGGTCAACATCGTGATGAAACGGCCGCAGGCCGAACCGGTGCGGCAGCTGGTGTTCTCCGCCGGGCGTCACGACGGCACGCGGCTGGGCGTCGACCTCGCCGGACCGCTCGACCAGCAGGGGCGGCTGACCTATCGATGGGTTGCCGCCGGCAATCGCGCCGACCGCACGGCGCAGGGTTACCACGGCCAACGCAGCGGCTACCTGGCGCCGTCCATCGCCTGGCAGGGCGACACCACGCAACTGCTGTTCGGCCTCGAGTACGTCGACAACCGTGTGCCGGTGCCGGATCACACCGTGCTGCTTGGCCCGTCGCTGGCCGAGTCGTCGTCATTCGATGTGTTGCTCGGCAACCCGGACGACCATGCGAGGTACCGCACCCATCGCGCTTTCTACATGGCCGAGCAAGCGCTCGGCGGTGACTGGAGCCTGCGCAGCCGCGGGCAGTACGTGAGCCAGCACAGCAGCGGGCAGGCCTGGGCATTTTCCGACACGCAGCGTTTCGGCCTGACCGAGGCGGCGGCCAGCACGTACCGCTATGCCGACGCGTTCTACACGCTGCAGAACGAGCTGGCGGCAAGCTTCGACCAGGGCATGCTGGCGCACGACGTGCTGCTGGGGATCGACTACGCCCGCACCCACGCCGGCAACAGCACCGAGTCCAACGTCATCACCACGGGACAAGCGGTCAACGTCGAGTTGCAGCCGAACAACCTGCTGCCGTCGGCCACTTCGCAGGACGCGAGCCTCGCACGGACGCAGCCACTGGGCGGATCCTGGTCGACCAACACCGGAGTATTCGTGCAGGACCAGATCTCGATCGGCGAGTCATGGGACGTGCTGGCGACCGTGCGCCATGCCACATACGAATTGGCCGGCGGCGCGGAGCCCACACTGCGCCGGTCGAAATGGGTGCCCCGACTCGGCGTGGTCTACAAGCCCGCTCCTGGCGTGTCGCTGTACGCCTCCAGCAACACCGGTTTCCAGGTCGATGCGCTGCTGGGGGAGGATGGCCGTCCACTGCCGCCCTCGGTGTCGCGCCAGATCGAAGTGGGAACCAAGCTGGACATGTTCGACCAGCGCGCCAGGCTGAGCGCGGCGTGGTACCGCATCCGCCTGGATCACAGCATCAACCGGATATCGCCCGAGCCGCCACACTTCGCCGTGCCCGGCCCGGGCCAGACCAACAGCGGCGTGGAAATCGAATTCGAGGGCCAGGTTCTGCCCGGCCTGGATGTGTCGGCCAGCTATACCGGCGCGCGCATCCGCAACCACGACGGCAGTCCTCCGTATGGAGCGCCCCGGCATCAGTGGAACGCCTGGGCCAGCTACCACTTCCAGCGCAGTACGCTGCAATCCTGGGGCGTAGCCGGTGGCGTGTTCGCGCGCAGCCGCACCATGGGCCGTGTCGAGAGCGGCGGGCATTTCGTCATCCCCGGCCAGCTCAGCGCAGAGGCTAACCTCACCTATTACGCCGACGCCTGGTCGGCGACGCTTGGCGTGAAAAACCTGTTCGCGCGCACCCTGTACGCCGTCAATGCAGAGTCGTCGTTCGTGCCGGTACGCGAGGGCCGCATGATCCTGCTCAGCGGCACCTATAATTTCTGATCCGGACCGCACACGCTTCACAGGCCGGCCGCCAGCAAGCCGCCATGTTCCGACGCGGGCTTTTGCCCTCCGTGCGATCGGGCGCGGATCGTGGCAGCGGCATCCGGTGAAACCGATACCGTCGCACCGCCGGGATGACCGCCGTCCGTCGTGCGAAATGCGGCAGCAAAAGCCTCGCAGGCCTTCTCGCGGAACGCCTCTCTCAGCTGCTGCTTTTCATGGCGGCTGCGGGGACCCTCGGCGCACGGCACCCGCACCAGCGACAGCGGCAATTCGTGACAACCCAACCCCGCCGGCATGCCACCCTGCTCTCGCCAGAAAGCGTCGTCGCCGTCCGCGGCAAGCCCCTGCAACGAGCCAACGACACGCGCCGATGAGGCGACCGCGCGGATGCGTTTCAAGCCATGCAGTGCAGCCAGTTCGCGCACCAGCGATAGCAGCAGGTCGGCCGGATGCAGGCCGTGGCTGCCCTGGATGAACTCGCGGGTTGCCTCGAACGGGGTGTGCGGGCCGGCGCCTCGCACGGCGCCGATGATGACGCTGTCGCAGCGATCGAATGTCAGGATGCACGAAGCCAGCACTTCCTTGTCCAGGGTGAGCAACAACAGGCTCAGTTCACCCGCGTCGCCGCGCGAAGGTTTGCGCAGACTCAGGTACGCCCCGGGCACGCCATCCAGCCGAAGCGTGGCCAGGCGCGCGCTACCGCCCGACACGATGCGCTCGCACAGCCACGCGGGAAAACGCCGCATCACGAACGCGTAGTGCGAGCGGACGATACGGCGCCGGGTATCGAGGCCGAAATGCGTCGAAATATAAGGTCGGTGCCAGCGCTCATAGAGCCGGGGATCGGCGTGCGCCGCTCGTCGCAGGGTCTCCCGCGCGTTGAGTGAACGCAGCCATCGCGTCTGCCGAATGAACAACCGCACCCAACTTGCCATGTGCATGGCCAAC
This sequence comes from Rhodanobacter soli, assembly GCF_040548735.1. Lineage (NCBI taxonomy): Bacteria > Pseudomonadati > Pseudomonadota > Gammaproteobacteria > Lysobacterales > Rhodanobacteraceae > Rhodanobacter > Rhodanobacter soli. Next base: position 232,528 of record NZ_JBEPSD010000003.1, on the reverse strand, counting down.
TGCCATCGACTCTCGCCAGCAGCCCGCCGCAGCGACCAGCGGCGGCGCAAGGCATCCACCCACAACATGCCTGCCATATTCGTTCGTGCGACGCGCATCGGTCCACCTCGTCATGCTGAGTTGACCTGTAAGACGCGCGGGCGGCTGAATTTTGAAATGGCTGGCCGTCCTGTCGCAGGCATGGGCTTGAGTTCAAGCAGCAGTTCAAAGCCGCCGGTCCTGACGGCGTGCACGTCAACTTCGAGAACGTGGGCGGCGCGGTCAATGTGCGCGGTGCTTTCACGCACGGTCGTCGGCGGCCGCGTCGCCCTGCGCGGTCTGGTCTCCCGCTACAACGGCTCCGTTCGATCGCGGATTCAATCCGAAATCGCCAACACGCACTCGTCCGCCCCGTAGCTCCGGCAACAGACGGGGAAAATCGACAACCTACCCGGCGCGATGGCCGGCCCCAGCAGCCCTTCCAGGAAGCCGCTGAAGAAGCTGCAGCCGGAACGGCCGTCTTCCGCGCACAGCGGGCTGTCGTGGATGTGCAACTGGCCACCCTGCTGGTCGACCTCGACCAGCGCGCGCAGCGCGGGGGCGCCGATGTGCTCGATCGCTTCGCGCAGATCCAGCCCGTCATCCAGCGCGTACTCGCTCTCGAACACCCACGCACCCGTACGCCGCCCCGCCAGCGCGAGCGAGGATTCGCGCGCGGCCTCGGCGACCGAATGCGCCAACGCCAGCAGCTGCGGCACGATCTGCGGGTAGTCGTACTCCAGTTCTCGCAGCGCCTTCTCGACGGCAGCCTCGTCCGGCGCCAGCGGAACCCGCTCGACGAACGATGTCGTGACCACGGGCGCAGGTGCCGGTGCGGGCGCCCGCGGCGTGGGCAGGATGAACTCGAACTCCGGCTCCGCCGATGGCTCTCGGGGTGGCTCCGGCGCGGCTGCCGCTGCCGACTCGACACCCCGGGTTCGGTCCTCCAACACAGGCGCCGCGACGGACCCGGATGCTGGCGAAGCAACGGCCGCTGCTGGCGGGACCACGGCCGCCGGCCCCACCCGCTTGCGCGACGCTGCGAAATGCGGTTTCGGCTCGCCTTCGACGAAGGGGAAAACCTTGACGCTGATGAAGCGGTCACAGGCGTCCAGCGCCGCCTCGAGCATCCGCTTCTTGCGCGACGGCCCACGCACGACCATCGTCAGCAGGATGCCGTAGTGATCCGGCAGCAGACGCTGCCGCTGCAAGTTGAATCCGCTGGCCATGACGAGCCGGCCGACTTCGATCAGCAGGCCCTCCCGGTTTTCCGAGAGGCCCTGGATTTCCAGCTCGATCATCAAGCCCCCTGTAGGCGATGCCGGTGGACACGTTGTGTGGAACGACGCCGCCGTATGCAGGCCATGCGCTGCAGTGGATGGCGTCCGCGATACGTGAAGATTCTAGGCCAACGAGAAGGAACGGCGATATCGGAATTTGCCGTTACCCCTGCGGTTTTCAACAACCGCCGTGGCATCCCGCCAGCGAAGGACGTATCGTCCAGGCTCTCCAGAATCAGGCTCCCCATGGCAACCCCGAAGCCTTTCCCCCACGCCGGCTTCCTGAGCCAGCTGGAGCACATCAACGCATCCGCGTCCGTACCCGCGGCCATGCTGCCGCCATCACTCGCCCGCGTCCTTCTGATCGCGGAGGACTCCGGCCGACCGACGCCAGCCACCGTTCATCTGATCCAGCTACTGAAGGCGCGCAAAGCGATGCTGCAGGCATCGTTCGATACCGAAGTGGTTGCCGATGAATTGCGGCGCTACCAGAAGTTCGCGCGACCGGGTCAGCCATCGCCGCATATCGTCCAGCTGCGGCAGCAGCAGGCCGCCGCGCGACAGGCGTCGCATCAGTCGAAGCAATCCTTGATCAAGGCCGCGGCGGCGTTCGTGCGGGAGACCGGAATCGAAGTGCCGCCGCGGGTGGCGCTCGAGGCATTCACCATCGGCTGGATCGAGGCCCACGTGCCGAAGGACGTCATCGCCGCGACCTGACAGCGACTGACCGAAGGGTTCTTCGATCCATGCAAACGAAACAGCCGGCACGCTGTGCATGCCGGCTGTTTCAGTCCCACGTTGCCGCTCAGCGCAGGATCGCGGCCGGATCCTGCTTCGCCTTGAGCGCGCTGCACAGCTGGATCGATTCGCCGGTCTGCGCCAGGCCGCGGCCGATGCCGGCGGCATCCTTCTCGCGGGTCTTGAAGAACGCCTGCAGACGGTCGTACTCGGCGCTGGAGCAGCCGCCGCCCGCGGCCATCGACGGCAGGCGGCCGCCGGAGAAGCTGCCGGTGCGATCAAGGATCTGCGCATAGTGCGCGGTGAACCACGACCACATCGCATCACGCTCGGCCAGCGTGTCGCGGCCGCCGCTCAGCAGCATGCGCATTTCGCCGACCTTGACCGGCTTGGTCAGCGCAAAATTGCGCACCTGCTCGGTCAGCGCCGGATCTTCCACGCTGGCCAGGCCGCCGAGGATGCCGTTGCGCAGGGCCGGGTCGCTGGTCTTGGGCAGCTCGGCGATCAGCGCATCGACCGCGCTCTTGCCGTGTTCCTGCACCGCCACGCCCAGCGCGTCGCCGAGCAGGTCGGGATCGGCGGCGGCCAGGTTCAGATGGCCATCCGCCTTCGGCTTGAGCGCCGCCTCGCCCTGCTTGAGCAGGGCCGCACGCACTTCCGGCAGCTTGAAGTCGAACGCCAGCGAACTGGCCAGGCTGCTGCGCATCAGCGAGTCGTCCTCGGATTCGCCGGCCTTGCGCTGGTAGCCGAACTGTTCCAGGCGCGGCAGGTAGGCCGCCTTCGCCCATGCGGCCAGGCGGGCACGCTGCGCATCGGTGGCGGCGATGCGGTGGTAGAGCTGCGCGGCCTGGTCCAGCGGCACGGTGGCCACTTCGCGGATTTTCGAACCGGTCAACGGCTGCAGTGCGGCCAGCATGTCGCCGGCATCGAGGTCACCATGGCGGAAGCCCGCGCTGATCGCGTCGGCGTAGGCAAGTTGCTCGGCATCGCTGAGCTTGCCGATCTGCTTGACCAGCCCGCCCAGTTCCGACTTGTCGAGGCTGAAGCGGTAATAGCCGCTGGCGTTCGCGTTCGGCATGATCCAGGTCGGATTGCTGGCACCGGCCAGCACCATCGAGCCGGTCGCCTTGTCGAGCATTTCGCAGGCGACCTTGCTGCCGTCGGCGGTGCCGTAGCGCACGCACACCGGTACGCCCCAGATGCGCTGCGGATCGCCGCTGCTGCCGAGCGGCAGGTAGCGGCTCTGGCTCAGCTGCAGCACGGTCTGGCCGTTTTTCTGCTCCAGCTTCGTCGCCACGTACGGCACGCCGGACTGGTCGAGGAAGCTCTTGAATGCGTGCTTGAACGCATCGCCCTTGTCGGCCGCGGTGGCGATCGCCGAGACCAGGTCGTCGGCGGTGGCGTTGCCGTACTTCTGGCTCTGGATGTACGCGCGCATGCCCTTCTGGTAGGTCTTCTCGCCCACGTAGTTCTCGAACATGCCGATGACGCTGGCGCCCTTCTGGTAGGTGATGCCGTCGAACGCGGTCATGATGTCGCCGTTGCCGGTGATCGGCTGGCGGATGCTGCGCGCGCTGACCAGGCTGTCGTTGTTCATCGCGCCCTGGCCGCCGCGCACGCGGTCGAGGTCGGCGCGGTATTCCGGGTGCACCTGCATGGTGACCTTCTGCTGCATCCAGGTGGCGAAGGCCTCGTTGAGCCAGATGTCGTTCCACCATTCGGTGGTTACCGTGTCGCCGGTCCACTGGTGCGCCAGCTCATGCGCGTTGACGTTGAACGAGCCCTGCACGTTGCGCGCCGGCGAATCCTTGTCGATCAGCAGCAGCCAGTCGCGGAAGGTGACCAGGCCCGGGTTCTCCATCGCGCCGGCCTCGAAATCCGGCGCGGCCAGCAGGTCGAGCTTGTCGAACGGATAGCCGAAGCCGTAGTAGTTCTCCAGCGCGTGGATGATGCTCGGCGTTTCGCCCAGCACGTGTTTCATGCGCTGCCCCTCGCCCTTGGCGGCGATGCCGCGCAGCTGCAGCGGCTTGGCGCGATAGGCGGTCGGCGAGATGTCCGGGCCGGCGACGATGTCCCACGGGCCCACCGCGAACGCGACCAGATAGGTCGGCAGCGGCAGCGTCTGCGCGAAGGTCACGGTCTTCCAGCCCTTGCCGGCCGGCGCCTGTTTCACCTGCTGGGTATTCGCCACCACGTTTTCGTGGTCGGGCACGGTGATGCTGATGTCGAACGGGGTCTTGAAGCCGGGCTCGTCGAAACCGGGGAAGGCGAAGCGCGCGCTGATCGGCTCCATCTGCGTCATCGCGTACGGCTGGCCCTTCGCGGTGACCTTGTACAGGCCCTGCAGCTGCGCGTTGAGCGGCGCGGTGTACTCGACCTTCACGGTCAGCTGCTGCGGCTGCAGCGTGCTGCCGAAATCCACCCGCGCCACGCCGGCCTTCGGATCCACCGCGACGTACTTGCCCGTGTGCGTCTTGCCGGCGGCGTCGGTGATCGTCACCTTCGACACCTTCAATTCCGCGCCATCCAGCCACAGGTGATCGGACGCCTTGGTCAGCTTGACCTTGATCGTGGTGGTGCCGGAGAAATCCTGCTGCGCCGGATCGACCTTGAACGCCAGCTGGTACGACTGCGGCACGGCCCAGCCGGGCAAGCGGCCCTGCGGCGCCTGGTCGGCAGTGGCGGCAAACGCCGCACCACAGCAGGCGGCCAGTGCGGTGAGCAGAAGGGGACGGGCGAGTCGGCGCATGGTGATTTCCCTGGGTACGTGGAGAATCCCCACGCTAGAGCCGGCATGACCTTCGACCCAGTGCCAGAAGGCATGCCCGGATGCCGCGACGCGTCGTCCAGGGCCGCCCGCGAGGGAATTCCGAGCAAAAAAAACCGGCGACGAAGCAAGCTTCATCACCGGCCGGGGAAGCCCGCGCGCCTGCGGGGGAGAGGGAGGGGGAGCTCCGGCGCGCGGGGTGTCACGAGCACAACGTGGGCACAGGATAGGACCCTCGCTTGCATTGCTCCAATTGATTGTTACCATCCCAGCCATAGCGTATGGCTATTGCCAAGCCGGGACGATCCATGAACCTTCGCGATCTCCAGTACCTGGTGGCCCTGGCCGAGCACCGACACTTCGGCCGCGCGGCCGAGGCCTGCTTCGTCAGCCAGCCCACCCTGTCCACCCAGATCAAGAAGCTGGAGGAGGAACTGGGCGTGCCGCTGGTCGAGCGCACCCCGCGCAAGGTGCTGCTGACCGAGGTCGGCCGGGACATCGCCATCCGCGCGCGCGACGTGCTCAACGGGATCGAGCAGATCCGCAGCGTGGCCCGGCGCACGCTGGACCCGGAATCCGGCACGGTGCGACTGGGCATCTTCCCCACCCTGGGACCGTACCTGCTGCCGCATGCGTTGCCGCTGGTGCGCAAGGCGTTCCCCAAGCTGGAATTGCTGCTGGTCGAGGAAAAGACCGAGGCGGTGCTGCGCCTGTTGCGCGAGGGCAAGCTGGACGCCGGCATCCTCGCCCTGCCGCTGCACGAGGACAGCCTGCATACCGAATTCCTGTTCGAGGAACCCTTCCTGCTGGCCGTGTCGGAAGCCCATCCGCTGGCGCACAAGCAAGGCCAGCTGAAACTGGCCGACCTGTCCAACCAGAACCTGCTGCTGCTGGAAGACGGCCACTGCCTGCGCGACCAGGCGCTGGAGGTGTGCCACCTTGCCGGCGCCGCCGAACGCAGCGGCTTCCGCGCCACCAGCCTGGAAACGCTGCGGCAGATGGTGGCGGCGAACGTCGGCATCACCCTGCTGCCGGTCACCGCGGTGAAGCCGCCCGTAGCGCCGCTGGACAACCTGCACCTGATCGAGTTCAAGGGCCATCCGCCGAGTCGGCGGATCGCCATGGTCTGGCGCAAGAGCTCGGCGATGGACGGCTTCCTGAAGCGGCTGGCGGCCGTGTTCCGGCAGTTGCCGACGGACCTGCTGAACCCGCATACGGCAGCCTCGCCTGCCGTAGCGGCGAAGCCCGTCCGTCCCGCGCGCAAGGCGGTGCACTGATAGCTGCAGGCTATTTGCCCGATCTAGACAATCAATTTCATCATTCGTCCGCCGGGCGCTAGGCTCGGCGGGTCACGACCGTGAAGGCCGCGCTTGCAACCCCTCCCAGCCCAACGCCACGAGGTGATGTCATGAGCAACCTGAAAGGCTCCAAGACCGAGCAGAACCTGAAAGACGCCTTTGCCGGCGAGTCGATGGCGAACCGCCGCTACCTGTACTTCGCCGCCAAGGCCGACGTGGAGGGCTACAACGACGTCTCCGCGGTGTTCCGCTCCACCGCCGAAGGCGAGACCGGCCACGCCCACGGCCACCTGGAATACCTCGAAGCGGTGGGCGACCCCGCCACCGGCCTGCCGTTCGGCGGCACCCAGCTGAACCTGAAGAGCGCCATCGCCGGCGAGACCCACGAGTACACCGACATGTACCCGGGCATGAGCAAGGCCGCACGCGAGGAAGGCTTCGACGAGATTGCCGACTGGTTCGAGACCCTGGCCAAGGCCGAACGCTCGCACGCGAACCGCTTCACCAAGGCACTGGGCGACATGGCCTGAGGAACCGCCGAACACGGCTGTCATCCCGGCAACAGCCGGGATGACGGATGGGACTCCGCTCCTGATCCGCGGGAAGACAGACGATGGCCGATCCCACCCAAGACACGCGCGAAGGCAACCTGGACGCGCCCACCCGGCATCCGCTGGACTGGACCAGCCCCGACTTCATGGACCAGCAGTCGCTGGATGCCGAACTGGAACGCGTGTTCAACATCTGCCACGGCTGCCGCCGCTGCGTCAGCCTGTGCCACGCCTTCCCCACCCTGTTCGACCTGGTCGACGCATCGAAGACGATGGAGATCGACGGGGTCGACAAGGCCGACTATCCCAAGGTCACCGAGCAGTGCTACCTGTGCGACCTGTGCTACCAGACCAAGTGCCCGTACACACCGCCGCACCCGTGGAACGTGGATTTCCCGCACCTGATGTTGCGTGCCAAGGCGGTGGCGTTCGAGCGTGACGGCGTGCCGCTGTCGTCGAAGATCCTGTCCAGCACACGCGCGGTCGGCAAGCTCGCCTCGATTCCGGTGGTGGTGCAGGTGATCAATGCCGCCAACCGCAACGCGGGCGCGCGCCAGCTGCTGGAAAAGACCATGGGCGTCGACGCGAAGGCGCGCGTGCCCGAATACCACTCGCCCACCGCGCGCAAACGCCTGCGCGACCTCGACGGCAGCGGCGAAGCAGTCCCCGCCGGCCGCACCCGCGGCAAGCTCGCGTTGTTCGCCACCTGCTATTGCGACCACTCCGACCCGGTGGTGGTCGAGGATCTCGCCGCGGTGCTGAAGCACAACGCGATCCCGACCAAGCTGGTCGAACAGGAAAGCTGCTGCGGCATGCCCAAGCTGGAACTGGGCGACCTGCAGACGGTGAAGAAGTACAAGGAGCGCAACATCCCGGTGCTGGCGAAGATGGCGCGTGAAGGCTGGGACTTCACCGCGGCCATCCCGTCCTGCGTGCTGATGTTCAAGCAGGAACTGCCGCTGATGTTCCCCGACGATGCCGACGTCGCGCTGGTGCGCGACCGCTTCTTCGATCCGTTCGAATACCTGGCCGAACGGCACAAGGCCGGCCTGCTGCAGACCGACTTCAGGCAGTCGCTGGGCAAGGTTGCCTGGCAGGTGCCGTGCCACCAGCGCGTGCAGAAGATCGGCCCGAAGACCCGCGACATCCTGCAACTGGTGCCGGATACGGAGATCACCACCATCGAGCGCTGCTCCGGCCACGACGGCACCTACGGCGTCAAGCACAAGACCTATGCGCTCTCGCGCAAGCTGGCCAAGCCGGTGGAGAACCGGGTGAGCCAGGCCGAGCCCGACCACTTCACCAGCGACTGCCCGATGGCCGGCGGCCACATCGCCCACGGCCTCGACGACAAGCCGGCGGCGGAACATCCGCTGAGCCTGTTGCGCAAGGCCTACGGCATCTGAGCATGGACAAACTCACCCGCACCGACTTGCTCAGCCTGGAAACCTACGCGCAGCAGCGCGGCGACTTCCGCGCCCGCGTGATGGCGCACAAGAAGCAGCGCATGGTGCACCTCGGCGAGCACCTCACGCTGATCTTCGAGGACCGCCTGAGCATCCAGTACCAGGTGCAGGAAATGCTGCGCATCGAGCGCATCTTCGAGGCCGATGGCATCCAGGACGAGCTGGATGCCTACAATCCGCTGGTTCCCGACGGCAGCAACCTCAAGGCCACGATGCTCATCGAATATGCCGATGTCGAACAGCGCAAGCGCGAGCTGGTGCGCCTGCGCCATATCGAGCATGCGATCGCGCTGAGCGTGCACGGCCACGCCGCGGTCACGGCCATCGCCGACGAGGACATGGAGCGCAGCAACGACGAGAAGACCGCCGCGGTGCACTTCCTGCGTTTCGAACTCGGCCCCGCGATGATCGCGGACTGGCGCGCCGGCGCTGCAGTCACCCTGACCTCGACCCTGGCGGCGATGCCGGTCGAGGCCACCCTCACGCCCGAACAACGGCATGCCCTGGCGGCGGACTTCGCCTGAGCATGCGCAAACTCCTGCTGGCGGCCGTTCTGCTGCTGGTGCTGCTGGGCGCGCTGTCGCACTGGCATCGTCGCCCGCTGCAACCCGGGCCGGGCGTGCTCGCCGCCGAGGTGCCGGTGCAGGTCGACCTCGACCGCGGCGCGCAGCTGCAGCGCGGCGACACCACCCTGATCACCCGCGCGCACTTCGACATCACCGCCCGCGTGCTGTCGCGCAAGGACTATTCATGGGGTGCCGACGCCGACCTGGTGCCGCTGGACCTCGCCCTCGGCTGGGGCCGCATGTCCGACAGCGGCGTACTGGCAAAAATCGACATCACCCAATCCGGTCGCTTCTACTACTGGCACGTCGACGCCTTCCCGATCCCGCGCCGCGAGATCGAAACCTCCAGCGCGAACATGCACATGATCCCCGCCGACGCGGACGTGAAGCGCCAGCTCGAACAGATCCGCCCCGGCCAGGTCGTGCACATCGAAGGCTTCCTGGTCGACGCCAGCCGCGCCGATGGCTGGCACTGGAACACCTCGCTGACCCGCGACGACACCGGCGCGGGCGCATGCGAGCTGATCTATGTGGAGAGTGTTGGCATGGCCGCGCCCTGAACGGCCCATCGCGCGACGCGCCCGATGGGCAGAACCCTCAGTAACGCAGCAGGCTGTGCAGCGGCCGGCCGGCATGCCAGCGGCTACGCCCCCGCAGCACGGGCAGCTCGATCACCACGCTGGCGCCGAGCAGTTCGGCTCCCAGCTCGCTGACCAACGCCGCGGCCGCCGCCAGGGTGCCGCCGGTGGCCAGTACGTCGTCGGCCAGCAGCACGCGCTCGCCGGGCCTGAACGCATCGCGCTGCACCTGCAGCTGGTCGCTGCCGTATTCCAGCTGGTAGTCCACCGTCGCCACCGGCGGCGGCAGCTTGCCCGGCTTGCGCAGCGGCACGAAGCCGGCGTGCAGCTTCTGCGCCAGCGCGGCGCCGAAGATGAAACCGCGCGCCTCGATGCCGCACACCGCCTGCACGCCGCTGCCCTGCCACGGTTCGGCCAGCGCGTCGATGCAGCGGGCGAAGCTGCCGGCGTTGACGAGCAGCGGGGTGACGTCGCGGAACATCACGCCGGGTCGGGGAAAATCGGGCACGGCGCGGATCAGTGCGGCGAGGTCTTGCATGGGGTTTCCTCGGGAATGCGCGCCGGCCATGCGACTCAGCAGGGCATGGTCAGCGGGTCGTCCGGCAGGTCATCGTCCACGATCGCCTGCCGCGCCTCGTTGAGCCGGGCCTCGACCTCGCCCACGATGCTGTTGGCGGCGGCCAGGCTCGATTCGGGCACCATCACCGCGATGTAATCCATCGCCGGCAGCTGGCCCACCGCGCCGGTGAGGTACTCGCCGGCAATGAACGCCGGGATGCCGTCGGCCTCCAGCGCATCCTTGACCAGATGGGCATCGAACAGGTTTTCGGCGCGGTAGACGGTGTGCATGCCTGCACGCTAACCCGCACGGCGACGCGGGGCAAGCTGCCCGCCCGGGCACGGCCGTCCTGCGCCCGGTGGCGGCGACAGGGTAAACTTGGACGTTTCCGCTACCACCTGCGAGTCCAACCCGATGTCGAACGAGAATCCCGCCACTGCACCCGCCAGCCCGACGGCCGCCGTGCATCAGGCGGCTCCGCTGCAGGATTTCATCCGGCAGATCGTTCGCGACGACCTCGCCGCGGGCAGGCACAGCGCGATCCACACCCGCTTCCCGCCGGAGCCGAACGGCTACCTGCACATCGGCCACGCCAAGGCGATCTGCCTGAGCTTCGGCATCGCGAAGGAGTTCAACGGCTGGTGCAACTTGCGCCTGGACGACACCAACCCAGGCAAGGAAGACCCCGAGTTCGTCCAGGGCATCAAGGACGACGTGCGCTGGCTCGGCTTCGAATGGCATGAACTGCGCCACGCCTCGGACTACTTCGAGGTGTTCTACCGCAGTGCCTGCAAACTGATCGAGGACGGCGTGGCCTACGTCGACGACCTCAGCGCCGAGGAAATGCGCCAGTACCGCGGCACGCTGACCGAGCCGGGCCGCCATTCGCCCTGGCGCGAGCGTTCCGTCGAGGAGAACCTGGACCTGTTCCACCGCATGCGCGCCGGCGAGTTCGTCGACGGCAGCAAGACGCTGCGCGCGAAGATCGACATGGCCGCGGGCAACATCAACATGCGCGACCCGGCGATCTACCGGGTGCGCAAGATCGCTCACCAGAACACCGGCGACGCGTGGCCGATCTACCCGATGTACGACTACGCACACTGCCTGTCCGACGCGCTGGAGGGCATCACGCATTCGCTGTGCACGCTGGAGTTCGAGGACCACCGGCCGCTGTACGACTGGTTCGTCGACCAGGTCGACCTGCCGAACCACCCCGAGCTGTGGCAGCCGCTGCTCGACGCCGGCCTGCCGACGGTGCCGGCCAAGCCGCGCCAGATCGAGTTCTCGCGGCTCAACCTGAGCTACTGCATCACCAGCAAGCGCAAGCTGGCGCAGCTGGTCAACGAGAACTTCGTGGACGGCTGGGACGACCCGCGCATGAACACGCTGCGTGGCCTGCGCCGGCGCGGCTTCACCCCGGCCGGGCTGCGCCTGCTGATCGAGCGCGTGGGCGTGAGCAAGCAGAACAGCGTGATCGACTACGCGATCCTGGAGAACTGCATCCGCGAGGATCTGGACGCCACCGCGGCGCGCCGCATGGCCGTGCTCGACCCGCTGAAGCTGGTGATCACCAACCTGCCGGAGGGCCACGAGGAAACGCTGGCCTTCCCGAACCATCCCAAGGACGAGAGCTTCGGCACGCGCGAAGTGCCGTTCGCGCGCGAGGTGTGGATCGAGCGCGACGATTTCGCCGAAGTGCCGCCAAAGGGTTTCCACCGGCTGAAGCCGGAGGGCGAAGTGCGCCTGCGCGGCGTCGGCATCGTGAAGTGCGAGCAGATCATCAAGGACGCCGACGGCCATGTGGTCGAGCTGCACTGCACGCTCGATCCGGAAACCCGCCACGGCCTGCCCGGCGCCGACCGCAAGGTGAAGGGCACGATCCACTGGGTCAGCGCGAAGCATGCGGTGGCCACCGAGGTGCGCCTGTACGACCGCCTGTTCAGCGTGCCCGCGCCGGACAGCGAGGAGGACGGCAAGAGCTGGCTCGACCACGTCAACGCCGAGGCCAAGCGCGTGGTGCAGGCGTGGCTGGAACCGGCCGCCGCCCACGTCGAGCCGGAACAGCGCTTCCAGTTCGAACGGCTCGGCTACTTCGTGGCCGACCGCGTCGACCACCGCGCCGACGCGCCGGTGTTCAACCGCACGGTGACCTTGCGCGACGTCTGGGCCAGGCCGACCGGCCAGTAAACGGAGCGAAGGCATGCTGCCGCTGCAAATCCATCTCACCTTGCCGCCGTGGATCGGTGACGTTGCCGATACCAACCGGCGTTACCAGAGCGACGAGGAGCGCGTGGGCCTCGCGATCGAGCTGTCGCGGCAGAATGTGGATCGCGGCGGTGGCGGCCCTTTCGGCGCGGCCGTGTTCAACAGCCACAGCGGCCGGCTGGTTGCCGTCGGCGTCAACCGCGTGGTGCCGCAAAGCTGCTCGGTCGCGCACGCCGAGATGATGGTGATCATGATCGCGCAGCAGCGGCTCAGCCGACACCGGCTGAACGAGGATGGCGGCCACTACGTGCTGGCCACCAGTTCGCAGCCGTGCTGCCAGTGCTATGGCGCTACCGTGTGGGCAGGCATCGACGAACTGCTGATCGGTGCGCGCTCCGAAGACGTCGAGGAACTCACCGAGTTCGACGAAGGCCCATTGCCGGCCGACTGGGTCGGCGAGCTGACCCGCCGCAACATCGTCGTGCGTCGCGACATCCTGCGCGACCAGGCCCGCGAGGTACTGGCCGCCTACGGCGCCACCGGCACACCGTATTGAGCCGCTGGCGTGCCGCGCTGCCGCTGGTCCTGCTGGTGCTGGCAGGCATCGTGCTGTTCGCCTCCGGCTCGCTGGACCAGTTGGGCCCGCACCAGCTGGTCGCGCACCAGGCCGAGTTGCACGCGCAGATCGCCGGGCACCCGTGGCTGACCCGGCTGGCCTTCATCGGGCTGCTGACGCTGACCGTGGCCACCGGGATCCCCGGCACTATCGTGGTGATCCTGGCCGGCGGCTTCGCGTTCGGCGTGGTCGACGCCACGCTGTGCTCGTCGGTCGGGCTCACCCTCGGCTCGCTGATCCTGTACCTGGCCAGCCGCTACGCGTTCGGCCCCGGCAGCCGCCAGCCGCCAGCCTTCGTGGCGCGACTGCACCACGGCTTCGAGCGGCACCCGGTGAGCTACACCCTGTTCCTGCGTTTCGTGCCGGTCGTGCCGTTCGGCGCGGTGACCGTGGCGCTGGCGTGGCTGCGCTGCCCGCTGTGGTTGTTCCTCGGCGCCAGCTGGCTCGGCGGCACCGTTTCGCTGATCTTCGAAACCTCGATCGGCGCAGGACTCGGCGACGCCATGGCCATGAGCCAAAGCGACAGCTTCGGCATCGCCCTGTTCATGCACCGCGAAGTGTTGCTGCCACTGGGCGCGATCGCCCTGCTCGCCCTGCTGCCGCTGCTGCTCGAACGCATCACCCGGCGCCACCGCCAGGGGAGCAGGCATGTCGACTGAACGCCGGGATCTGGCCTCGGCTTGGAGCGATCAGCGCCCCCAGGGACGCCATCAACCGGATCAGGCTTCTGTCCGTTTCGAACGGGGTGCGCCGGGGGCCCGGATGAACCGCTTCCCAGGCCAGGTCGAAAGATCCTGCCCAAGGTTCAACGGCACCGCCAAACGCCCCAAATCCGTAAATTGACTTTGATTCGGGAACATCTCATATTCCCCGCTAGGCATGGCGTTAGCCCGTGACGCAGCACACGGATAAGCTTGTCGGTCAACTGAAATAATACCGGCAACCCTAGGGGGGGAATATGCCAGTTTCGATCCACTCCGATCGGCGGTCCATGTCACCGGCGCACACGCGCTTGCGGCAGACGCAGGTCGAAACGCGCGCGCGCGGTTTCACCCTGATCGAACTGATGATCACGGTGGCGGTCATCGCCATCCTCGCCGCCATCGCCGTGCCCAGCTATTACCAGTACACCTTGCGCTCCAACCGCTCCGCAGCCGAGAGCTTCATGCAGGAAGTCGCCGGCGCGCAGGAGCGCTACATGGTCGACAGCCGGCAGTTCGCCGGCAACCTGAGCACGCTCGGCTACAGCGTGCCGAACACGGTGGCCCCCAACTACCAAGTCGATTTGGCCAAGACGGGCTCCGTTTCGGGCGGCACGCCACCGGGTTACACCATCACGGCGACGCCGATAAACAGCCAGGTCCGCGACACGGGCTGCGCCACGCTAATCCTCAACGACGACGGCAACAAAACGACCAGTACCGGCGCCACGAACTGCTGGAAATGAGCCATGCGCACATCACGTAGCCGCGGCTTCACACTGATCGAGATGCTGGTCACCCTGGCCATCTTCGCCGTGCTGCTGATGATCGCCATCCCCTCGATGCGGCCGTTCCTGCAGTCGCAAAGCGTCAAGAACGCCTCGATGGACATCAACTCCACGGTGGCGCTGGCGCGCAGCGAAGCGATCAAGCGCAACACCACGGTCGACGTGACGGCCAACAGTGCGACCGACTGGAGCCGGGGCTGGGTAGTCAGCCAGACCACCCCCGCCGCGACCATCCGCAAGCAGCCTGCCCTCAACAACATCGTCATCACGCCATCCAGCGGGAGTTTCAGCTTCGACGGCAATGGCCGGATGACCAGCACGGGTTCCACGTTCACGATCAAGCCCCTCAACAAGACCGGCTCGCAGCCGCTCTGCCTCACCGTCACGGTAGGCTCTACCGGCCGCGTCGAGTCCACCAAGGTCACCTGCACATGAAAAACCAGACCGGCATGATGCTGATCGAGGCGCTGGTGTCGCTGGTCATCGCAGCCATCGCCCTGCTCGGCACCGTCACCCTGATGGCGAAATCCACGCGCAGCGAGATGGAGTCGTACCAGCGAGTGCAGGCGTTGACCCTGGTGCAGGATATGGTCTCGCGCATCAACGCCAACCGGCAGGTCGCCGCGTGCTACTCCAATGGCGCCACCGGCGTCAGTACGACCAGCGCCCCCCTGCCTGTCTGCGCCACGGGCGCACCGACGCCCACGGTCAACCAGGCTGCCACCGCCAACGCCGATCTCGCCGCATGGAAAAGTGCCCTGCTCGGTTCCAGCGAGGTTTCCGGCAGCTCCAAGGTCGGCGCCATGATCGGGGCCGTGGGCTGTATCACCCAAGTCGACGCCGCCAACCAGATCTATCGCGTCAGTGTCGCATGGCAGGGCCTGATGCCCACCTCCACGCCCGTCCTGACGTGCGGGCAAGCCTCGATCCCCGGCACCAACCTGCGGCGCGTGATCAGCGTCGAAATCCAGATCGCCAACCTCACGACGACATGATGACCCCTCGCGCCCACGTCCAGCCCATGTCACATGCCCGCCATCAGGCGGGCATGTCCTTGATCGAGCTGATGATCGCCGTCGCCATCGGCCTGGCGCTGCTGGCCGGACTCAGTTCGCTGTACGTTTCCACCAGCAAGGCACGCGCGGAGTTCAACAAGACTTCCGAGCAGGTCGAGAACGGCCGCTATGCCCTGCAGTCCATCATGCGCGATATCGAGATGGCCGGCTTCTACGGCCGCTCCAGCCTGCCGGTCACCACGGCCAGCTACGCGCTGCCGGATCCCTGCGCCACGGCGCCGGCGTCAATGGGTTTCAGCACCAGTCCACTCACGGTACCGCTCCCGGTCTACGGGCCTGCACTGGCCGCCACCGTTCCCTCGTGCCTGGCGACAACCCTTCCGAACATGAAGACCGGCGCGGAAGTCCTCACGGTCAGCTACGTCGCCGGCAGCACCACCGCCACGCCTGACGGTACCAATTACTACCTGCAGCGATCCAGTTGCGAAACCGACAGCGTGTCGATGGTCTATAGCAAGAGCGCCAGCGCCTTCACGCTACACACCAAGGCACCCATTGCCGGCAACGCCTGCAGTACCACCGGCACGACAGCCGAGCTGCGCCAGTACGTCGAGCGCACCTACTATGTGGCCACCTGCGATGTGTGCAGCGGCGCCGATACCACACCGACGCTGAAGATGGCCGAGTTCGCGAATGGCGCGATCCGGGTCTCCTCGCTGGTCGCCGGTATAGAGGACGTCCACTACACCTACGGCATGGACCTCGACAACAACGGTTCGCCGGACTGCTACGTCGACAACCCATCCGACATCAGCGCCGTCCCCGCGGCCTGCACGGCGGCGGCGGCGGCCGCCACTTATGCATGGACTGCGTCGGCCACCGCCAACTGGGCCAACGTCACCGCCGTGCGCATCAACCTGCTTTCGCGCAATCTCGACAACACCGCCAGTTGGACTGACACCCGCACCTACGACCTGGGTCGCGCCGCGGTGAACGGCCCGTATGGCGACCACTACAAGCGGCACGTCTACGGTACCGTCGCGCGCATCTGGAACACGGGCGGCCTGAGGGAGAACCAGTAGTGATGAAGACTCCTTCAGCCCACGCCTCGCAGCGCGGCTTCACCTTGGTGATGACGCTGATCTTCCTGATCATCTTCATGCTGTTCGCCATTTCCATGGTCAGTTCGAGCATGATCAACACCAAGGTGGCGGCCAACCAGCAGTACCGGCTGGAAGCCGGTACCGTGGCGCAGCAGGGTATCGAGCAGGTGATAAGTCAGCCGTTCATCCGGCTGCCAATCACCACTATTACCCCCGTGGCGGTCGACGTCAACGGCGACGGCACCACGGATTTCACCGCCCAGGTCGCGCCTCCCGCCTGCCTCGACAGCAAGGTGATCCCGAACGCGTCCCTGCCAGTGGGCGACGTGTGCAAGGTGCCAAACAACCCCAACGGCAACCTCATCCTGCCCGGTCCGGCCTCCTCGGTATCCCCACCGCCAGCGGCACCCTCGATGTGCTCCGCGACGCAGTGGGACATCCAGTCCAGCGTCACCGATCCGAACAACACCGCCGTCGCGGTCACCGTGCATCAAGGCGCCTCCGTGCAGGTGCCGATCGGTACGAATTGCCCTTACTAACCTCTTGTATCCGCTTCCCGCGGAGGAACCGTCATGCCACACGCGCGCATCGTCTCGAACCACAGGCTGCGTAGCTTCGTTCTGATCGCCGCAGCCCTGATGCTGCCGGGCATGGCCAGCGGCGAGGATATCTCCCTATATACCGGTACGCCGACCGGCGGCGGCAAACCGAATGTCCTGCTTGTCATGGACAACGCCGCGAATGGCAACTCGGCCACCACGATAGCCCCCGGCAGCAACTGTCCTTCCTGGATAGCCACCAATCCCAAAGCGCACGACTTCGAACAATGCGCGCTGTACAACCTGATCGGCTCGATTGGCTCGTCGACCAGCCCGTTGAACGGCCAGGTCAACATGGGCTTGATGATGTTCAATCCGGCCAATGGCGGACTGTTCTACTATCCGAGCCCCACGCCAACCGCACCCGGCCCCCTTCCCCTGCTGGACACCGCTGGCGCAGCCACTTTTCAGAACTGGATCATGGGAACCCCCGGAGGGGCGACGGGAATCGGCCCCGGCACGGCTGCTGTTTACACCAACTCCAACAACCTGGATGAATCCATGGAGGAAGCCTGGGCCTACTACACCGCCAGCACGGGCTTGTCCCTAACCAGGTACAGCAAGTCAATCTCGGACAAGTGCCAAAAGCTCTTCATCATCTATCTGGCCAATGTGACCGGCAGCAATGCACCCAAAACACCAAGCAGTGCCTCGCTCGCACAATCATCTCTGACGATAGCCAATGGTGGAACCACCCCACCGATCATCCCGTTGAATCCCCCGGGCGACCAGCAAAATTGGGGCGATGAGTGGACGCGCTTCATGTACAACGCCGATCTTTCCGGCATCTCTTCCTCGGTCGCGCATAACAACCAGAACATCATTACCTACACCATCGCCGTTTCAGATGGCTGCGATCAACCATCGGGCAATAAAAAGGCGGATCAGAAATGCATCGATCACATCAATCTGATCAAAAGCATGGCCGGGAACGGTGGCGGTAAATATTTCTATGTAAGTGGGGGTGATGTGGCTGGCCTGATCAAAGCGCTAACCACGATCTTGACTGAAGTACAAGCGACCAACAGCGTGTTCGCTTCGGTGAGCCTGCCGGTCAGCGTGAACGCCCAAGGCACCTCGCTGAACCAGGTGTATGTCGGCATGTTCCGCCCGGATGCCACCGCCGCCCCGCGCTGGGCAGGCAACCTCAAGCAGTACCAGCTTGGCTTCGACTCGAACAACAACGTTCAGCTTGAAGACTCGCTGAACCAGCCGGCGATTACCAACAGCGGCACCGGCTTCATTACCCCCTACGCGCTCAGCTTCTGGACGGCGGACCGGCAGACCGGCACCACCACTGGCACCCCCACTACCACCGGCACCGGTACCGGCACCGGTACGCGCAACGGCCCGTTCACCATCAACTCTAGTGGCTATACCAGCACCCTCGTCACCAACTGGCCACCCAACGGCTTCTGGATCAACAATGCGACCGGTGCCGGTGGGGCATTCGACGCCCCCGACGGCCAGATCGTCGACAAGGGCGGCGTCGCCGAGATGACCCGCGCGGACTATCTCACTGATCAGACGAGCCGCGTGATCTATACCTGCACCACGGTGGGCGGCTGTCCCACCACAGGTACGCTGCCCACATTCGATGCCACCACACTGGGCAGCAGCACCGCTTTCGGTACTACGACGACCGCCGATACGACGACCCTGATCAACTGGGTCCGCGGTACGGACAACAACACCGGCACCGGCGCCGAGACCCAGAAAGGGCCCGGTACCCCGGTCACCGTGCGTCCGTCCATCCACGGCGACGTGCTGCACTCGCGACCGGCAGTCGTCAACTACGGCGGCTCCATCGGCATCGTGGTGTTCTACGGCTCCAACGACGGCGTCTTCCGTGCCGTCAACGGCAACAAGGATGCGACGGCCCCTGGCGTCATCACCATGTCCCCAATAGCCCCGGCAACCACCGGACGCCTGGTGCGCCCCGGCGGCGAGCTATGGTCGTTCATCGCCCCGGACTTTTTCGGCAAATTCCAGCGTCTGCGCAACAACACTCCGGGGCTCACGCTGGATTACCCCGCCACCAGCAGCGGCAAGGACTACTTCTTCGACGGTACCACCACGGTGTACCAGGACCTGCGTGTCGCCGCCAGCCCGAAGACCTACCTCTACCTCACGGCGCGTCGTGGCGGCCGCCTGATCTATGCGTTCGACGTCAGCGACCCGACCAAGCCACCGGTATTCATGTGGAGCAAGACGAACGCCGACATTGCTGAACTCGGCCAGACCTGGTCACAGCCCAAGCTGGCCTTGGTCAAGGGGTACAAGGATGTCAGCGGCAATCCCATTCCCGTGGTCATCATGGGCGGTGGCTATGACACTGCCGAGGACACCGACCCGGTAGCCGTTGCCGATACCATGGGACGCGCGATCGTGGTGCTGGACGCTTTCACCGGTGCCAAGGTGTGGATGGCCGCGCCATCCTGCGCTGGCGTAACCGGCGCCTGCAGCACGGTCGCCGGCATGACCTATGCGATCCCTGCCGACATCACCTTGCTGGATCGCGACGGCGATGGTTATACCGATCGCATTTATACCGGCGATCTGGGTGGCAATATCTGGCGTGCCGACATCAATGACACCGATCCAACCAAGTGGGCGGTGACCAAGATCGCCAGCCTCAGCGGCGGCACCAGCACCACTGCCCGCAAGTTCTTCTATCCGCCTGACGTTACCCCGACCGCCAGTTTCGACGCGGTCGTGGCCGCCAGCGGCGATCGTGAACATCCGCTGCTGGCGAATGCGTCGTCCACTGTGATCAACCGTTTCTACATGCTGAAGGACACCAACACCGGCACCAGCGTGGCCACCGGCTGGACCCCGATTACCGAGTCTGTGCTGACAGACGAAACCGGTGCCGCCGCAGGAACGACAGCGCCGTATTCCTCCACCAGCACCACGTCGGGCTTCTATGTCACCCTGGGCCAACCCGGTGATGGCGAAAAGGCCGTGAATGCGCCCTTGACGGTCGCGGGCTATACCTACTTCGGCACCAACACACCGTTTGATCCCAAAAAGAACCCCGACATGTGCTATCCGAACCTGGGTATCGCACGCGGATACGCGATCAACTTCCTGACCGGTGCGGGCCTGAACAGCAACGGTTACATCACCTTCGACGGTGGCGGCCTGCCACCCTCGCCGGTATTCGGCCTGGTCGAAATCACTCCCGGCAGCGGCGTGTACACCCCAGTCCTGATCGGTGGCGGCAACCAGACCGGATCCGCGGTAGGCGGCAACAACACCTCGGCGCTGGGCGCGAACAAAGTCACTCCGCCCAACACCGGCAAGCGCAAGCGCACCTACTGGTTCACCGAAGGCCTGAAATAGCCGCGGGGCTCGGCAGCAGGCGCGACCATCCAGTCGCGCCTGCGCCACGGCCTCGGGCGAGGCGGATCGCTCGTGATGGCCGTTGCTCCCCGCCTCCGGCGCAACGGCGCCACCCTATTCGAAATCGCGACGAATACAGGCCCCGCCGACCATGCGCCGCGAGGTGTCGTCGCCAGTGTCTGCTTCCCAAGGGTCGGCGGACGGATCGTCCCGGTGCAGCTGTCAATCTGCCCATTTCGCGCTAGTGTTGCGTCAGGTCCAGATCATCCGGATGCGCGGGCCAGGGTCGGACTGGCCCGGCGCGCTGACGTGGGGTAATTCAGGGGGAGGTAGGGGCGGATGGACATGGCGACCAACTCCTGGCTCGCACGCCTGTGGCAGCGCACGTCGCTGATGCAGCGGCTGGCCTTTGTGGCGCTGGTACCTGCCCTGATCACCGCCGCACTGCTGGTGACCTTCCTGACGCAGCGCCAACTGTTCAATCTACGCCAGATGGCGCGCAGCAATGCCGAGACGATCGCCACGCAGGCGGCCTCGATCAGCCTGCAGCCACTGCGCGCTATGCAGCTGCGCGAGCTGGTGCGGATCGCCGACTCGATCGGCGACCTGCCGCACGTGACGCGAGTGCAGATCCGCACCACCGCCGGCCAGATCCTGGCCGATCATCACGAGCCCGACGACAGCCGTGACCCACAGGAGACCCTGACCGTGGTGCGCGACGTGTTCGATCGCGACCAGTCCGGAAATACTGTGCTGGGTTCGGTGCTGCTGGACGTAAGCCTGCGCGACGCGATCGCCGCCCAGCACGCGAGCCTGCGCTACGCCCTGGCCGTCCTGCTGTTGAGCGTGCTCGTCGCCAGCGTGATCGGCTGGCAGGCGGCGAGCTGGATCAGTGCGCCGTTGCGCCACCTGGCCGGTGCCGTGCGCCAGCTTGGCCAGGGCTATCGCCAGGTGGCGGTGGCGGTGACCGACCGCACCGAGATCGGTGAGCTGCAGCAGGGTTTCAACCATGCGGCGGCGGCGCTGCACGACGTGCAGCGCGGCATGGAGCAGCAGATCGAACAAGCCACGCAGGAACTGGCCCGCAAGAATGCAGCGCTGGAAGCGGCCAGCCTGGCCAGGTCGCGTTTCCTGGCGGCTGCCTCGCACGACCTGCGCCAGCCGCTGTATGCGCTGACCCTGTTCTCCTCCGCACTGGCCGTGGACGAACACGACCCGCAGCGGCTGGACCGGATCGCCCACATCCAGGAATGCGTGCAGTCGCTCGACCACCTGTTCAGTGAACTGCTCGACCTGTCGCGGCTGGAAACCGGCGCGGTGCAGGTCGAGATCAGCGAGTTCCCGCTCGATGCTGTCCTCGCCGAGGTCAGCCGCAACTTCGACATGGTCGCGGAGCAGCGCGGGCTGCAGCTGACGATCCACCCTACCCGACTGTGGGTGCGCAGCGACCGCACCATGCTGACCCGCATCCTCAACAACCTGGTCAGCAATGCCCTGCGCTTCACCCGCCACGGCGGTGCGCTGATCGGCACCCGGCGCGCCGGCAACGGACGGATACGCATCGAAGTATGGGATACCGGCAGCGGCATCGCGCCGCAGCACCTGCCCAGCGTGTTCGACGAGTTCTATCGCATCGACGACCGTCCCGACGCAGGGCTTCATGATGATTCGCACTCGGGTCTGGGCCTGGGTCTGGCCACCGTGCAGCGGCTGGCGGAGCTGCTCGATACCGAGGTCCGGGTGAAATCCCGGCTCGGCCGCGGCAGCGTGTTCCACTTCCAGCTGCCGATCGCCACCGCACGCCCGGAACCGCCCGTACCCGACGACGAAGTATTCGCCGACCTGGCCGGCAAACGCGTGCTGGTCGTGGATGACGACCCGGCCATCCTTTCCGGCATCCGTTTCCTCCTGCGCAGTTGGGGCTGCGACGTGGAAGTGGCCGAGGATCGGCTGCAGGCGCTGGAGGCCATCGAGAACTGGCCCGGGCCACCCGACATCGTGATCTCCGACCTGCACCTGCGCGGCGGCGAACGCGGCCTCGACGTCTTCGCCGCACTCGACCAGCACTACCTGCGCGATGGCAACACGCCGTTCGCGCGCCTGCTGGTCACTGGCGAAACCCGCGTCGAGCGCCTGCGCGAGATCATCGCCGCGAAGATTCCGCTGCTGTACAAGCCGGTTTCACCGCAACAGCTGCGCAGTGCAATGTTGTCGGTGTGGGCCATCACCCGCGACGACGATTGAAGGCCAGGAACAAAAAAAGAGCGCCCGTCAGGACGCTCTGAAAACTGGTTCGTCCGTCTATTGAATGATCGCCCGCAAGCCATGCCCCGCAACGTTTTCAGAAATGGCGGACGGCAAGATGCCCCCAAAGATGCCCCCAGCACATCGCGGTGACTGCCTGATTCGGCCTGTTCTCAGGCTCGCCTTTGGGGCCGCAGAAACCGGCATGCCTCGCGCGCGTGCGCGATGCTGGCGGAAATGGGCACCCGCCTAGCTCCCTTCGCCGGCCATCATCTGTCGTCTGCGCTGGACGTGGTACGGGGTCAGCACGGCGTGCGCCTTCATGTCCGCCGATGGCCGGGCGTTGCCGTCCTTGTCCGTCCAGACCTTCGGGGTCAGCTCGCCGGCCAGCGTCACCGCCACGCGGCGCGCACCTACAGCGGCACCACGCGGAATATGTGATCGTGAGCCTGCCCGGAACGTCCTGGCCACGAACCGACCGATTTGCCTGGCAGCAGCCGGCATGGAGTCAGGGGGAACCGACGTTCCGGGCAGCCGTTTTAACGACGACGTCACAAAATTGTGCAGCTCCGTCTCACGGCGAGTGGAGACTATGCGCCTTGCCAACTGTTTTAATGTATGGCAAGCAAACTGCGACGTTTTTCCTATTGCCACCAAAATAACTGCGTGTCAATCTGTATGTGCGTCAGGGGGTGGTTTGGTCAGTTGGGTATTGTGAAGTTGTAAAGCTGCCATATCTCTGCTACCCTGATTAGCCGCCCACATGGGCGGCGTTTGTGTAGGTACCTTAGGAGAGATGTCATGGCCACCAATATGAAGAAAGCCCAAGAGCTGCTCTTCGACAGCCTTGGTGCGACCAATTTCAAGATGTACCCCGGTTTCAGTCGCGATTCGACGCCGGAAGAGATTGCGGGCGAGATCAGCAATGCTATCGAGCAGATCTCCGGTGGCGATTTCGACGAAGTCGCGCTCGTTTAATTGTTGGAGTTTCCTCAAGGATGAGTTACGCCGCGCTTCACGCCTACTGTCAACAGTTGCCAATTCCTGTCAGTCGCAAGCGGCTGTATCCCAAGCTCAAAGAGCTTTGCGGTGTCGATAATCTCAAGGTCTACAAGACCGGCATAAGCACCGAAAAGCTCTTGGGTTTCTTCGTGCGCCCCGGTGAGGGTATCGCCGGCCTCCCGAATTTGACCGCCGCTGCGCCAACGATCGTGGTCTCGCGTTCCCTGAACTACTGTTGGGAACGATTCGTCTGCATCAAGGAGATGATGCATCTCTTCGATGACGAGTTGCAGAAGCTGGGCACAGCCGAAGAGTTCGAATCGCTCATTACCGAAATGATCGGCCCCCTACTTAACCGCTCACTCGCTGGTGAGTCGGAAGTCATCGCGTTCTGGCGTGCTATGGGCATCATGTGCCCAGAAGCTCAGCGCCAAGAGTTTCATAGACTTCGTGATGCCAAGAAGATCACCGACTTGCAGATTGCTCAGAACCTTCGCATGCCTGAGCTGCATGTTCCGTCGCTCTTCGATCCAAACTACAAGGTGTTCATTACCCGCATCATGGGCTGAGGCCAGACGGCCTGTCAGCTTGCGTCGCTCTCCGGCGCGCTGTTCGGGCTGCGCCACTCAAGGCTGATCCGCGTCGTGAAGCCGCTGTCGCTCAGGCTGTGCTCGGCGCGCACGGTGGTCCACGGGGTGGCGTCGATCTCCGGTTTCCAGCCGCGTAGCGTGACCGGGCGGCCGGGGTACAGATCCGCGCGGCCGCGGGCGAGGGTGAGGTCGAAGCTCACGGTGCCGCGCTGCAGGCGCTGGTATTCGCTGCGCGCAGGGCGTTGGCGCGGTTGCTGTACGTGGTGCGCAGGGTCTTGAGGCCGTGGCCGTCGTCGGTGCCCACGAGCACGGTTTCGGTGGTGGCCTTGGCCTGGTCGTCGTACTGCGCGCGCACGCCACTGTAGGCTTGCCGATCCGCCGCGTGGTAGCGATGTTGGTCGCCGGCGGCGCGGGTGAGCACCACGCCCGGCACGGCGGCGTCGGTGGCGTTGCTGGCGGCGCCTTCCTTCGGGTCGGCGGCAAGTCTGCCGCTCAGCAGGGCATCAATCATGGTCGGCTTCTTCGGGTCGCGGAATGGTGCCGCCGGCCTTGCGCACGAAACACCAGGGGCACCCCAGCGCACGCGGCCACCCGTTCACTACCGGCAGCACGGCAGCAATGTCAGGATGAATGAATACCGGGCCACAGCGCGCGCAATAGATCGCCGCCGTGTCGCCCACAGCCACCTTCCCCGCCTGCCGTGTCGCAGTGTCATCCAGCGCCACCAGGTAAGCGCGCAGGGCATCGGCAGGGAAGCCCGCGCAGTCGGCCAGGTCTGCCGTGGTAAGTCGGTGGATGATGGCGCGATCCAGTTCCAAATCGTCCGCCAACGCCAGCAGGGCGGCGCGCATCCGGTCACGGTCGCCGCGCGCTGCCGAGCGCGATATCAGCGGTTGCGCTCTAGCCTTGTGCTTTTCGGCGGGGACAATGGGGACAGTGGGGACATGGCTTGCCACAAGGGTTTGCGACGTCCCCACCTTTGGGGACAACGTGGGGACAGTGGGGACAATGCCCCACTCGCGCAGAATGTCGGCGACGCTCATGCTTCACCCCACAAAGCCGGCGTGATGACGTAGACGCGCGGGGATCGCCCATCCGGCAACCGGGGTTTGCAGGTCAGCCGCCCATCGCCGCCCACCTGTAGCGCACCCGCGCCAGCCAGCACCTTTGCCACTGCGCCCGCATCGAAACCCGCGCACACCTCGCGCTTGAACGCCTCGCTCTCCACGTAGTAGGCAGGGCCGTCGGGGCCATCCTTGCGAAAGCCCGCGCGATTGATCGTCACCCGGTCGCCGGGTTCGCCATGCCATGCCGTAAACCGCGACTCTCCATGCGCCGACAGAAACGCGCGCACTTGATCCAGCATCGCCGCCGGCTCACTCGCGCCCGCCGTGCCGCGCCCTTCCATCCATGCGCGGAAGCATGCGGCCGCTGCGCGCTTCGCTTCGTCCACCTGCCAGCCAGTCAATCGGTAAGCCGTCGCCAGTTCGCCCGCCGCCGCTACCAGCGCGAACCGCTGGGCGACGCGCCGCACTTGCCCGTCCGCGTGGTCGCTGGCCAGCTCGGCGGCAATGGTGTCGCGCAGCTTCGCCAGTGCATCGCGGGCCTTCGCAGGATCAGCAACCAGGGCATTCAGGAAGGCCGGCAGTGCGTGGCCGTGATGCTTGGCACTGGCAGCCGCCAGCGAGTCGGCAAAGGCGCCAGCCGTCATGTCATAGGGCAGCACGTCGAACAGGCCATGCCCCGCGCCGGCATCGGCGGGCAGGTCGATAACGCGCACTTCCTGCCCCGCGCAAACCTTGCCGCCCGCTTGCGTCACCAGATCGGACAGCGCCACCTCACCGGACGACAGGAACAGCAGACGCCATGTAGTCAGCGCACGCGGCGAGCCGTCACGCGCTGCGCGGCCTTTGCCTTGTCCGTTCGCCAGCATGTACGCGGTTTGCCCCGCGATCTTCGGGGCCAGCTCGCCGATTTCGTCCAGCACCAGCAACAAGCCCGAGTGCATGCCGGCCACGCCTTCCAGCCCGTTATCCGTGTGCCTCCACGTCCGCACGTAGTCCGGTGCACCAAACAGGGAAGCGGCCACCCGTAGGGCCGTGGTCTTGCCGGTGGAACTGCCGCCGCGCAGGTGGAAGCCGCCGCCGTCCATGCGCAACAAATCCAGGCACGGGCCAGCGAAGCCCAGCGACACGGCCAGCACCAGCCGCGCATTGCCCGCGCATCGGGTCGATACCTCGCCGATCCATCCGGCCAGCGTCCCGCCCTTCCCCAGCGTCACGCCGTCCAGTGTCGCCGCCTGATAGTGGACGGGTTCGGCGTCGGTGTCGCCGAAGGTTTCGCGGGGCAACACGAACGTATCGCCATGCCAGCCGGTGCGCGTCACGCATCGCGCCGTGACGTCGGGGCGAGCCTGCCCGATGTAGTTCACCAGGCGCGCGCGGTCACGCCCGGATGATGTGATGGTCAGTCCTTCGGCCAGCAGTTCGCCGCGCAGCTCTTCGCCGTTGCCCGCCAGCATGCGCATGGGCATCGTCCAGCGGTGCAGCAAGCCGTCGCGGTCGGAGAACACCAGCATGCGGCCCCACGCGCTGCCTTGCGCGTCGCGCGTCATGGCGGCCACTTGCAGCGGTGAGCATATCCACGTCGGCGCGGCCTGCCCGGTTACTTCGCCGGCCTTGTTGCGTGCCACGTCCAGCCAGTAGACGCCCACTTGCCGGCCATCGGCTGGCGCTTCCAGCAACTCGAAGCGCGGACGCGGTACGGGCCTGTCCCCAGCGTCCCCACTTCCCGATTCAACGTGGGGACGGCTCAAGCCCTTGTGTGATGCGGCGTCCCCACTGTCCCCACTGTCCCCAGTCGATTGCACAGGGGTAGCAGCACGCACCGTCTGCCGGATCGCCGTGGCCAGCGGCTGGCGCGGCATCCGTTGCAACAGCGCCAGCTCCCGGGCTTCCTTCGCCTCAAGGTCGCGAATGTAGGTCTCGGCCGTCATGCCAACACCTCGCGCGCCCGTGCAATGCGTTCCTCAGCCAGCGCCAGCCGCTCCACGTCACCCGCTGGCAGCACCTTGCCGGCCAGCACGTCACGCATCGCCAGCAGCACCACGGATGCCTCTCGCGCCAGCACCGGCAATGCCGCCGCCCAGCTCGACCGCTTGAACGCCTCACGCGTCGTGCGCCGGCCTTCGGGACTGGCGTCCTTGATCCGTTCGGGGAACAGGTCGGCCAGCTCCAAACCCAGCGCTCCGAGAATGGTCGGCGTGTCGTGGCAGGCGAAACACGCCAGCAGGATGCGGCCGTCGTCCGCTTCGGTGATAGACAGCGAGCCGCGCGCCTTCGAGTGTGCCGGGTTCGGACAGTTCGCCCGCCAGCCGGGGCCAGCGCGCCGCACGTTATCCAGCCGCGAAAGCAATAGGGCGGCGTTCATGCGTGCACCCCCAGCACGAACAGCAGGCACAAGGCGACGATGAACACGACGATGGCGCACTCGTGGCAGGCGTCTAGGCGCTCGGCGAAGCGATACACTCGACGCCAGACAGTGCGCAACACCTTGCCGCCTCGAAGTTCCCGCTTCGGGGCGGTGCTGCTTTTGGGGCGGGTCATGCTGCCTCCCCGGCCAGTGACTCGGCGAAGGCCAGCACGTCGGCGGCACGCCAGACGGTAACGCCAGCACTCAGGCGGATGGGTTGTGGTGCCTTGTTGGCCTTGACCCAGCTCCACCACGTCGCGGCAGAGACGGGGATGATTCCCGGCGTGCGGGTACGCCGATTGTTGGCGATTTCAGAAACGCGCAGGTAAGCGCGGGATGCGACGACTTCGGATGACATATGACCGACCTTTGCTCATTTAGGACGGTCTTTACGGTATGTGCCTGAAATGGGCATGTCCTCCCACGAGCTAGCACGATCCTTGCGCAGCTAGCACGATGCGCACTGCGCTAGCTCAGTGCCTATTTTTGGACTTCTCGACGGCCCACTTCCTCGCCCATCTCTCGACGGTCGTCGGGCTTTCCAACACCGGATATTTGTCGCAGACAAAGCGGGCAAAGGCCGCGCCGGATTTGTGCAAAGTCTTGCCGGCTTGCCAGTCGCTCCACAGCTTGAACGCTTCCGCCTTTGCTGCTTGTTTCGGGTCTCTGGCGAGCTTCGCACCAGCGTTCAAATACGCACGCGTAACGGGATCAGCAAGGATGTCTAGCGCTTCCGTGTGAGCTTCATGTAGCCGTTGGTACATCTCGGCCTTGACCTCGCACAATTCAATCTCTTTGTCCTTGGCATACTTGGCAAACACGCCACGCCACAGGAAGGAGCCCTCAAGTAACGCGGCTGCCACTTGCGCAAGCTCTTCGTGATCCCAGTTCCTCAATTCACTCGCAAGCTTCTTGCGTAACTGTTCACGGCTTGCACTGTCAGGAACGCTTGCAGGCGCGATCGTACCCGCTGGAAATCCGTCGGGGACGACAAAGCCCGCGTGGCGCGCGAAGTAGTCACCAAGCCCTAACCCATCCGCGCGGGGATCGCGCGGCGCTTGGATGCCGGCGAGCTTGTTCTTCCATTCCTTTGCCACAGCGCGCACCTCTGCGCCCTTCAAAAGGTGCCGCGCCAGCCGGGGAAGGTGCCCGGTGTTCGGGGATCAGCCTAGGCGCGGCGTGAAACGATCAGCTTGCCTTGCGCTTGAACGGCAATACCTCGCCGCCAGCGCGCAGCGTGTCCAGATAGTCCGCCCATCCCGCCATCATCTTGCGGCGTTCGGCAAGGTGTGCGGTGCGGTTGTACGCGCGGCCGTTCGGGTCTTTCACGGCATGCGCCAACTGGTGTTCGATGAAATCCGCACGGTAGCCCAGCACTTCGTCCAGCATCGTGCGTGCCGTGGCGCGGAAGCCGTGGGCGGTCATGGTTTCCTTGTCGAAGCCCATGCGACGCAAGGCGGCATTCACCGCGTTGTTGCTCAGCGGGCGACGCGGCGAACGGCCACCCGGAAAGACGTACTGCCCGCGTCCGGTCAGCGGATGCAACTCGCGCAGGATCGCCACGGCCTGATTGCACAGCGGCACTAGATGCGGCTGGCGCATCTTCATCTTGCCGGCGGGGATGTTCCACTCGCCCGCGTCCATGTCGATTTCCGCCCACTCCGCATGCCGAAGCTCGCCGGGGCGCACGAACAGCAGCGCGGACAGCTTCAAGGCTGCGCGCGTCACCACGTCGCCCGAGTAGCCCTCGATGGATCGCAGCAGGCCGCCCAGTGCGACGGGATCGGTAATCGCCGCGTGGTGGCTCCCAGCCGGCGACGCCAACGCACCGCGCAGATCAGCCACGGGGTTGCGCTCGGCACGCCCGGTGGCGATGGCATAGCGCATGATCTGCCCGCAGACCTGCAACGCGCGATGCGCCGATTCCACCGCGCCGCGTTCCTCGATCCTGCGCGCCACCTGCAACAGCTCCGGGGCGCTCAACTCCGCCACCGGCCGCCTGCCGATGTACGGATAGACGTCACTGCCTAGCCGCGCCTCGACCTTCACCCGGTAGCTCTCGACCCATGTTTGCCGTGCGGCCCATTCGCGCGCGATGACCTCGAAGCTATTGGCTGCGCGTTCCTCGCCTGCCGCTTTCTCGGCCTTGCGTTGCTCGCCCGGATCGACGCCGGCCGCCAGCAGCTTGCGTGCCGCGTCGCGCTTGTCGCGGGCATCAGCCAGGCCGGTGTCGGGATAGATGCCCAGCGCCAGCCGCCGTTCTTTGCCGTTGAATCGGTACTTGAGCCGCCACAGCTTGCCGCCAGCTGGCGAAACTTCCAGATACAAGCCGCCTCCGTCGAACATGCGTGCGGGCTTGTTGGCCGGCTTGGCCTTGCGGATCGCGGTATCGGTGAGCATGCGGCATCCTCGTTGGGGACATCGCACCAGGAAGGAATGCCCCATGCCCCCGAGAATGCCCCCAGCTGGGGGCAGATTGCAATGGATGCCCCCGGACAGTACCGGACAAGGAAAAGGCCGGAAGCCTTGATACTGCGGGGCTTACCGGCCTTTATTGGATGCCATTGGATGGCGAATTGGTGGGTCGTCCGGGACTCGAACCCGGGACCAATAGATTAAAAGTCTACTGCTCTACCAACTGAGCTAACGACCCATCATTGCAAAACTCAAGCAGACAATTTTACGGGCTGGGCGGCAGCGGCACAAGCAAGCGCACCGGGACGCTCAGGCGTAGCGCGTGGGATCGGCCAGCCCTGCCTCGCGGAAACCCTGCGCGCGCAGCCGGCAGGCGTCGCAATGGCCACAGGCGCGGCCGTCACTGTCGGCCTGATAGCAGCTGACCGTGGCCGAGAAATCCACGCCAAGACGCTGGCCCTCGCGCGCGATGTCGGCCTTGCTCATGCGCATCAACGGTGCATGGATGCGGATGCCGGCACCTTCGACGCCGGCCTTGGTGGCGACGTTCGCCAGGGCCTCGAACGCCTCGATGAAGGCGGGGCGGCAATCCGGGTAGCCCGAGTAGTCGACCGCGTTGACCCCGCACCAGATGTCGCTGGAACCGAGTACCTCGGCCCAACCCAGCGCGATCGACAGCATGATGGTGTTGCGCGCCGGCACATAGGTCACCGGGATGTCGCCGCTGTCGACAGTATCCAGCGGCACGTCGATATCGGCGGTGAGCGCGGAGCCGCCAATGCTGCGCAGGTCGATGCCGACGGTCTTGTGCTCGACCGCGCCGAGCATCTCAGCGACGCGATCGGACGCGGCCAGCTCCGAGTTGTGGCGCTGGCCGTAGGCCACGCTCAGTGCGTGCACCTGGTAACCCTGCTCGCGCGCCAGCGCGATGGTAACGGCCGAATCCATGCCGCCGGAAACGAGCACGACGGCTTTTCGGGGGGAGTTATCAGACATGTCTTGCATCCACACAGGTGCGGCCGGTCACCGGCCGGAAGCGCCACCGGCAACACAGGCCGACGCGCGGAGTTATTGTCGCTTGCGGCGATATGGCCACCTTTTACCTTCCGGCCGCGTCGTTCCACAGCAGCTTGTGCAGTTGCAACTGGAAGCGCACATCCAACTTGTCGGCGATGATCCATTCGGCCAAGTCGCGTGGCTCGACCGCACCGTGCACCGGCGAAAACAGCACCATGCAGCGCTCCGTCAGCGCATGCTCGGCCAGCATCGCGCGCGCCCATTCGTAGTCGGCGCGGCTGGCGATGACGATCTTGATCTGGTCGTGCGGCAGCAGGTGGTCGAGGTTCGCCCACAGATTGCGCTGGCTCTCGCCCGAATCCGGCGCCTTCAGGTCCATCACCTTGCGCACGCGCGGGTCGACCATGGAGACGTCCAGCGCACCAGAGGTTTCCAGCGACACTTCGTAGCCCGCGTCGCACAGCTTGCGCAGCAGGATCAAGCAGCGCTTCTGCGCCAGCGGCTCGCCGCCGGTCACGCAGACATGCCTGGCACCATGCGAGGCGACCTCGGCAAGGATGTCGTCGATCGCATGCCAGTTGCCGCCGTAGAACGAATACTCGGTATCGCACCAGACACAGCGCAGCGGGCAACCGGTGAGGCGCACGAACACGGTGCGCCAACCGATCGCGTCGGCCTCGCCCTGGATCGAGTGGAAGATCTCGGTGATGCGCAGGCGCTCCGCGACGGCCGCTGCAGGCGTACCGGACGCCTCGCGCACGTCATTGCCGCTCATATCGCTACCGCTCAGTTGCCCGACTGCAGTTGCAGGCGCTGCAGGCGTTCCTGGGCCAGGCTGGCCACCTTGGAACCCGGGTACTTGGTGGTGACCTTGGTCAGCGTGGCCTTGGCCGCCGCAGTCTGCTTGAGCTCGAGCTGGCTGTAGCCGACCTTGAGCAGCGCGTCGGGTGCCTTGTCGCTCTGCGGGAACTGGCTGAGCAGCTGCTGGAACGACTCCAGCGCGACCGGGTAATTGGTGGTGGCGTAGTACGACTCGCCAAGCCAGTACCAGGCATTCGGCGCCAGCGCATGGTTCGGGTACTGCTGGATGAAGCTGCGGAACTCGCGCGAGGCTTCCACGTAATTACCCGCGCGAATCGCCTTGAACGCCACGTCGTAGGCAGCCTGGGCCGCTGCCGGATCGCCGGCGGCGGCGCTGCTGCCGGCAGTGACCGGCTGGCTCGCCGTGTTGCTCGCAGCCGCGGCAGCACTGCCCGCGGCGGCCGGGTTGCCGGCAGCCTGTGCCTGCGGATTGCCGCCCGTGGCGGCGGCGGCACCTGTACCGCCACCCTCGAGACGGCCCATACGGGCGTCGAGATCGGTGTACTGGGCCTTGTTCTTGTCCTCGAGCGTCTGCAGCTGGTGCTGCAGTTCCTCGATCTGTCCCTGCAACTGCTGCACCTGTGACTGCAGCTGCTGCATCTGGTTGACCATGCCGGTACCGGACTGGTCCTTGTTCTGTGCCTGCTGTTCCAGCCGCGTGACGCGATCGGCGAGGCTCAACCGCGAGTCCTGCGCGAATGCCGGGAACGCGAACAGCATGGCGGACGCGATAGCGCCCGCCATGCTGAACCTGGCTGCAAAGCTGTTAGCCAGTCGCTTCATCATTACTGCGCCGTGTAGACGATCTCGACGCGGCGGTTCTTGCTCCAGCAATCCTCGTTGTGCTCACGGCACACCGGCTTCTCTTTGCCGTAGCTGATCACTTCGAGCTGGCTGGCCGAACCACCGTTGGCCTGCAGCGCGTCGGAGACGGCATTGCCACGACGCTCGCCGAGGCCCAGGTTGTACTCGCGGGTGCCGCGCTCGTCGGTGTTGCCTTCGAGACGGATGTGCGAGGTCGGGCGGTCCTGCAGGTACTTGGCGTGGCACGCCATGATCTGCTGGAACTCCGGCTTGATTTCGGTCTTGTCGAAATCGAAGTACACGACGCGCTGACGCAGGCAGGCATCGGTATCGAGGTCGGCAGGGGTGTACTTGCCATCAGACACGGGAGCCTGGGTCGGAGCAGCCTGCTCCGGAGCGGGCTGCGGTTTGACTTCCTGCTTCTTGGAGCAAGCGGCCGCGCCTACGCAGAGCAGGGCAACCAGGGCGACGCGAACGGTCTTATTCATGGTGACGTTCCTTACGGGTTGAGTTCCGACAAACGATGACGACTGAGGTTACGGGACAGCTGACGCCGGTTGACCGGCTGTTATTTTGACACGTGAAAGTTCGACAGTGCGTGATTCTGCACGGTCGCCCTGACTGGCCATGACGCGGCAAAGCGCCACAACCGGAAACCGAAACGCGCCGCGAAGGCGCTGTCCGGGCCCAATCCCTGGGCATCATGTTGCCGCACTTGCGTGCAGCAGCATGAAAAATTCAACGTTGCCGATATGGCCCCCAGGCGGGTTCGCGCACGTCGCCATCGGAAAGTACGAGGCGCTGGCGAACCAGACCGTCAGCCGATACGGCGTACAACACGCCGCGACGTCCTTCGGTAGCGGCATACAGCAGCATGCTGGCATTCGGAGCAAAACTCGGGGACTCGTCGATCGGGCCCGGCGAGAGGAAACGCACCTGGTCACCCAGGCTGCGATCCATGACGGTAATACGATACACGTTCCCGTTGCCCTGCACCATGGCGATCTGTTTGCCGTCGTAGCTCACCGAGGCATTAAGGTTGCTCTGACCCTGGAAACTGATCCGCTGCGGCGTGCCGCCGCTGGCCGAAACCTGGTAGATCTGCGGCCGGCCGGAACGGTCGGAGGTGAAATAGATGCTCTGGCCATCGGGCGCCCAGACCGGCTCGGTGTCGATTGCCAGGCTGTTGGTCAGCCGGGTTTCGTGGCGGCTGGCCAGGTCCAGCACGAACAGCTCGAGGTTGCCGACGTAGGACAGCGCCACCGCCAGCTTGCTGCCGTCCGGCGACCAGGCCGGCGCACCGTTGATGCCACGGGGATGCGACTCGACCAGCTGGCGCGAGCCGGTGGTGATGTCCTGCACGTAGATCGACGAGTTGCCGCTCTCGAACGAGACGTAGGCGATCTTGCGGCCGTCCGGCGACCACGACGGCGACAGCAGCGACTCCTTCGAGCGCGCCACCACCTGCGGGTTGTAGCCATCCGAATCGGCCACGATCAGCGAATAGGTGGTGTTGTTGCCGAGGCCGACCGCGGTGATATAGGCGATGCGGGTCCAGAACGCACCGCGCACACCGGTGATCTTCTCGTAGACGATGTCCGCGATCTGGTGCGCCACGCTGCGCAGGTCGCCCACCGGCGCCGGCGGCATCTGCTGGTGCAGCAGGCTCTGCTGCTTGTTGACGTCCCACAGCTCGTATTCGACCTGCACCATGCCGTTGCCGGCATCCTGGACGTTGCCGACCACGATGTAGTCCTGCTTCAGCAGGCGCCAGGTGGCGAACTTGATGTCCGACCCCTTGGACGGGAACTCCACGATGTCGCTCTTGGCCAGCGAACGGAACTTGCCGGAACGGTTGAAATCGTTGCGCATCACGTCGGCGATGTCGGTCGACAACGGTGCCCCGCCGGCTTGCGCGAACGGCACCACCACGATCGGGGTGGCGGTCTTGACGCCACCGACGATGTCGACATTCAACGATTGGGCGGCCGCCGGGCCGGCGAACAACGCCACCGCGGCCAGCAGGATGACGGCGAAGCTTGAGCTGAATTTGCGCATGGGCTTGATCATTGCGGCCTGAATGTGAAGGTGAGGTTGCGCTGGAACACGCTTTCAAAGCCCTTGTAGGGCAAGGTCTTGGTGCGCAGTACCGCATTCTCGACCGAACGCCGGCCAGCATCGTCATACGGGCAGCTGGAATCGACGGTGGCACTCATCACGTCACCGCCGGGCGATTGCACGATATGAACCTGACACGGAACTGCCGGTATGTTATCCGGCCTTAACCAGTTCGGCGTGACCGCATTCTGAATGGCCGCCGCATATTCGTCGGCGAGGTTGCTGTTCTGGCTGTTGTTGCCGGTCTGGCGCTGCGCCGCGTTGGGCAGGTCGGGCGCGCCGTTGTCCTGGGCGTTCTTCAGGTCCTCCAGCTGCTGCCTGGCCTGCTTGGCCTTGCTGTCGAGCTTGCGGGTCTGCTGCGCCGCCGCGTCCATCTTGGCGAACAGGTCGTCGATCTGCTTCTGCTTTTCCTGCTTCTGCTTGACCGCCTGCGCATCCAGCTCGGCCTGCCGCTGGCGCTGCTTTTCCTCCTGCAGCTGTTTCGCTTCCTCGGCCTTCAGCGCAGCCTCCTCCACCACCCGTTCCTGGTCCTTGAGGTCGGGCTGCTTGGGCGGCGGCGGCAGGGTCTTCACCTCCGGCGCCTCGATCTTGGGCGGCGTCGGCGGCGGCACGGTCGGTGGCGGCGGCGTGGAATCGGGCACCGGCTTGACCTTCACTGCCTTCGGTGGCGGGCTGCCGGTGGGGCCGATCAGGGTCGCCTCGATGATCTGGCCCTGCAATTCCAGCGGCTTCGAGCAGGTGATCGGGTTCATCCACGCCGGCAGGTGCAGCGCGTTGAATACGTTCTCGTAGGTCGAACACGGCAGGACCGCGAGGAACAGGAACCCCACGATGCCGATGTGCAGGATGGCGGAAAGTACGACCGCCTTCGGCGTCGCCTTACTTTCGTCCATTGGACGTGCTCTTGCCCTGCACGGGCTGGGCCATCAGGCCCACCTTGGAGACGCCGGCTGTTTGCAACTCGGCCAGCACCTCGACCACGCCGCCGTAATGGCCCTGGTCGTCGCCCGCCACCAGCACGTTGACGTCGGGGTTCGTGCGCACGAAGGCACCTATCTTGGTCTGCAGGGCAGTCGCGTCCAGCAGTTCCTTTTCGGCACCGGGCAAGGTCAGGAACAACTGGCCGTCCTGCTTGACCGTGACGATGACCGGATCCTTTTTCTGCTGCAGCGACTTGGCATCGGCCTGCGGCAGGTTCACGTCGACATTGGATTTCATCATCGGCGTGGTGACCATGAAGATGATCAGCAGCACCAGCATCACGTCGATGTACGGCACCACGTTGATTTCGGATTTGAGCTTGTAGCGCCGCTGGCGCCCGGAGGTTCGCATGGCTGCTCTCCGCTCAGGCGACGTCGTCGGTCTGGATCTGCCGCTGCAGCACGGAGGAGAACTCCTCCTGGAACACGTCGTAGCGCGAAGCGATGCGCTCGACCTTGGTGGCGTAGCGGTTGTACGCCCACTGCGCCGGGATCGCCGCGAACAGGCCCATCGCGGTGGCGATCAGCGCCTCGGAGATGTGCGGCGCGACCACCGCGATGGTCACGTCCTTCATGTCGCCCAGGCCCTGGAACGCGCCCATGATGCCCCACACGGTGCCGAACAGGCCCACGTACGGGCTGATCGAGCCGACGTTGGCGAGGAACTCCAGGTTGCGCTCGAGCAGGCCGATCTCGCGCGTGCCGGCCACCTGCATGGCGCGCTCGGAACCCTCGATCGCGCTGCGCGGATCGTGGGTCTTGCGCTGGCGTTGGCGCGCGAACTCGCGGAAGCCCGACTCGAAGATGTTCTCGATGCCGCCGGTGCCGCCGTTGCGGTTGCTGACCTCGCGGAACAGCTGGGCCAGGTCGCCACCGGACCAGAAGCGCTCCTCGAACTCCTCGGCATTCTCCATCGCCGCCTTGGTCTGCGAGTACTTGCGGATGATGATCACCCACGACAGGAACGAGAACACCAGCAGGATCAGCAGCACCAGTTTTACCGGCACGCTCGAATCCGCGACTAGCGAGAATACATTCAGTCCACCGTTCATTGCTTGCAGGTTCTCCGCCAGTCGGCTTGGTTGTCTAGGGTGCGGGTTGCGGGATCAGGTCGGCCGGAATCGGGGCCGGCCGCATGCGCCCGAGGTCCACGCAGGCCACCCGGACGCTTGCGCGGATCAGGCAACTGCCGTCCGTCTTCGTGATCGTCTGGGTGAACAGGATACTGGCTGCGCGCCGTTCTTTGACCTCGACCGTTACCGACAGTTCATCATCCAGCAGGGCGGGCCTGAGGAAGTCGATGTGCATGTCGCGCACCATGAAGGCCAGCCCGGTGGCCTGCTTGAACGCCATCTGGTCGACGCCGAGCGCGCGCATCCACTCGCTGCGGGCGCGCTCCATGAAGCGCAGGTAGCCGGCATGGTAGACCACGCCGCCGGCGTCGGTGTCTTCCCAGTAGACCCGTACCTTCCAGCTGAAGGGCAGCGTCGGAGCGGATTCAGGCATCGTCGGTTCCGGCATCGAACAGGTCGGCGGGCTGCGCCTGCCGTGGCGGCGGGGTCAGTCCCAGGTGGCGCCAGCCCCTGGCGCTGACCATGCGGCCGCGGGCGGTGCGCACCAGGTAACCCTGCTGGATCAGGTAGGGCTCGACCACGTCCTCCAGCGTGCCGCGGTCCTCGCTCAGTGCGGCGGCCAGCGATTCCACCCCGACCGGGCCGCCGTCGAAGTTCTCGATGATCAGCCCGAGCAGGCGCCGATCCAGCTCGTCGAAGCCTTCCGGGTCGATCTTCAGCATGTCCAGCGCGGCACGGGCTGCCGCCAGCGTGATCTCGCCGCCGGCGCGCACCTCGGCATAGTCGCGCACCCGGCGCAGCAGGCGGTTGGCGATGCGCGGCGTGCCGCGCGAGCGGCGGGCGATTTCCTGCGCCCCTTCCGGCGCGCAGACGATGCCGAGGATCTTCGCGGCACGGCGCACGATCGCGGTGAGCTCGTCGGCGGTGTAGAACTCCAGCCGCTGCACGATGCCGAAGCGGTCGCGCAACGGCGCGGTGAGCATGCCGGCGCGGGTGGTGGCGCCGATCAGGGTGAACGGCGGCAGGTCCAGCTTGATCGAGCGCGCGGCCGGACCTTCGCCGATCATGATGTCGATCTGGAAGTCCTCCATGGCCGGGTACAGCACTTCCTCGACGATCGGCGACAGGCGGTGGATCTCGTCGACGAACAGCACATCGTTCGCCTCCAGGTTGGTCAGCAGCGCGGCCAGGTCGCCGGCGCGCTCCAGCACGGGACCGGAGGTGGAGCG
The DNA here is from genome assembly GCF_040548735.1 of Rhodanobacter soli. NCBI lineage: Bacteria > Pseudomonadati > Pseudomonadota > Gammaproteobacteria > Lysobacterales > Rhodanobacteraceae > Rhodanobacter > Rhodanobacter soli. The sequence goes on along the minus strand of NZ_JBEPSD010000003.1, from coordinate 194,527 downwards.
CAGGTTGACCCCCAGCTCGTTCGCGATGACATGGCTGAGCGTGGTCTTGCCCAGGCCCGGCGGGCCGAAGATCAGCACGTGGTCCAACGCGCCGCCGCGTTTGCGCGCCGCCTCGATGTAGATCGACAGCTGCTCGCGCACCGCCTGCTGCCCGAGGTATTCGGCCAGCCGCTTCGGCCGGATGGTGGCTTCCAGCGCCTCGTCGTCGAGCTGGGCGGCAGCGGTGATGATGCGGGCTTCGGTCATGCGGGGATTATGGCAGGCTCGCCCCGCACTTGTAGGAGCCAGCTTGCGGGCGATGCTTCTGCTCCGATGCATGCCGAAGCCAGGATATCGCCCGCAAGCGGGCTCCTACAGGCCGGATCAGATCTCCACCTGCGCTCCCAGCTCGATCAGCCGGTTGCCGGGGATCTGGAAGAACGCGGTGGCCGGCATCGCGTTGCGCGACAGGAACGCGAACAGCTTGTCGCGCCATAGCGCCATGCCGGGGCGGCGCGCGTCGGCCACGATGGTTTCGCGTGACAGGAAGAAGGTGGTGTCCATCATGTCGAAGCCGAGGCCCTCGCGCGTGCACTGGGTGAGCGCCAGCGGGATGTTCGGGTCCTCGGCGAAACCGAAGCGCAGCTCCAGCCCGAAGAAATTGCCGGCCATCGGGGTGATCGCGATGCGCTCGTCGGCCTCGGCCACCGGCGTTTCCAGCGTTTCCACCGTCAGCAGCACGTTGCGTTCGTGCAGCACCTTGTTGTGCTTGAGGTTGTGCAGCAGCGCATGCGGCACGGCGTGCTGGTTCGCGGTGAGGAAGATCGCCGTGCCCGGCACGCGCAGCGGCGGGTGCTCGGCGATGTTCTCGATGAACGGCGCCAGCGCCAGCCCGCCCTGCTTGATCTCGCGCACCACCAGTTCGCGGCCGCGGCGCCAGGTCGTCATCACGCTGAACAGCACCACGCCGAGCACCAGCGGGAACCAGCCGCCGTGCGCCACCTTCAGCAGGTTCGCACCGAAGAACGACAGGTCGATGATCAGGAACAGCACGCCGACCAGCACCACCGTCGGCCAGCTCCAGTGCCAGCGCTTGCGCGCCACCACCAGCGCCAGCAAGGTGGTCATGGTCATGGTGCCGGTCACCGCGATGCCGTAGGCGGCACCCAGGTTGTCGGAGCTGCGGAAGCCGAGCACCGCCAGGATCACCAGCACCATCAGCATGCGGTTGACCCACGGCACGAAGATCTGTCCGGACATCTCGCGCGAGGTGTGCACCACCGCCAGCCGCGGCGAATAGCCCAACGACATCGCCTCGCGGGTCATCGAGAACGCGCCGGAGATCACCGCCTGCGACGCGATCACCGCCGCCGCCGCCGACAGCACGATCATCGGGTACAGCAGCGGCGCAGGCACCATCAGGTAGAACGGGCTGGAGATCGCCAGCGGGTCGCCCAGCAGCAGCGCGCCCTGGCCGAAGTAATTGAGCAGCAGGGCCGGCAGCACGAAGCCGAACCAGGCCAGCCGGATGGGCTTCTTGCCGAAGTGGCCCATGTCGGCGTACAGCGCCTCGGCACCGGTCAGCGCCAGCACCACGCCGCCGAGGGCGATGAACGAGGTATTGCCGTGGCTGACGAAGAAGCGCACTGCATGTATCGGGTTGACCGCATACAGCACTTGCGGGTTGGCGATGATCTGGCGCACGCCGAGCACCGCCAGCACCACGAACCACAGCGTCATCACCGGCGCGAACGCCTTGCCGACCTTGTGCGTGCCGTGCCGCTGCACCGCGAACATGCACAGCAGGATCGCCAGCGCGATCCACACCACGTACTTGCCCAGGCCGGGCGCCGCCACCTGCAGGCCCTCGACCGCGCCGAGCACCGAGATCGCCGGGGTGATCACGCCGTCGCCGTAGAACAGCGCCGCGCCGAAGATGCCGAACCCGGCCAGCACCCAGCGCGAGCGCGCCGAGCCGCTCATCGAGCGCTGCGCCAGCGCCATCAGCGCCATGATGCCGCCTTCGCCCTTGTTGTCCGCGCGCATCACGAAGGTGACGTACTTCAGCGACACCACCATGATCAGCGCCCAGAACACCAGCGACAGCACGCCCAGCACCGCCGGCTCGGTCGGCGTCATGCCGTGCGTGCCGAGGGTTTCCTTCATGGTGTACAGCGGGCTGGTGCCGATGTCGCCGAACACCACGCCGATGGCACCCAGCGCCAGCGTCCGCAACCGGCGCCGGGTTTCTGACGGCGATTCGCCCTGCATGGTCTGCTGTCCCACGATCAGCTCCCGAGCGCCGCGCGCAGGGCCTTGCGGATGATCGCTTCGGCGTCGTCGCCCTCGGCGGCGACCTTCTGCACCAGCCGGCTCACCTCGACCGGCTTGTAGCCCAGCTGCTGTAGCGCCACGGTCGCTTCGCCGGCGGCGTCCAGCGGCGCGCCCGCCGCATGCAGCGTGGCACCGGGAATGCCGGACATGCCATCGAGGCGATCGCGCAGTTCCACCACGATGCGCTCGGCGGTCTTCTTGCCGATGCCGGGGATCTTGGTCAGCGCGACCACGTCGCCGGCCTGCACCAGCCGCGCGAAATGGTCGGTGGACACGCCGGACAGCACCGCCAGCGCGATCTTCGCGCCGATCCCGCTGACTTTCAGCAGGTTGCGGAACAGCGTGCGCTCGGCTTCGTGCAGGAAACCGTACAGCGTGATGCTGTCTTCCTTCACCGCGTGATGGATGAGCAGGACCACTTCCTTGCCGAGGCCCGGCAGGTCGTAGATCGTCGACATCGGCGCCTCGACCTCGTAGCCGACGCCGCCAACCTCGATCAGCAGCGATGGCGGCTGCTTGCTGATCAGGATGCCGCGCAGACGCCCGATCACCGGCGTCGCCTCCAGGCCGTGCGCGGGATGCCGACGCGGGCCAGGCTGGCGCGGGTGTGCGCATGCGTCACCGCCACCGCCAGCGCATCGGCGGCATCGGCCTGCAGCGGCCCCTTGAGGCTGAGCAGCACGCCGATCATGTGCTGTACCTGGGTCTTGTCGCCGCGACCGCTGCCGACCACGGACTGCTTCACTTCGGTTGCTGCGTATTCGTGCACCACGATCCCCTGGCTGACCACCGCGCAAATGGCGGCGCCGCGCGCCTGTCCAAGCTTCAACGCCGAATCCGGATTGCGCGCCATGAACACGCGCTCGATCCCGCACTCGGCGGGCTGATGCGTGGCGATGATGTCACACAGTTCGTCAAAGATGCGTTTCAGGCGCAGCGGGAACGTGGCCTCGCCGGCCACCGCCAGCGCACCGTGAAAGACGTGGGTGAGCTTGCCTGCCTCGTCCACGTCGATGATGCCCACGCCGGTGCGCTGGCTGCCGGGATCGATGCCGATAATGCGGGTCATCACGATGCGATGCGAAGGCGCGCGGCCTCCGACTTATTCGGCGGTCCCGGAGGGCAGCAAGGCGTTGTGCGACACCTCGCTCACGTCGTCCAGCGAATCGAGCTTCTCGAGCAGGTCGAGCAGTTGCTCCAGCGCCTCCTCCGGCACCTCGACGCGGTTGTTCGGGCGCATCACCACACCGGCGTGCTGGGCGTTCAGCCCGGCCGCGATCAACCCCTGCTGCACCGCCTCGAAGTTCTCCGGCGTGCACAGCACGATGCTCTCGCCGTGCTCGTTGAGCACGTCGTCGGCACCGGCTTCCAGCGCCGCTTCCAGCACCTTTTCCTCGGCCGCCGCGTCGCCGCCGGTGGCGAACACCAGCTCGCCGCAACGGGTGAACTGGAACGCCACCGAACCCGAGGTGCCGAGGTTGCCGCCGTGCTTGGTCAGCGCGTAGCGCACGTCGGCCACGGTGCGGGTGGGATTGTCGGTGAAGCTCTCGATGATCAGCGCGATGCCGGCCGGGCCGTAGCCTTCGTAGCGCAGCTCCTGCATGTCGGCGCCGCCGTCGACACCGGAGCCGCGCTTGACCGCGCGATCAATGGTGTCGCGAGTCATGTTCGCCGACAACGCCTTGTCGATCGCCGCACGCAGCCGCGGGTTGCCGCCAGGGTCGGCCACCCCGGCGCGCGTGGCGACGGTGATCTCGCGGATCAGCTTGGTGAACACCTTGGCGCGCTTGGCGTCTTCGGCGTTCTTGCGACCTTCGATGGACGGGCCTCTACCCATGACGATTCCTGCACGAAGCGATTGGACAAGCGGCCAATTTTACCTGAATTCGGCCGCCGTGCCGGCTGCACCGCCATCGCCGTACCGCGGCATGGCGACTCAGCCGAGAGGCCCCGTGAACTGCCCATTCCGCAGGAATTCCGCCACCAGCCGCGCCACCTCCTGCGAGAACAGCAGGCCGGTATGGTTCGCCTCGACCACGCAATGCGCGGCCAGTCCGGCCAGGCGGGTTTCCTCCACCGCCACCGTGCCGTCGTGCTCGCCGACGAAATGGCCGAGCATGGCGCCCAGGCCGAGCGGCATGCGACCGGCGATCACGCCGACCTCGCGCGCCCCGTCCCAGCGTTCGAAACCCTGCTGCAGCAATTCGCGGTTGTGCCCCAGCAGCACTTCGCCGCCACGCCCCCAGGCGGCGAAGCCGCGCGCGGCGGCGCTGCCTTTCAGCGGCGAACCCAGGCAGACGATGCGGCCGGACGGCAGGTTGCCGTCGAGGCAGGCGCGCAAGGCCAGCAAGCCGCCGAGACTGTGGCCGACCAGGTGCACCGCCTCGGCCTCACCCGCCAGCGCGGCCATGCGCGCCTGCAAGCGGTCCAGAATGCGCTGCTGGGTCGCCGCCACGCTCAGGTAATCGAAGCGGTGCACGCGGAAACCCGCCTCGATCAGCCGGCGGTGCAGCATGGACAGCGCGAAACCGCGCATCCACAGGCCGTGCAGCAGGATCACGTGCTCGCTCATGGCGTGTCGCCGAAAGGTCGCACGGGGAACTGTCGGCGGATCAGCCGACAGTCTCCTTGACGGCCGCCACGCGCACATGCAGCTCCTTCAGTTGCGCGTCGCTCACCATCGACGGCGCGTCGGTCATCAAATCCTGCGCGCTGGTGGTCTTGGGGAACGCGATCACGTCGCGGATCGACTCGGTGCCGGCCATCAGCGCGGCGATGCGGTCGATGCCGAACGCGAGGCCGCCATGCGGCGGCGCGCCGAATTTCAGCGCCTTCAGCAGGAAGCCGAACTTCATCTCGGCTTCCTCGGCACCGATGCCGAGCAGGTCGAACACCGTGCTCTGCATTTCCGGGTGGTGGATGCGGATCGAGCCGCCGCCGATCTCGTTGCCGTTCAACACCATGTCGTAGCCGCGGCTCACCGCGTTGTGCGGATCGGCGCGCAGCTGGGCGGCGTCATCCACCTTCGGCGCGGTGAACGGATGGTGCAGGGCCACGAAGCGCTGCGCCTCGGCGTCGTACTCGAACATCGGGAAATCGGTGACCCACAGCGGCTTCCAGCTGTCCTCGACCAGGCCGCGGTCCTTGCCGACCTTCAGCCGCAGCGCGCCCATGAAGTCGGTGACGGTCTTCCACGCACCAGCGCCAAAAAACACGATGTCGCCGCTCTGCGCAGCGGTGGCCTTGAGCACGCCGTCCAGCGCCGCGTCGTCGAGGAACTTCGCCACCGGCGAGTTGATGCCTTCGCGGCCCTTCGCCAAATCCTCGACCTTGAGCCAGGCCAGGCCCTTCGCGCCGTAGCGCGCGGCGTACTCGGCCAGGCCGTCGATGTCCTTGCGCGACAGCGTGCTGCCGCCCGGTACGCGCAGCGCGGCGACGCGGCCGTCCGGATCATTGGCCGGTTCGGCGAATACCTTGAACTCGACGTGCTTCACCGCCTCGGCGACGTCGACCAGCTCCAGCGCAATGCGCAGGTCCGGCTTGTCCGAACCGAAGCGGCGCATCGCCTCGGCCCAGGTCATGCGCGGGAACGTGGCATCGAGTTCGACGCCCTGCACTTCGCGGAACACGTGGCGGATCAATTCCTCCACGAAATCCTGCACGTCCTTTTCCTCGACGAAGGCGAACTCCAGGTCGAGCTGGGTGAACTCCGGCTGGCGGTCGGCGCGCAGGTCCTCGTCGCGGAAGCAGCGGGCGATCTGGTAGTAGCGGTCGAAGCCGGCCACCATCAGGATCTGCTTGAACAGCTGCGGCGACTGCGGCAATGCGTAGAACTGGCCCGGATGCACGCGGCTGGGCACCAGGTAGTCGCGCGCGCCCTCGGGGGTGGCCTTGGTCAGGATCGGCGTCTCCACGTCCTGGAAACCACGGTCATCGAGATAGCGACGCAGCGTCTGCACCAGCTTGATGCGCTTGCGCATCATCGCCTGCATCTCGGGGCGGCGCAGGTCGAGGTAGCGGTAGGTCATCCGCATATCCTCGTTCGGGTTCTCGTGCAGCGCGAACGGCAGGTCCTTCGCGGCGTTGAGCACCTCGACCGTGTCGGCCAGCAGCTCGATCGTGCCGGTCTTCAGCTTGTCGTTGACCGACAGCCGTGGGCGGATCGTGCCGGTGACGCGCAGGCAGTACTCGTTGCCGATCTCGCCGGCGACGGCGAACGTCGCGGCGTTCTCCCGTTCGATCACCACCTGGGCCAGGCCCTCGTGGTCGCGCAGGTCGACGAAGGCGACGTGGGCCTGCAGGCGGATCTTGTTGACCCAGCCGCACAGGGTGACGGTCTGGCCGATCAGCGACTCATCGATGAGGCCGCAGTAATGCGTGCGCATGCGCTTGAAACTCCGGGCGGGCCGCAGGGCGGCCGAAACAGATGGAAAAGACCCGGAATGTTACCACCGCCGTGAGAGGCGGGGCTCCGGGCCGGCCGGCCCGGAACCGCTCACCAGCGGCGGTCGACCACGAACTGGCCGCGGCAGCCGTGGTTCACCCACACGCCGGCGCGGTTCCAGCCCCAGCTGTAGCCCTCGCTGCAGCGGGCATCGGACATCTGCCGCACCAACCGCACGCGCCCACGGCGACCGACGTCGACCTGGCACATCTGGTAGCGCTTCTTGTTGCTGTCGCACTGCAGGCGGATCTGCCGATCCCAACCCGGGCCCGGCTGCCAGCCGCCGTAGCCGGGGCCGCCATGCCCGGGACGGCCATAACCGGGACGGCCGCCATCGGCCTCGGCGAACAGGCCGCGACAACCGCGGTCCACCCACAGACCCTGGCGGTCCACGCCCCAGCTTTCCCCGCGGATGCAGGCGCCTTTCGACTCCTGCCGGACCAGCCGGGCGTCGCGCCACGGCATGGCGCAACGGTTGAACTTGCCGTTGATGCTCTCGCAGCGGATTGCCGCATCGCCCTGCCGGGACTGGGCGCGGGATGCCGTCGGCAACGACAGCACGCCGAGCAACACCGCCGCGGCGCCGAGCAGAAACCTGGATGAAAGATGCATGTGCCTGTCCCCCGGGAAGTTGCCGCCAACGCTATCGCAGGCAAACCAAACCCTGCTTGAACATAGCCCACGCAGCGGCTTGCGCCGAGGCTCAGTCGCCGCTGGCGGGCTTGGCCGCGGGCGCTGGTGGTGCCGCCGGCACGCTTGCGGCGGGCTTGGCGTCGGCACCGCTGCCATCGGCGAGATTGCGCTTCTTGTCGCCGTCCTTCTTGAAATCCGTTTCGTACCAGCCGCTGCCGGCGAGCCGGAACGACGGCGCGCTGACCATCCGCCGCAGATGCGGCGCGTCGCAGGCGGGGCAAACGGTGGGATCGCTATCGGACAACTTCTGCAGGCGGTCGAAGCGATGGCCGCAACTGCCGCATTCGAATTCGTAGATGGGCATGGAAACTCCGTACACGCCGGTCATCATGAGGCCGGCAACAGACCATTATCGGCCCGCGCGGCCGGATTTCAACGTGCCAGGCGGCGCATGGCGACGATCATGCCACGGCGGTAGCCTGTGAACCGGACAAACACGCGCCAGACCGCCGGCTTCACGCACACCCATCCCGCATCGCAAGAAATGATGGAAAGTCATTTGGACTGATAGACGTCTATACGTCTATTGACGAAGCATGGGCGCATCGCTAGTCTGCAGTTGCTGCGCCGCAGCAATCCATGAACCTGGAGAGTTCCCCATGAGCAAACGTTCCCATCCGATCGCTTCGGCATGGCTTCCCGCTGCGGTGTTGCTGGCCTTGGCCGGGAATGTCGCCGCGCAGGAAGCCACCCAGCCCACCCCGGCCAAGGCCAAGAACCTCAGCACGGTGATCGTCACCGGCACGCGTGCCGACAACCGTACCGAGAGCAGTTCGCTGACCCCGATCGACGTGGTCTCGGCCAAGGTGCTGCAGCAGACCGGCACCAGCGAGCTGTCCACCGCGCTGGCGCGCATCATCCCGTCGCTGACTTTTCCGCGGCCGTCCGCCGCGGACACCGCCGATTCACAACGTCCGGCGCAACTGCGCGGCTTGTCGCCGGACCAGGTACTGGTGCTGGTGGACGGCAAGCGCTGGCATCCGGGCGCCATCATCGTCACCAACGGCGTGCTCGGACGCGGCTCGCAGGCGGTGGACCTCAACACCATCCCCATGGCGGCGATCGACCACATCGAAGTGCTGCGCGACGGCGCCTCGGCCCAGTACGGTTCCGATGCCATCGCCGGCGTGATCAACGTGGTGCTGAAGAAGGGCGCCACCGGTGGCGACGTGGAACTCAACGGCGGACAGTACTCGGCCGGCGACGGCCAGATCTGGCAGGGCTCGGCCAACTTCGGCCTGCCGTTGAACAACGACAAGGGCTGGCTGCGCTTCAGCCTGCAGGAGGGCAACCAGAACATCACCAACCGTGCCGGCGTGGATCGCCGGCGCCCGCAGGATGGCGTGCGCCAGCGCTTTGGCGACCCGGCCGTGCGCGACCACAACCTGTTCCTCAACAGCCAGTACGACCTCACGCCCGGCGTGCAGCTGTATGCGTTCGGCCACTACGGCAAGCGCGACAGCACCTCGACCGCATTCTTCCGCAGCGTGGACAACAGCAACTCGGCGCCCACGATCTACCCCGATGGCTACCTGCCGCTGGAAAACGCGGTATCGACCGACCAGTCGCTGGTGCTTGGCCTGCGCGGCAAGACTGCCGGCGGCTGGCGCTGGGACATCAGCGGCAACTACGGCGCCAACCGGGTCTCGTACGCCACCGAAAACAGCGTGAACCGCGCCTTCCTGAATGACTTCGGCAGCAGCCCCACCCGTTTCCACGACGGCATCCTGAAGGCCACCCAGCAATCGTTCGACATCGATATCGCCAAGGAGCTGTCGGTGGGCTGGCTGCCCAACCCGGTCACCCTGGCATTCGGCACCGAGTACCTGCGCCAGAGCTACAGCATCACCGCCGGCGACCCCGCCTCCTATTACGTCGGCACGTCAGGCGTGTCCGGCGGCGCGCAGGGCTTCGGCGGTTACCAGCCGGCCAACGCCGGCTCGCATGCCAGGCACAGCGTGGCCGAATACGTGAGCCTGGAAACCAACCTCACCGACCGCCTGGGCACGTCGCTGGCCGTGCGGCACGAGGATTACTCGGACTTCGGCACCACCACCTCCGGCTCGCTGGCCGGCCGCTTCGACTTCACCGACCGCTTCGCCCTGCGCGCCAGCGCCTCCACCGGCTTCCGCGCGCCTTCGCTGGCGCAGCAGTTCTACGCGTATACGCAATCGCTGTACTACGGCCCGGGCAATGCGCCTCCCGGCCTGGCCCCGGGCATCTACAACACCGGCCTGGTCGGCGCCACCAGCCCGATCGCATTGTTGCTGGGCGGGCAGCCGCTGAAGCCGGAGAAGTCGCGCAATTACAGCGCCGGCCTGGTATGGAACCCGGTCGATCCGCTGAACCTCAGCGTGGACATCTACCAGATCACCATCAGCGACCGCATCACCCTGTCCAGCAACCTGGCGATCACAGCACCGGCCGTGCAGGCCTACCTGGCGGCGAACGGCATCACCAACACCAACTACAGCAGCATCGCCTACTTCACCAATGCGGTGGACACGCGCACGCGCGGCGTCGATCTGGTCGGCAGCTACCTGTTCGACTTCGGCCAGGCCGGCACGCTGCAGACCACGCTGAGCTACAACTACAACAAGAACAAGGTCACCGACGTCAAGCCGAATCCCGCGATCCTGGATTCGCTGGGCCTGAACCTCAAGCGCATCGACCGCCGCGACCAGTACGGCCTGCTCGCCGACACCACGCCGCGCAGCAAGCTGATCCTCAACGGCCTGTACAGCGTCGGCAACTGGAACCTCAACGGCACGCTGACCCGCTACGACAAGTTCACCGCCTACAATTCCTCCAATCCCACCTTCGACCAGACCTACGGCAGCAAGTGGCTGCTCGACCTGGCGCTGAACTACAACCTCGACCGCTGGACCTTCGGCCTCGGTGCCGACAACGTGTTCAACACCCATCCGGACAAGGCTTCCGCCGCGCTCAACAACGACAACAACGGCACCTTCCCCTACTCGGTGTTCTCGCCGTTCGGCTTCAACGGCGCCTATGTCTACGGCAAGGTGGCGTACCGCTGGTAAACCCCTGCGGCAGGAAAGAGAAAAGCCCCGGCCAGGCCGGGGCTTTTCGTTGCCGGCGCCATCGGCAGGCGCCGGCGGTGCTGCAAACACCGGTTTCCAGCCGCACATGTCATCCCCGCCGCCAGGCATTGACGGATTTCGCTGACAGCTTATGTCGCCCGCGCCGACAGCCGGGAGGACGGCAGCTCCGGATAATCACCCGGCCCAGCGTCACGTGACGATCCTGACGTCCCGTCACTTGACAACGCCAATCCAGCATGGACAGCATCCCCCGTGTTCGCGCGACGGCATCCTCGCCCTCGCCGCCTGCGCGACACTCGCCATCCGGCACCAGGGGGATCCAGTACACGACTTGGCTCGGCGCGACAGCGCCGGCGTCAACGCAGGACCGGCAACTGATTGGGGACAGCATCACGCCATCAACTGGAGGGGAATCCATGAAACCTGTGAACCGTACAAGCATGCTGGGCGCGGCACTGGCCCTGGCACTGACCGCAGGCGGTGCCGCCATGGCCCGCGAGGCGCCGACGATGACCGTCGCCGTGATCGACTTCACCAACCAGACCAGCTCCGCCAACTGGTGGAACGGCGATGTCGGCAACCAACTCGCCGACGTGCTCAGCAACGAGTTGAGCGCCACCGGCGACTTCAAGGTGATCGAACGGCAGAAGATCGACGCCGTACTGGCCGAGCAGGACCTGGCCGCCTCTTCCCGTATGCGCCCGGGCAGCACCCCGCACACCGGCAACATCACCGGTGCCCAGTACCTGATCACCGGCAGTGTCAGTGCGTATACCGAGGACACCTCCAATACCGGCGGCGGCCTCAATATCGCGGGCTTCCGGGTAGGCGGCGGCAAGTCGGAGGCATACATCGCGATCGACCTGCGCGTGATCGACGCGGAGACGTCCGAAGTGGTGTATTCGCGCACCGTCGAGGGCCGCAGCTCCAGCGGCGGGATGAACCTGCGCGGCTACGTCAGCGGGGTCGGCGGCGACTTCGCCCATGCAAAGAAGACCCCGGCCAGCAAGGCGGTGCGCGCCGCGCTGATCGAGGCCACCGACTACCTCGATTGCACGATGGTCAAACGTGACGGCTGCGAAGCCCGCTACGAGCAGAAGGAGCAGCGTCGGCGCCAGAGCAGCAAGGACACCCTCGACCTCGACTGACCGCTTGCGGCGAAGCCGTGCGGCGAACCGGGCGGTCCCCGGCGCCGCACAGCATGGCGGGCGCGACACGCCTTAGTTCTACGCCGCCCCGACGGCCAACCTCAGCCCTTGCGAAACACCAGCTGCCCGCCCTCGGCGGCGACCTCGACCGTGTCGCCGGACTGGAAGCGGCCTTCGAGAATCTGTTTGGCCAGCGGGTTCTCCAGTTGCTGCTGGATCGCCCGCTTCAGCGGCCGCGCCCCGTACACCGGGTCGAAGCCGACGTTGCCGAGCAAGGTCAGCGCAGCGTCGCTGACCTCCAGTTTCAGCTGGCGCTCGGCGAGGCGCTTTTCCAAGTAGGTCAACTGGATCCGGGCGATCGCGCGGATCTGCGTCTTGTCCAGCGGGCGGAACACCACGATCTCGTCGAGCCGGTTGATGAACTCCGGGCGGAAGTGCGCCTGCACCACGCCGAGCACCGACGCCTTCATCTGGGTGTACTGCTCTTCGGCGTCGCCGTTGCCTTCGGCCGCGTCCTGGATCATCTGCGAACCGAGGTTCGAGGTCATCACGATGACGGTGTTGCGGAAGTCCACGGTGCGGCCCTGGCCGTCGGTGAGGCGGCCGTCGTCGAGCACCTGCAGCAGGATGTTGAACACGTCCGGATGCGCCTTCTCGACTTCATCGAGCAGGATCACGCTGTACGGCCGGCGGCGCACCGCCTCGGTGAGATAGCCGCCTTCCTCGTAGCCCACGTAACCCGGCGGCGCGCCGACCAGCCGGCTCACCGAGTGCTTCTCCATGAACTCGCTCATGTCGATGCGCACCATCGCGTCGGTGGTGTCGAACATGAACTCGGCCAGCGCCTTGCACAGCTCGGTCTTGCCCACGCCGGTGGGGCCGAGGAACAGGAACGAGCCGTTCGGGCGGTTCGGGTCGGACAATCCCGCACGGGAACGGCGGATCGCGTCGGACACCGCGTGCACCGCTTCGTCCTGGCCGACCACGCGTTTGTGCAGTTGGTCTTCCATGTGCAGCAGCTTGTCGCGCTCGCCCTCGAGCATCTTGCTGACCGGGATGCCGGTCCAGCGGCTGACCACCTCGGCGATCTCCTCGGCGGTGACGCGGGTCTGCACCAGCTTGAAGTCCTGCGTCTCGGCAGCCTGCGCCGCGGCGAGCTGTTTCTCCAGCGCCGGCAGCTTGCCGTACTGGATCTCGCTCATCTTGGCGTAGTCCTGCCGGCGCTGGGCGGCGTCGAGTTCCTGCCGCGCCTGCTCGATCTGCTCCTTCACCTTGGTCGTGCCCTGCAGCGCGGCCTTCTCGGATTTCCAGATTTCGTTGAGGTCGGAGAACTCGCGCTCCAGCTTGCCGATGTCGGTCTCCAGGTCGGCGAGGCGCTGCTTCGACTCGCTGTCTTTTTCTTTCTTCAGCATCTCGCGCTGGATCTTCAGCTGGATCAGCCGGCGTTCGAGACGATCCAGTTCCTCCGGCTTGGAGTCGATCTCCATGCGGATGCGCGAGGCGGCTTCGTCCATCAGGTCGATCGCCTTGTCCGGCAGTTGGCGGTCGGCGATGTAGCGATGCGACAGCGTGGCCGCGGCGACGATCGCCGGGTCGGTGATCTCCACGCCGTGGTGCACCGCGTAGCGTTCCTTCAGGCCGCGCAGGATCGCGATGGTGTCCTCCACCGATGGCTCGCCCACGAACACCTTCTGGAAGCGGCGCTCCAGCGCGGCGTCCTTCTCGATGTACTTGCGGTACTCGTCCAGCGTGGTGGCGCCGATGCAGTGCAACTCGCCGCGCGCCAGGGCAGGCTTCAGCATGTTGCCGGCGTCCATCGCGCCTTCGGCCTTGCCGGCGCCGACCATGGTGTGCAGCTCGTCGATGAACAGGATCACCCGGCCTTCCTGCTTGGACAGGTCGCTGAGCACCGCCTTCAGACGCTCCTCGAACTCGCCGCGGAACTTCGCGCCGGCGATCAGCGCGCCCATGTCCAGCGCCAGCACGCGGCGGTCGCGCAAGCCCTCGGGCACCTCGCCCTTGATGATGCGCTGGGCCAGACCCTCGACGATCGCGGTCTTGCCCACGCCGGGTTCGCCGATCAGCACCGGGTTGTTCTTGGTGCGCCGCTGCAGCACCTGGATGGTGCGGCGGATCTCCTCGTCGCGGCCGATCACCGGATCGAGCTTGCCGCTCTCCGCGCGCGCGGTGAGGTCGATGCAGTATTTCTCCAGCGCCTGGCGCTGCTCCTCGGCATTCTCGCTCTGCACCTTCTCGCCGCCGCGCAGCTTCTCGATCGCCGCTTCCAGATTCGGCTTGGTCGCGCCCGCCGCCTTCAGCGCCGCGCCCAGTTCGCCCTTGTCGTCCAGCGCCGCGAGCACGAACAGCTCGCTGGCGATGAACTGGTCGCCGCGCTGCTGCGCCAGCTTGTCGGTAAGGTTGAGCAGGCGGTTGAGGTCGTTGCCCAGGTTGATGTTGCCCTCCTGTCCGCTGACCTTCGGCAGCCGTTCCAGCATGTCGTTGACGCGCTGCTGCAGCGCCGGCACGTTGACCTGCGCATGGGTCAGCATCGGCGCGGTCGAGCCGCCCTGCTGGTTGAGCAGCGCCGCCATCACGTGCACCGGTTCCAGCATGTTGTTGTCACGGCCCACGGCCAGCGACTGCGCGTCGGCCAGCGCCTGCTGGAAACGCGAAGTGAGTTTGTCCATTCGCATGTCGATGATCCCGCCTGGTGATTTGCGTCTTGAGGAATTGACGGCGCCCCCGTCACTGCCTGCAAAAGTGTGGGCGCGGCATGACGAATCAAGTTCGCCGGATACCCTCGATCCGGCACCCCACAAGGCGATTTTCACATTCGGTTTGTTACGGTGACGACGATGTCAACGGCCACTCCCGCTATCGCTTGCACGCCCCGCGACCCGCTGCCGCCGCCTCCGCTGCCCGACGCCGGCACGCACTGGGCGATCTTTCTCGACGTCGACGGCACCCTGCTCGACTTCGCCGACGACCCGCTGGCGGTGCGGCCGGATGCCGCATTGCTGGGGCTGCTGCATGCCTTGCACCGGAGGCTCGATGGCGCGCTGGCGCTGGTCAGCGGTCGCGAGCTGGCCGACCTTGACCGCCTGTTTGCCGCGTCGCACTGGGCCGCCGCCGGGCTGCACGGATTGCAGCTGCGCCATGCCGATGGCAGCCGCCGGGACTTCGCGGTCGCGCCGGCGCAGCAAGCGCACATGCGCGATGCCGCGCACACGCTGGCTGCACGCTTCGACGGCGTGCAGCTGGAAGACAAGCACGCCGCGATCGCCCTGCATTGCCGCCGCGCCCCGGCGCAGTTGCCGGCCCTGCACGAGGCGGCGATCGCTGTGATGACGCACCTGCCCGGCTACGAACTGCAGCCGGGCAACCTGGTGCTGGAGTTCAAACCCGCCGGCATGGACAAGGGCCGCGCGGTGCTGGAACTGCTGCAGCGCGCGCCGTTTGCCGGTCGCCGACCGGTCTATCTGGGTGACGACCTCACCGACGAACACGCGTTCGCCAGCATCAACGCCCGGCACGGGCTCAGCGTACGGATCGGCACGCGCGAACCGAGCCTGGCCGCATTCACCTTGCCCGGCCCCGCTGCGGCGGAGGCCTGGCTGACCCGCGTCCTGGACGCCCTGACGCACGGAGCCCCCATCCATGCCCGACTCCCGGAAGGAGACCCCACCCGCCAGCCTTGAGCTTGGCGTGATCGGCAACGGCAGTGTCGCCGCGCTGATCGACAACCAGGCGCGCATCGTCTGGTGCTGCCTGCCGCGCTTCGATGCCGACGCCAGCTTCTGCGCGTTGCTTTCGCCGACGATCGAGGGCGGCGACTGGGCGATCGAGCTGGAGGATGTCGAACGCGCCGAACAGTTCTACCTGGCCAATACGGCGGTGCTGGTGACGCGCCTGTTCGACCACCATGGCGGTGCCGTCGAAATCACCGATTTCGCACCGCGTTATCGCATGAACGGACGCTTCTACCACCCGGAAATGCTGACGCGCCGGGTGGCCCCGATCAGCGGATCGCCGCGCGTGCGCATCCGCATGCGCCCGTTGTGCGACTACGGCGCGCGCATCGCGCAAACCACCTCGGGCAGCAACCACATCCGCTACCTGCTCAGCGACGTGGTGCAGCGCCTGACCAGCGACGTGGCCACGCCGCTGATCGAACGCGGCCTGCCGTTCGGCCTCGACCGGCCCGCGCATTTCGTGTTCGGCCCGGACGAAACCCTCAACGACAACGTGGGCGATTTCGTTCACCTGGCGCTGGAGCGCACGCTGGACTACTGGCGCGAATGGGTGCGCTACCTGTCGGTTCCGTACGAATGGCAGGCCGCGGTGATCCGCGCGGCGATCACGCTGAAGCTGTGCCAGTACGAAGCCACCGGCGCCATCGTGGCTGCGCTGACCACCTCGATCCCGGAATCGGACGGCACCGCACGCAACTGGGACTACCGCTACTGCTGGCTGCGCGATGCCGCCTTCACCGTGCGCGCGCTCAACCGGCTCGGCGCCACGCGCACGATGGAGGAGTACATCCGCTACACCTTCAACCTGATCGCGAACAAGGACGGCAGCGAAGTCGGTCCGGTGTTCGGCATCACCTTCGAGGCCGAACTGCCCGAGCGCCAGGTGGACACGCTCAAAGGCTATCGCGGGATGGGCCCGGTGCGGGTCGGCAACGACGCCTGGCGACAGCGCCAGAACGACGTCTACGGCTCGGTGGTGCTCGCTTCGGCCCAACTGTTCTTCGACTGCCGGCTCGAACATCGCGGCGACGAGGTGACGTTCCGCCGGCTCGAACGGATGGGCACGATGGCGCTGCGCATGGCCGAACAGACCGACGCAGGATTGTGGGAATACCGCGGCCGCAGCGCCGTGCACACTTATTCCGCCGCGATGTGCTGGGCCGCCTGCGACCGCCTGGCGCACATCGCCACCGAACTGGGGCTGGGCGACCGCGCGCGCTACTGGCATGAAGAAGCCGTGCAGCTGCATGCCCGGATCGAAGTCCGTGCATGGAACGAACAGCTCGGGCATTTCGTCGACGCCTACGACGGCGAGCATCTGGACGCCAGCCTGCTGCTGCTTGCCGACATCGGCTTTCTCGAAGCGACCGATCCGCGCTTCGTCGCCACCGTCGACGCGATCGGCACGGCCCTGGGCCGCAACGATTACCTGTTCCGCTACATCGCGCCGGACGACTTCGGCGCGCCGGAAACCAGCTTCAACATCTGCACGTTCTGGTACATCGAGGCGCTCGCCGCCACCGGCCGCAAAGAGCATGCGCGGGCGATGTTCGAGCACATGCTGAAACAGCGCAACGCGCTGGGCCTGCTGTCCGAGGACATTGCGCCAGGCACCGGCGAACACTGGGGCAACTACCCGCAGACCTATTCGCTGGTCGGCCTGATCCAGGCCGCGATGCGGCTGTCGCGACGCTGGGAGGACGCGCTGTGACCACGCCACGCCAAGCCGGCGCGCGCCTGGTGGTGGTGTCCAACCGCGTCGCGCTGCCGCGCCAGAACGCTGCCGGCGGCCTCGCTTCCGCGTTGCAGGCGGCACTGCGCGAACGTGGCGGCCTGTGGTTCGGCTGGAGCGGCAAGCTCGCCGCCGAGACGGCAACCCAGGTGCACCGGTTGCACGATGCGAAAGTCGACTACGCCACCATCGACCTGTCGCGGGCCGACTACGACGACTTCTACACCGGCTTCGCCAACGGCGCGCTGTGGCCGATGCTGCACTACCGACCCGACCTGGTCGATTACCAGCGCAGCCACCTGCACGGCTATCTGCGGGTCAATGAAACCTTCGCCGACCGGCTAAGGCAGCTCATCGCGCCCGATGACGTCATCTGGGTGCACGACTACCACCTGATTCCACTGGCCGCGATGCTGCGCCGGCGCGGCGTGAAGAACCGCATCGGCTTCTTCCTGCACACGCCGCTGCCCGCCGCCGGCCTGCTGATCGCGCTGCCCAACCACCGCGAGCTGCTGGAAACCCTGGCCAGCTACGACCTGATCGGCGTGCACACCACCCGCGACCTGCGTGCGCTGGAAGACTATTTCCTGCACGAGACCGGCGCCACGATGCGCCGCGACGGGCGCATGCGCAGCGCGAACGGACGCCTGTTCCGCGGCGCCGCCTTCCCGATCAGCATCGACACCGCCGGCATTGCCGAAGCGGCACGCACCGCCGGATCGAACCGGGAGATCGGCCAGCTGCGCGACAGCCTGGAAGGCCGCTCGCTGATCATCGGGGTCGACCGGCTGGATTACTCCAAGGGCCTGCCGCAGCGCTTCCAGGCATATGCGCGGCTGCTCGAACGCGCGCCCGAGCTGCATCGACGGATCACCTTCCTGCAGATCGCGCCGCCCTCGCGCGGGGCGGTGCTGGAATACCGGCAGATCCGCCGCGAACTGGAACGCAGCGCCGGCCACATCAACGGCAAGTACGCCGCGCCGGACTGGGCGCCGATCCGCTACATCAACAAGTCGTTTCCGCAAAAGCTGCTGACCGGCTATTACCGCACCGCGCGGGTCGGCCTGGTCACCCCGCTGCGCGACGGCATGAACCTGGTCGCCAAGGAGTACGTGGCCAGCCAGGATCCCGAGGATCCCCGCGTGCTGGTGCTGTCGCGCTTCGCCGGTGCCGCGCAGGAACTCACCGACGCGCTGCTGGTGAACCCCGCCGACACCGAGGAAGTCGCCGATGCCCTGCAGCAGGCCCTCAACATGCCGCTGGCCGAGCGCCGCCAGCGCTGGAACGCGATGATGGCGGTGCTGCAAAAAAACGACATCACGGTCTGGTGCAATGCATTCCTGCAGGCCTTGTGCCGCTGACGCCCCTGCCCGCGCTCATGCCAGCCAGATCAGGCTGGCGAAGCGGCCGCTGCGGGCGCCATCGCGGCGGTAGGAATAGAAACGCGGGTCGGCGTGCGTATCGAAACCGCCGCCGTGGATCCGGTTGACGCCCGCCGCCGCCAGCCGCTGTCGCGCCAGTCCGGCCAGATCGCAGCGCCAGTGGCCGGGCCGGGTCGCCACGAAACATTCCGCCGCGGCCGCAGCGTGTGCCACGAACGCGGCGCGGACCTCCTCGCCCACCTCGTACGAAGCCGCGCCGATGCACGGCCCCAGCCACGCCAGCAGCCGCGCCGGCGGGGTTCCCAGCTGGGTCAGGGTCGCCTCCAGCACGCCGCCGGCCAGGCCGCGCCAGCCGGCATGCGCCGCCGCGATCTCGCCGCCGTCGTCGGCGCAGAACAGCACCGGCAGGCAGTCGGCGGTAAGGATGGCCAGCACCGTGCCGGGAATGTGCGACACCGCTGCATCCGCCTGCGGCTCATCCGCGCTGGGCAAGGGCCCCAGCTCGGCCACGCCGGCGCCATGCACCTGGCGCAGCCAGCGCGGCGCCGACGGCAGCCGTAGCGCCTGCTGCAACGCGCTGCGGTTGGCCTGCACCGCATCGACGGCGTCAGCGCTGCGCAGGCCGAGGTTGAAGCGGTCGAACGGCGCCGCCGAGATGCCTGGCCCCTGCCGCGTGGTGATCGCCGCGTGGACCCGCGACGGGGCCGGCCAGTCGGGGAATATCCAGGTATCGGTCATGGTTTCCGGGGGACGGGAACGGGAAGTCGCAAGCATCGCATACTCGCCGGCTCGCGTTCCTGCGCTCTCCTGTCAGTAATGCTCCGAACCGTGTTCGGCCATGTCCGCGCGCAGCGCCTCGATCAGCGCCAGTTGATCGGCCGGCCGCTCGGCGCCGAACGACAGCGCCTCGCCGCTGGCCGGATGGATGAACGACAGCTTCTCGGCATGCAGCGCCTGCCGGCGGAAACCGCGCAGCACGGCCACCAGCTCCGTCGAGGCGCCCTTGGGCAACTTCAGGCCGCCGCCGTACAGCGGGTCGCCCACCAGCGGGTGGCCGGCATGCGCCAGGTGCACGCGGATCTGGTGGGTACGGCCGGTCTCCAGCTGGCACTGCAGCAGGCTGTGCGCGCGGAAGCGTTCGCGCAGGCGGTAATGGGTCACCGCGCGCTTGCCGTCTTCCTCGTCGCGCACTGCCTGGCGCAGGCGGTCGCCCATGCTGCGGCCGATCGGCGCATCCACCGTGCCGCCGGCCACCATCGTGCCCAGCACCACCGCCTCGTACTGGCGCTCCACCTCGTGGCGCGATAGCAGGTCGACCAGCGCGGTGTACGTCGGCAGCGTCCGCGCCACCACCATCAGGCCGGAAGTGTCCTTGTCCAGCCGGTGCACGATGCCGGCCCGCGGCAGTTCGGCCAGTTTCGGATCGTGGTGCAGCAACGCGTTCAGCAGGGTGCCGGCCGGATTGCCGGCGCCGGGGTGGACGACCAGCCCGGCCGGCTTGTTCAGCACCAGCAGGTGCGCGTCCTCGTGCACCACGTCCAGCGCGATGTCCTCCGGTGCGCTGGACACCTCGTTTTCCAGCTCGACCTGCAGGCATACCTGCTCGCCGCCCCGCAGCAGCTGCCGCGGCGGTGCCTGCACGCCGTCCAGGGTCACCGCACCGGACTTGATCCAGCCGCTGAGCCGCGAACGCGAATAATCGGGGAACATCTCGGCCAGAGCCTGGTCGAACCTGCGTCCCGCCGCACCCCGCGGTACCTCCGCTTCGTGCCGGATCGTGGTCATGCCGGCCTCCACGGGCTGTGGCCGGTTTCGGCTATCATGCCTTTTCGCTCAAACATCTGAATTCTTTCCTTATGCGCCCAACAATCGACTCGCCCAAGCTGCCGATGTCCAAATTGCCCGTTCTGAAAGTGCTTGTGGTGCTGGCGCTCGCCGTGTCGATGAGCGCATGTTCGATGTTCAAGTCGAAACGCGAATCCATCGACACGATGCCGCTGGTCGCGCTGTACGACAACGCGCATGCCTCGCTGCAAAACGCCGACTACGCGGCCGCCACCAAGGCCTACCAGCGCCTGATCGCGCGCTTCCCGTCGGGCGAATACAACGAGCAGGCCCAACTCGAGCTGGCCTACGCACAGTACAAGGACAACCAGCCGGATGATGCCTTGTCGACCGTGAACCGCTTCATCAAGACCTATCCGACCAACAAACACGTCGATTATGCCTATTACCTGCGCGGACTGATCAATTTTGATCGCACCAGCGGCGTGATCGAGCGCTACATCAACCGCGAAGGCTCGCAGGCGCGCCGCGACCAGGGCTACAACCTGCAGTCGTTCGACGACTTCTCCGAGCTGTCGCGGCGCTTCCCGGACAGTGCCTACACGGCAGACGCGCGCCAGCGCATGATCTACCTGCGCAACGTGCTGGCCCAGTACGAGATCAACGTGGCCGAGTTCTACCTGCGCAACAAGGCCTACATCGCCGCCGCCGACCGTGCGCAGTACGTGATCGAGCACTACCAGCAGGCCCCGCAGGCCGGCGACGCGCTGGCCATCCTCACCCGCAGCTACCTGGCGCTGGACCAGAAGAACCTGGCCGACCAGAGCCGCCAGGTGCTGGCGCTGAACTATCCCGATCATCCGTACCTGACCGATGCCAAGTGGCCGCATGCGCCTTCCACGCTGCGCAAGATGGTGCCGTTCTCGGGGCATCATTGAGCGGCCATCGATTCACCTGAAAACTAAAGAGCCGGCATAATTGCCGGCTTTTTTATGGGACTTTCGCAAGTCCCGCACCCTCACCCCCAACCCTCTCACCCGCAAAGGGACTCCCTTCGGTCGCCCGAGGGAGAGGGAGCGAACGTGCCATGCGGGTTCGCTTCCTGCAGGCACTTGGGTGATCGTCTGCCTTGAGGGGTTAGCGCCATCCGGAAGTGATGGGATAACGCCGTTCGCGGCCGAAGGCGCGGGTGGTCACGCGCGGACCCGGCGCCGACTGCCGGCGCTTGAACTCGTTCAACAGCACCAGCCGCACCACCCGGCGCACCACGTCGGCATGGAAACCCTGCGCCACGATCTCCGCCTGCGACTGCTCGGCCTCGATGAAGCGGGCCAGGATCGCGTCCAGTTCGTCGTACGGCGGCAGCGAATCCTGGTCGGTCTGGTTGTCGCGCAGTTCGGCCGAAGGCGGGCGTTCGATCACCGCCGGCGGAATCCGTTCGGCTTCGCCGGCGCGCACCGCCAGCGCATTGCGCCAGCGCGACAGGCGGTACACCACGGTCTTGTAGACGTCCTTCAGCGGCGCATAGGCACCGCACATGTCGCCGTACAAGGTGGCGTAGCCCACCGCCATCTCGCTCTTGTTGCCGGTCGCCAGCAGCAGCCGGCCATGCTTGTTGGACAGCGCCATCAGCATCGCGCCACGAATGCGCGACTGCAGGTTTTCCTCGGTGGTGTCGGCGCCCTTGCCGGCGAACGCCGGAGTCAGCGCCCCGATGAACGACTGGTAGGTCGGCTCGATGTCGATCACGTGATAGTCCACGCCGAGCAGCTCGGCCTGCGCGCGTGCGCCGTCCAGCGACAACTGCGAGGTGTAGCGGGTGGGCATCATCACCGCGGTGACCCGCTGCGCGCCCAACGCCTCGACCGCCAGCGCCAGCGTCAGCGCGGAGTCGATGCCGCCGGACAGGCCCAGCAGCACGCCACCGAAGCCGTTCTTGTCGATGTAGTCGCGGGTGCCGCGCACCAGTGCCGCGTACAGCGTCGCCTCCAGCGAGGCGTCGGCGGCAACCGGCCAGTCTTCCGCCGACAAGGTGCGTGTGGCCGGATCGAACTCGGCCCACAGCAGCGCATCGACGAAGGTCGGCGCGCGCGCGGCGACCGAGCCATCGCCGTTCACCAGCAGCGAGCCGCCGTCGTAGACCACCTCGTCCTGCCCGCCGACCAGGTTGAGGTAGGCGATCGCGCAGCCGGTTTCGCGCGCCCGCGCCTGCAGCACGGCCTCGCGCTCGGTCTGCTTGCGCTCGTCCCACGGCGAGGCGTTGATCACCACCAGCAGCTCGGCGCCGGCCGCTGCGGCCTGCGCCGCCGCCTCCGGCTGCCACACGTCCTCGCAGATCAGCAGGCCGACGCTGACGCCATCGATCACGC
The DNA here is from genome assembly GCF_040548735.1 of Rhodanobacter soli. NCBI lineage: Bacteria > Pseudomonadati > Pseudomonadota > Gammaproteobacteria > Lysobacterales > Rhodanobacteraceae > Rhodanobacter > Rhodanobacter soli. Next base: position 171,844 of record NZ_JBEPSD010000003.1, on the reverse strand, counting down.
TCGTGACCGAGGCGTGGCCGGGGCGGAAATAGCGCTTGTCGTCGAACACACCGTAATTCGGCAGCGCCTGCTTGTGCGCGGTGCAGTCCACCCTGCCGTCGCGCAGCAGGCTGGCCGCGTTGAACACCTCGCCCTCGCTGTGCGGGTGGCCGACCAGGGCCGCGATGCCATTGGTCGCCGCCGCCAGGGCGGCCAGCTCGCTATCGCAGGCGGCCAGGAAGCTCGGCCGTAGCAACAGGTCCTCCGGCGGATAGCCGCTCAGGGTCAATTCGGGAAACGCCACCAGCGCGGCGCCGCCGCTGCGCGCCCGCGCGATCAGGTCGCCGGCTTTGGCGGCATTCGCCGCCACCGCACCGACCGGGAAATCGTATTGGGCCAGTGCCAGACGCAGCCTTGCCATGAACGTGCTCCAGAAATGACGAAGGCCGCGACGAATCGCGGCCTTCGCATTTTAGTTCACCCGGTCCCGACTTACTTCATCAGCTTCGCGAGTGCCTTGCCCAGATCCGCCGGCGACTTCACCGTGGTGACGCCGGCCTTCTCCAGCGCGGCGAACTTCGCCGCGGCGGTGCCCTTGCCGCCGGAGATGATCGCGCCGGCGTGGCCCATGCGCTTGCCGGCCGGAGCCGAGGCCCCGGCGATGAACGAAACGACCGGCTTCTTCACGTACTCGCCGATGAACTCGGCGGCGTCTTCCTCGGCGCTGCCGCCGATCTCGCCGACCATGATGATGCCTTCGGTCTGCGGGTCGTCCTGAAAGAGCTTGAGGCAGTCGATGAAGTTGAGCCCGTTGATCGGGTCGCCGCCGATGCCGATCACCGTGCTCTGGCCGAGGCCTTCGTTGGTGGTCTGGAATACCGCTTCATAGGTCAGCGTGCCGGAGCGCGAGACCACGCCGACCCGGCCCTTGCTGTGGATGTGACCGGGCATGATGCCGATCTTGCATTCGCCCGGGGTGATGATGCCGGGGCAGTTCGGCCCGATCAGCACGATTTCCGGATGCTGCTGCAGCACGTTCTTCACGCGGAGCATGTCCAGCACCGGGATGCCTTCGGTGATCGCCACGATGACCTTGATGCCTGCGTCGATCGCTTCCAGGATCGAGTCGGCCGCGAACGGCGGAGGCACGAAGATCACGGACGCGTCGGCGCCGGTTTCGAGCACGGCTTCATCGACCGAGTTGAAGACCGGCAGGCCGATGTGCTCGGAGCCGCCCTTGCCCGGGGTCACGCCGCCGACGACCTGGGTGCCGTAGTCGAGGCACTGCTGTGCATGGAAGGTGCCCTGCTGGCCGGTGAAGCCCTGCACGATCACCTTGGTGTTCTTGTTGACCAAAACGCTCATTCGATTACTCCTCAGGCCTTCGCGGCAGCCACGGCTTTCTGGGCCGCGTCGTTGAGATCATCCGCCGGCGTGATCGCCAGGCCGGAATTGGCCAGCAGTTCGCGGCCCTGATCGACATTGGTGCCCTGCAGGCGCACCACCACGGGAATCTTCAGGCCCACTTCCTTGACCGCGGCGATGATGCCCTCGGCGATCAGGTCGCAGCGCACGATGCCGCCGAAGATGTTGACCAGGATGCAGCGCACCTTGTCCGAGGACAGGATCAGCTTGAACGCCTCGGTCACGCGCTCCTTGGTGGCGCCGCCGCCGACGTCGAGGAAGTTGGCCGGCTCGCCGCCCGCCAGCTTGATCACGTCCATCGTGGCCATCGCCAGGCCGGCGCCGTTGACCATGCAGCCGATCGAGCCGTCCATCGTCACGTAGTTGAGGTTGTACTTCACCGCGGCGGCTTCGGCCGCGTCTTCCTGGGTCAGGTCGCGCATGGCGGCCAGGTTCGGGTGACGGAACTCGGCGTTGTCGTCGGAGTTGACCTTGCCGTCGAGCGCGGCGAGATTGCCGTCTTCCAGCACCGCGAGTGGATTGAGCTCGACAAGTGCCAGGTCCTGCTCGTTGAACAGCTTGTACAGGCCCAGCATGATCTTCGTCAGCTGGTTGACCTGCTTCGCATTCAGATCCATCGCGAAGCCGAGCTGGCGGCACTGGTACGGCTGCAGCCCTTCGACGAAATCGATCACGATGGTGTGGATGTCTTCGGGCGTGTCCTTGGCGACCTGCTCGATGTCCACGCCGCCGTGCTTGGAGGCGATGAACGAGACGGCCTTGCTGTCGCGATCCACCAGGATCGACAGGTACAGCTCGCGGGCGATGTCGGTGGCGTCGGTGACCAGCACCAGGTTCACCGGCAGCGCGCGGCCGGCCGACTGGTAGGTTTCCATGTTGGTGCCCAGCATGCCCTTGGCGGCGGCGCGCACGTCGTCGAAGCTGCGGCAGAACTTCACGCCGCCGGACTTGCCGCGGCCGCCGGCGTGGATCTGCGCCTTGACCATCCATTGCGTGCCGCCCAATGCCTTGGCGGCATCGACGGCGGCGTCGGGGGAGTTGGCGACCTTGCCCGGCGGCACGGCGATGCCGTACTGCGCGAACAGTTCTTTGGCCTGGTATTCGTGGAAATTCATTCGATACCTCGAGCGAACGGAGAAACGATGGCGGCCGCACGCATGTACTTCAGCGTGGGTCAGGAAGGTCGGACGGCGGATGGACGCGCTGCCGGAATTGCAGTGCGCCGCCGGATGAAACCGGCCATACGCGCAATACGGCCGCCTATTTTCGCGGAAGCGGGCGCCGATGGAAAGGGCCGCCCGCCCGGAACGCCCGCGCAGGGCGCTCCAATGCGCTTCCCGGCACGACGGCACAGGGCCGATCAGCCCGTCTATACTCGGCCGGAACCCTCGGGAATGCCCTGATCCATCCAGTACAGGCGGCATATGTCCAGCTCAGCACCCTTGACTGTCCCGCGCGCAGGCACCGCGACGATCCGCCACGAGCTCTCGTTCCTCAACGCCTTCCGGCTGGTGCAGGCGCTGGTCTACGTGGGCCTGGCATTCAGCCCGCCGGGTCTGGGCTGGCCGGAACTGGCCACTCCCGATTTCGCCCGCGCCGTGACCACGGCGTATCTGATGTTTGCCTTGGTCGCCCTGCTGTTCAACCGGCGCAGCATGCCGTATGCGCGCACGGTGGTGGCGACGACCCTGGCCGTGGACATCACCGCCGCCGTGCTGGCGATCGCCGCGATGCACGACGCGCGCATCGGCATCGCGATGATGCTGGCGGTGAACCTCAGCGCCGGCGCGCTGATCCTGCCGCTGCGGCTGTCCAGCTTCTTCGCCGCGCTGGCCACGCTGGGCATCCTCGGCCACACCTTGTTCGGCACATCGGCGAACAACCCCGGTGACCGCGACCTGCTCGAAGCCGCGCTGTTCGGCCTCGCCTACTTCGCCACCACCACGCTGTGCCACGTGCTGGGCCGGCAACTGCGCGCCACCGAGGCGCTGGCCGAGCAGCGCAGCACCGACCTGGCCAACCTGGCCCAGGTCAACGAACTGATCATCCGCCGCATGAAGACCGGCGTGCTGCTGGTCGACGACGCCAACCGCATCCACCAGATCAACGAGTCGGCGTGGATGCTGATGGGCAACCCCGGCGCCGACCAGCGCGACCTGGGCCAGCTGGCGCCGGAGCTGTCGCGCCGGCTGTACCACTGGATGACCTCCGGCAAGCTCGACGAAACCGCCACCCAGCTCGCCGACGGCGTGCCCGAGGTGGTGCCGCGCTTCACCCGGCTGGCGCCGAACGACGACTCGCACGTGCTGATCTTCCTCGACGACACCTCGCTGCTGTCGCGCCGCGCCGAGGAGCTCACGCTCACTTCGCTGGGCCGGCTGTCCGCCTCGATCGCGCACGAGATCCGCAACCCGCTGGCAGCGATCCGCTACTCGGCGCAGCTGCTGGCCGAGTCCAAGAGCATGGACGCCACCGACCAGCGCATGGTCGAGATCATCAATAACCACTGCATCCGGCTCAACGAGATCATCGAGAACATCCTGCAGCTGTCGCGGCGCGAGCGCTCGCGCCCGGAGACGCTGGACCTGGGCCACTGGGCGCAGAACTTCGTCGACGAATACTGCCAGGGCAACGACCTCGGCGCCGATTCGCTGCGGGTGATCGCCGGCAGCGGCGCCCCGGTGGCGGCGGTGGCCGACCCGCAGCAATTGCAGCAGGTGGTGTGGAACCTGGTGCAAAACGCGCTGCGCTACGGCCGCCTGCCCGGCGAACCGGCACGGGTGATGGTGGTGACGCGGCAGGGCGAGCACGGCGTGCCGATTCTGGAAGTGATCGACCGCGGCCCCGGCATCGCGCCGAAAGTGGCCGCGCAGATCTTCGAGCCGTTCTACACCACCCACGAATACGGCACCGGCCTGGGACTGTACCTGGCCCGGCAGATGAGCGACGCGAACCAGGCGGCGCTGGAGTACGTGCGCGTGGCCGGCGGCGGCAGCTGCTTCCGGCTGGTGCTGACTCCGCCGGCGCGCAGCCCGGCCGACGCCGCCGAAACCGCCCAGGCCGACGCCACGCGCTGAGCGAAGCCCGCGGACAGGCTCTCAGGTCGAACGCACGATCAGGCTGACCGGCAGGCATTCCGATTTGGCCGCCTCGCCATCGATCAGCGCCAGCACCTTGCGTGCCAGCAACATGCCGCCTTCCTGCCAGTCCTGCCGCACCGAACTCAGCGGCGGCAGGAAGCTGGCGCCCAGCGGCATGTCGTCGTACCCGACCACCGAGACATCGGCCGGCACCGAGCGCCCCAGGTCCAGCGTGGCGCGGATCGCGCCCATCGCGAGCAGGTCGTTGCAGGCGAAGATCGCATCGAAGCCGACCTTGCGCTCATGCAGCGAACGCACCGCGTCCATGCCCGAGTCCACGGTGAACTCGTCGCGCCGCATCAGCAGCGGCTTGATCCCGCGCACCGCCAGCGCGTCGATGAAACCGTTCAGGCGCTCGAAGATTTCCGGGTGGCTGGGATTGCCGATGAACACCGGACGGCGCCGGCCCAGCGCGATGAAGTGCCGCGCCACCACCGCGCCGCCGAGGCGGTTGTCGCTGCCCACCACCACGTGCGCGTCGCTGGCCGACTGCGCGCCCCACACCACCATCGGCAGGCACAGCTTGTCGAACCGGCGCACCGCGTCCTGGTGCGCGCCCTGACCCAGCAGGATCAGGCCGTCGGCCGCCTGCACCGCCGCCGCACTGGCGCCCTGGCGGGTGGTCAGCAGCACGCTGTAGCCGGCTGCGGTGAGTTCCTGCGAAATGCCGCCCAGCAGCACCAGCGGGTACGGGTCGAACATGGTGCGATCGGTGGACGGCTTCATCTCCACGATCACCGCCACGGTATGGCTGCGGCGCAGGCGCAGGTTGCGCGCGCTGATGTTGAGCTTGTAGCCGCGCTCGCGCGCCAGCGCCTGGATCCGCTCGCGGGTTTCCGGGTTGACCAGCGGGCTGTCGCCCAGCGCCCGCGAGACGGTGATCTTGGATACCCCGGCCAGTTGCGCCAGGTCGGCCATGGTCAGGCCGCCTGACGCGTTCTTGCGCGCGCCCTTCTTGCTCAACTATCTGATCCTTCATTGGCTTGGCCGATCCGATGCCGCGACGCTGCCGGACTGCAGCGATGGCGCGAACCGGCGCTTGCAGTGTGTCGACATTCGTCACGCCGATGCAACCTCGCCCCGGCCCGCCGCCGGCCATACGCCGCTGCGGATGCAAAGTTACGAACCCACGCCCCTCCTTCGACCCGGATCGTGCTCATGACAAGTCCGTGCAACTAAATGTTATCGGTATCTTGATACCGATAACATTTGCTGCCAAGCTCGCCGCCAGCCGCGGCCTGGCGGGCCCATCGGCCTGACGCGCCAGACGGAGAGACGGGGGTTCTATGGTGGATCACTACGCAGCGGTGCCGCTCGATGCCGAGGTGTTGACGCTCGGTGGAAGGGCTGCGGCCGACCCCTGGCTGCTCGTTCGCCACGGCACCGACCCGGCTGGCTTTGCGCAGGACGAAAGCCTTTTCGCGCTGGCCAACGGCACCCTCGGCGTGCGCGGCAACCTCGAGGAAAGCGACAGCGCGAGCCAGGCCACCCTGCTGTCCGCCGTATGGGAACGCAGCCCGATCGAGTACCACGAGCGATTCCCCGGCTTCGCCACGCACACCGACACGCGCATCCCGGTTGCCGACGCTGCGCGCATCCACCTGCGCCTCGGCGACACGCCCGTGCGGCTCGACCAGGGCGAATGGCTGTATTTCGAGCGTGCGCTCGACCTGCGCCAAGGCTGCTACCGGCGCCGGCTGCGCTGGCGATCGCCGGAGGGCGCCACGCTGGAGATCGAGGCCGAGCGCATCGTGAGCCTGGAGGATGCCGGCCTATTGGCGATCCACTATTGCGTGCGCTCGCTCGACTACGCCGGACCGATCACGCTGGAATCATCCATCAGCACCGCGCGCGAAGCCGTCGAACAGGGTCTCGATCCGCGCATCGGCAGCCGCATCAATGGCGGTCTCGGCACCTGTGACGCCCACGCCGAGGAAGACCTCGCCTGGGTCGGCCAGCAGACCACGCATAGCGGCATCCGGCTGGTCTGCGCGCAACGGCACCGGCACGCCGGTGACTTGCAGTTCCGCTACGCCAACCTGGCGCCGCACGGCGTCACCCAGGTCTACGAGGGCGTCCTTGCGCCGGGCCAGACGGTCACCCTGGACAAGTACGTCGCCTACGCCTTCACCTCGCCGTTCGCCGGAGACCAGGCAAACGATCTGCTCGCACGTGCGCAGGCCTCGCTGGGCACGGCCAGCGCACTCGGTTATCCGGCGCTGCTGGCACGCCAGGCCAGGGCGCTGTCCGCGCTATGGGCGCAGGCCGACCTTGCCATCGACGGCGACCCGGCGACCGAACAGGCGCTGCGCTTCAACCTGTTCCACGTGTTCCAGTCGAGCAGCCGCGACAGCCACGGCAGCACCGCCGCCAAGGGCCTCACCGGCGAAGGCTACGAAGGCCACTATTTCTGGGACGCCGAGGTGTTCATGCTGCCGGTGCTGGCCACCCTGGCGCCGGAGCTGGTACGCGCGATGCTGACGTATCGCCACCGCACGCTGGACAACGCGCGCCGCCACGCGCGCGAGCTCAACCATCCGCGCGGCGCGCTGTACGCGTGGCGCACGATCAGCGGCGACGAGTGCTCCTCGTACTTTCCCAGCGGCTCGGCGCAATACCACATCAACGCGGCGGTGGCGTGGGCGATCCGCCTCTACGTCGACGCCAGCGGCGACGACGCGTTCCTGCTCGAATGCGGCGCCGAAATGCTGTTCGAGACCGCGCGCGTCTGGCTACAGGTCGGGCACTTCAGCGCGCGCCATGGCGGCGCGTTCTGCATCCACGAGGTGACCGGGCCGGACGAATACTCCGCCCTGGTCGACAACAACCATTACACCAACCGCCTGGCGCAGCGGCACCTGCAGGACGCCGCCAACGTCGCCGACTGGATGGCGCTGACGTACCCGGTCGAACACGCCGCCCTGCGCGCACGGATCGACCTGCACGCCGACGAGGTGGCCCAGTGGCGCCGCGCCGCCCAGGCGATGCACCTGCCGATCGACGCCATACTCGACATCTTTCCGCAGGATGACGGCTTCCTCGACAAGCCGCGTCTGCCGGCCGGGCTCGCCGGTACGCCGGGCAGACAACCGCTGCTGTTGCGGCTGCATCCGCTCACCATCTACCGCCACCAGGTGTGCAAGCAGGCCGACACGCTGCTCGCCCTGATGCTGGCGGGCGAACAGGTCGATGCCGCCGCGAAGCGCCGCAACTTCGATTACTACGAAGGCATCACCGTCCACGACTCCACCCTGTCGGCATCCACGTTCGCGGTGATCGCGGCCGAAGTGGGCTACGCCGACAAGGCGCATCGTTACTTCCTCGACACCTTGCGCGTCGACCTGGACGACCTGCACGGCAACGCGGCACATGGCCTGCACATGGCGGCGATGGCCGGCAGCTGGCTGGCGCTGACCTGGGGTTTCGGCGGACTGCGCGTGCACGATGGCCTGCCCGCACTGGCGCCGCGGCTGCCGGCGGCGTGGAGAAGTTACCGCTTCGGGCTGCGCTGGCGCGATACGCATCTGCGCGTGGAGGTCGATGGCGACGGCGTGCTGTACACCCTCACCGAGGGCAGCGCACTCACCTTCCTGCACGACGGCCTGCCGCAACGCCTGCACGCGGGCCATCCCCTGCGCCTGAAGTGCGCCGGCTTCGTCGATGCCGGGGCGGTGCCGCTGAAGGCGGTGATCTTCGATCTGGACGGCGTGATCGCCGACACCGCGGTAGTACATCACGCCGCCTGGAAAAGACTGGCCGACGAGATCGGCGTGCCGTTCGACGACGCCACCGGCGAGCGCATGAAAGGCGTCGACCGGCGCGGCTCGCTGGACATCCTGCTACAGGCCGCGACGCGCCCCTACACGGAAGCCGAGAAGCACACGCTGGCTACACGCAAGAACGATTATTACCGCGAGCAGATCGAGCATTTAGGGCCGCGGAACCTGCTGCCCGGCGCGCGCACGGCGATCGAACAGGTGCGCCAGGCCGGGCTCAAGGTGGCGCTGGCTTCGGCCAGCCGCAATGCCGGCTTGCTGCTGGAGCGCCTGGGCATCGCCGATCTGTTCGACGCCGTCGTCGACGCCAACCGGATCAGCCGCTCCAAGCCCGATCCGGAAATTTTCCTCGCTGCGGCAAACGCCCTCGGGGTGGCGCCGGACGAGTGTATTGGCGTCGAAGACGCCGCGGCTGGCATCGCCAGCATTCACGCCGCGGGGATGGCGGCGGTGGGAATTGGCCAGCCACTGGCGCTGGCCAAGGCAGACCTGGTGTTACCAAGCATCGCAGCATTCGACATCGGCACCTTTACAACAACCCGAACGGCCAACTGGCGTGGACCTGTCGTCAGACAGGCCGCGACCCAAACTGAAACTGATGGGGAGGACGTGACATGGGCAACAGCAAGCAAATGAATCGATTGATACTGTCGGCGGCCATCACGGGCATTCTCATGTCCGCGACGGCGATGGCGCAGGACAGCACGCAGGCGCAAGACACCCAGGCGACCACCACGCCGGCCACCGCCAAGAAAACCCCGCCGCGGCAGGCCAACGCCAAGACCACCACGACCCTGCAACAGGTCGTGGTGACCGGTTCGGCCACCGGCGTGAAGAAGATCGACGCGAGCTACACGCTGACCACCGCCGATGCCGAGCAGATCAAGCAGGCCAATCCCAAGAGCACGGCCGACCTGCTGAAGATCGCGCCCGGCCTGTGGCCCGAATCGACCGGCGGCCAGACCGGCGCCAACATCGAGATCGCCGGCTTCCCGGGCGGCGGCGACGCGCCATTCAACACGGTGCAGATGATGGGTTCGCCGCTGTACGGCATGCCGACCCTGTCGTTCTTCGAGCAGACCACGATCTTCCGCCTCGACGACACCATCGAGCGGGTCGAGATCCTGCAGGGCGGCCCGTCGGTAGTCTTCGCGGACGGCCAGATCGGCGCCACCGAGAACTTCATCCTCAAGCAGGGCACCGAGGTGCCGTCCGGCAGCATCGGCGTCACCTACGGCTCGGAAAACCTGAAGCGCGTCGACGGCTTCTACGGCTTCCAGCTCGCACCGAACTGGTACGGCAGCGTGGGCGGCTTCTATCGCGACTCCGACGGCGTGCGCGACCCGCAGTTCGCGGCCGACAAGGGTGGCCAGCTCACCGCCACGCTGACCCATGATTCCGACAACGGCACGATGATGTTCTACGCCCGCCGGCTGGACGACAAGAACCAGTTCATCACGCCGATCCCGCTGATCCAGAATGGCACCGACAACTTCAGCGCGTATCCGGGCTTCGATCCGCTCAAGGACACCTACAACAGCAAGTACATCCAGCATGTGTTCCTGGCGGGCTACCCGGGCGGCGGCACCCACGCCGACCTCGCCAACGGCCGCGGCGCGAAGATGAACTTCTTCGGCGGCAACTTCGACTACGACCTGGGCAACGGCTGGACGATCAGCGACAAGTTCCTGATCGACGCCGGCGACGTCGACACCAACGCGCTGTTCTCCGGCTCCAACCCGGCCACGTTGAACGACGAGCTGTACAACACCCCGAGCAGCCAGGGCGGCTTCGAGCTTCCGGCCGGGTCGGCCACGGCGACTTACGCCGGCCCGGGCGGCGGCGCGGTCGATCCGAACCAGAGCGTGATCCACCAGGGCTGGTGGTACATCCACAAGCACCTGAAGAACATCAACAACGACTTCCGCCTCAGCAAGGAGATCTTCGAGGGCAACACGCTGACGGCGGGCGTGTACCTGGCGCACTACACGATGGACGACAAGTGGGCGCTCGGCAACCAGATGCTGATGACGAATACGCCCAACGCGCGTCCCATCATGGTGAGTTACAACGACGCCGGCACCATCAAGCAGCTGACCGACAACCAGGGTTTCCTCGACAACGGCGGCTTCAACATCGCCCAGCACGGCAAGGCCACCAACAAGGCGTTCTATCTGTCCGATTCGTGGCGCGTAGGCCCCTGGTTGTTCGATGCCTCGGCGCGTCTCGAGAACCAGGACGCGACCAACAACGTATGCAATCTCACCAACGTCCCGCTGGACGGCGATCCGAACACGCTCTACAACAACTCGGTACCGGTGTGTAACGGCACTTTCGCCAACACCAACTACAACAAAACCCACACCTCGTGGACCGTCGGCGCCAACTACCAATTGGCCGACAACATGAGCGTGTACGTGCGTGCCAACAAGGGCGTGCATTTTGCCGACTTCGACAACGGCATCCGCGGCGCCACCACCGGCAACACCGCTCCGGTGCAGAAGATCCAGAACCTCGAGGGCGGCTTCAAATACCAGTCGGATCTGATCTACGCCGATATCAGCATTTACCACAAGCAGTTCAATGGCCTGTCGTTCCAGCCCACGGACGGCGCCGGCACGCCGGTGGGAGCGCCGGCGCTGTACGGCTCCGATTCCAAGGGCATCAACCTGTCCGGTGCGATCACCCCGATCGAGAACTTGAAGCTGATGCTGGTGGCCAATTACCTCGACGGCCACTACTCGCACAATAATTCCTGCTTCAAGTTCACCAACGTGGTGACCGGCGTGAGCGGCTGTCAGTTCATCAATGGCGTGCAGTTGCAGCGCCAACCGAAGTTCCGCTACATGTTCACGCCGAGCTACCGGATACCGTTCGCATGGGGCGACGTGACCGCCTTCGTGACCTATACGCATGTCGGCCCGCATACGCAGGATCAGTCGGGCCTGCAGCAGCTTGGCACTTACAGCACATGGGACTTCGGCGTGATCGCCAACGTCCAGAAGAACTGGCAGCTGCGCCTGCAGGGCACCAACGTCACCAACGAGCTGGGCCTGACGGAAAGCAACTCGCGCATCTTCGGTACCGCCGTTTCCGGCGGCGTGATCCTGGCCCGGCCACTGGAAGGCCGCGAGATCAACTTCCAGGTGAAGTACCTGTTCTAGTTCAGCGGCACGCGTGGTCCGGGCCGTACCTCAGAGCGGCCCGGACCGCGCTTTTCCGAAGCACGACTTTCCTGAAGCCGGACACGCCGTAGCACCGGGGGTGACATGAACCGAATCCGCATGATCATTGCGCTGGCGCTGATCTACATGATCTTCGCGATCCTGCTCAACAGCGTTGGCACGGTGATCCTGCAGTCGATCGCCACCTTCGGCATCGACAAGCCCGAGGCCAGTGCGCTGGAACGCTACAAGGACCTCACGATCGCGTTCACCTCGTTCCTGGTCGCCTCGTTCCTGCCCATGTTCGGCTACCGGCGCTCGATGATGCTGGCCCTGGCCATCGTCGGCGGCGCCTGCCTGTTGATGCCGCTCTACCCCAGTTTCCTCACCACGCGGCTGCTGTTCGCCTGCGTGGGCGTCGGCTTTGCGATGACCAAGGTCTGCGTGTATTCCTCCATCGGCCTGCTCACCACGGACCGCATCGCCCACTCGCGGCTGACCAACACCATCGAAGGCCTGTTCATGGTCGGCGTGCTCGGCGGCAACTGGATCTTCAGTGCATTCGTCGACCCGCTGCACCCGGGCAATCCGGTGTGGTTCAACGTGTACTGGCTGCTGGCCGCTGCCTGTGCGCTGGTCATCTTGCTGCTCGGGAGCAGCCGGCTGGACGAAAGCGCCGCGCATGCGCACGGGCACAACAATTCATTCTCCGACTCGCTGCTGGAGATGCTGCAGCTGTTCGTACGGCCGCTGGTGTACGTGTTCCTGGCCTCGGCGTTCCTGTACGTGCTGATCGAACAGAGTTTCGGCACCTGGCTGCCCACCTTCAACAACGAGATCCTGAAGCTTCCCAACGCCATGAGCATCCAGTTCGCCAGCATCCTCGCCGGCATGACCGCGCTGGGACGCATCGGCGCCGGCGTCGTGCTCAAGCGCGTGCGCTGGCATGTGCTTCTCAATGTATGCGTGGTGGCGATGGCCGTGCTGGTCATGGTGGTGCTGCCGTTGGCGCGCGGTGTCGTGGCGCAGCCGCACGTCGGCTGGTTCAACGCGCCGATCGCAGCGTACCTGATCCCGCTGCTCGGCCTGCTGATGGCGCCGATCTACCCGGTGATCAACTCGGTGGCGCTGAGCTCGCTGCCCAAGCCGATGCATGCGGCGATGACCGGGTTGATCGTGGTGTTCTCCGCGCTCGGCGGCACCATGGGTTCGTACATCACGGCGCGGGTGTTCGCCAGCTTCGACGGCATCCACGCGTTCTATTTCTCGCTGCTGCCGATGACCCTGATCCTGGTCACGCTGTTCTTCTTCAAGCGCGAAACCGACCGCGCCGCCGTCCCCGCCGTCTCACCGGCAGAAGCGCTGCCATGAGCCTCAGCCGCCGCGAATTTCTTGCCGCCAGTGTCGCCGCCGCGGGCGCCGCACTGGGGCCGGGCATGGCCGCGGCGACACCCGCCCGCGCCGCCGCACCTGCGGCCAGCCGCCAGGATGATCGGCCCGGTCGCAACGTGCTGCTGATCGTGGCCGACGACCTGGGCTATGACCTGGGCTGCTGCGGCGGCATGCTGAGGACGCCCGTGCTCGATCGGCTGGCCCGCGAAGGCAGCCTTTTCACCGACGCGTATGCCGCCGTGTCGTCGTGCAGTTCGAGCCGCGCGACGCTCTACACCGGCCTCTATTCGCACACCAATGGCATGTACGGCCTGAGCCACGACGTGCACAACTTCTCGCTGCTGGACAACGTGAAGACCTTGCCGTGGATGCTGAAACAGGCCGGTTACGCCACGGCCCTCGTCGGCAAGCTGCACGTCAAGCCGCTGGCCTTGTTGGACTACGACGCGTGGCTGCTGCCGGAGCAGGCCGGCAACCGCGACGTCGCCGCGATGGGCCATGCAGCGGGACACTGGATGCGCGCGCAGGCGGGACGGCCGTTCTTCCTCACCGTCGGCTACAGCGATCCGCACCGCGCCGGCGATCCCTCGCAATTCGGCAACACGCGCGACTGGCCCGAAGTGAAGCGCGAACGCTACGCGCCGGCCGACGTAGCGGTGCCGTCGCACCTGCCCGACCTGCCGGAGGTGCGCGCCGACCTGGCGCAGTACGGCGAAGCGGTCAGCCGGCTCGACAGCGGCGTCGGCGTGCTGTTGCAGGAACTCGAAGCCAGCGGCCATGCGGACGACACCCTGGTGATCTTCCTCAGCGACAACGGCCGGCCGTTCCCGGGCGCGAAGGACAACCTCTACCACGAAGGCATCCGCCTGCCCTTGATCGTGCGCTCGCCGCAGCAGCGCAAGCGCAACCTGCATAACCGGGCGATGGTCAGCTGGATCGACATCACGCCCACGATCCTGGCCTGGGCCGGTGCGGCGGTGCCCGCGGACTACCATTTCCTGCCGCTGCCGGGGCGCTCGCTGCTGCCGGTCCTGGAGCACGAGAACCCCGCCGGCTGGGACCGCGTGTTCGCCACGCACAGCTTCCACGAGATCAACCAGTACTACCCGATCCGCTCGCTGCGCACGCGCAGCTACAGCTATTTCCACAATCTCGAGCCGAGCCTGGAAGTGCCGATCGCCAGCGACGTGGCGCTGTCGCCGAGCTGGAAGGCGATCGTCTCGACGCCCGGCGTCCGCCTCGGCAAACGCACGCTCGAAGCCTTCCGGCACCGTCCTGCCGAAGAACTGTACGACCTCGCCGCCGATCCCGACGAGGTGATCAACCTGGCCGACGATCCCGCGCAAGCCGCCGCGCTGGCCGACCTGCGCAAGCAACTGGCCGCATGGCGCACTGCCACGCACGACCCGTGGATGGCTGGCGTCACCGACCCGTTCGGCCCCGCGCATTGAACCGCCCCGCCCCGTGACCCGAGGAGCCATGTCGAGATGATTTCGCCACGCCACCACCTGCTTCCAGGCATCGCGCTCGGCCTGTTGCTGGCCAGCGCCAGCACGCGCGCCGTCGCCACCGACCCCAGCTTCCTGCTCACCGGCACGGCGGAAAATTTCGGCACGTATTTCCCCAGCTACCTGGCCAACGGCTATTTCTCCACGATGACCTCGGTGCGCGGCACCGAGGGCAACCGCGCGTACATGGTCGCGTTCATGGATTACAAGCCCGGCGACATCGCGCGTCCCGCCGCGATCCCCGGCTGGAGCGAGATCGACTACAACCCCGGCGGCGGCTGGCTCAATTCGACCCGCATCGACAAGAAGATCTTCGTCGACTACGCGCAGACGCTGGACATGCACGGCGGCACGCTCACCACGAGCTATCGCTTCGACTATGCGAACAAGTCCACCGACATCCAGGTCACCACGTTCGTCAGCCAGGCCTCGAACCACCTGGCGGCGACGCAGCTCTCCATCACGCCACAGTTCGACGGCAGCGTGCAGCTGACTTTCCCGATCCGGCTGTGGTCGGAACACCAACCGCGCTTCCCGATCGCCAGCATGACTGGCGACGAGATGATCGCGGCGGTGATCGCCAGCGGCCAGACGCTGGACAACAAGCCGGTGCCGACGCCCGACCGCGCCGCCGTGTGGTATCCCGGCTACACCCGCGTACTCGCCAGCGACGGCGACACGAAGGCGCTGACGCTGTGGCTGGACGGCCGCGCCGAACACGGCCTGACGATGGCCGAGGCCGCCGCGATCGGGCTGCCGCCGGGTCTCGCGATCGAAAGCGTGAAGCTGGAAAAAGGCCCGTACAAGCTGTCGCTCAACCTCACCGCCAAGGTGCAGAAGGGCAAGACCTACACCTTCACCAAGTACATCGCCGCATCCCGGCAGAACTGGGGCGGCGACGCCCGCGACGACGTGGCGCTGGCCAGGGCCGCGCGCCAGAAGGGCTTCGCCGCGTTGCTCGCGGAACACCAGGCCGCCTGGCATGCGCTGTGGAAGTCCGACATCGTGGTCGACGGCGATCCGGACGTGCAGCGCGCCGTGCATTCGGACCTGTACTACCTGCTGTCCAATTCCACGGTAGGCACGGCCTGGCCGATGGGTGCCTGCGCGCTGACCCCGGGCTACGCCGGCCATGCGTTCTGGGACAGCGATTCGTGGGTGTTCCCCGCCCTGCTCCTGCTGCACCCGGAACGCGCCAAGCCGATCGTGATGTTCCGCGCGCGCACCATGCAGCCGGCGCGCGAGCGTGCCAAGCAGTACGGCGTGAAGGGCACGATGTACCCGTGGGAGGCCGATCCGGAAACCGGCGTCGACCATACGCCGCACTTCGCCTACGGCGTGTTCCGCGAGATCCATGTCAACGCCGACATCGCGATCGCGCAATGGCAGTACTACCTCGCCAGCGGCGATGGTGCCTGGCTGAAGCAGCATGGCTGGCCGGTGATCCGCGAGATCGCGCAGTTCTGGGTCAGCCGGGTCACGTACGACAAGGCGCAGGATCGCTACGAGATCCATCACGTCACCTCGCCCGACGAGGCCTACGACGACGTGCCGAACGACTCGTTCACCAATGCCGCCGCACGCAAGTCGCTGCAGATCGCGATCAAGGCCGCGAAGCTCGTCGGCGCCGCGCCCGATCCGCAATGGGCCACGATCGCCGCGAAGATGTACATCCCGTTCGACGAGAAGAACCAGCGCCATCTCGACTTCGACGCCTCGGTGCCGCACGACAAGATCACCTGGATGGGCTCGTCGCTGGCCTGGCTGATGTATCCGAACCTCGACCTGCCGATGTCGCCGCAGGTGCGCCGCAACGACTTCGCGTTCCAGTTGCACGAACTGAAAGTGCATGGCGACGACCCGAACGAAATGATGATGGTGATGCTCGCCGTCGGCGCCGCCGAATTGGGCGACGACAAGGCCGCCGGCGAGTGGATCCAGCGCAACCTGGTCGGCTTCCTGAAACCGCCGTTCAACGTGCGCACGGAAACCGTCGCCAACAACGCGGGCTACATCCTCGCGACGTCGGCCGGCTTCGTGCAGAGCTTCGTCTATGGCCTCAGCGGCCTGCGCATCGAGGACGACGGCCTGGCCGAGGCGTATGCGCCGGTGCTGCCGCCGGGGTGGAAATCGCTGACGCTCAGGCGCATCACCTTCCGCGGCAAGCACTACGACATCCGTATCGATCGCGATGCCGACGGCAAGGCGAAGCTGACCCGCACCGCGATCTGAAACATCGCCACCATGCCGCACCTGGATGGACCGGGTGCGGCCAGCGACAACCGGCGAGGCCGGGGAGGTCGAGATGAAGCGCGCATCCCGTCGACGGTGGCACCTCGCGGCACTGGCCGTCATCGGCCTTGGCGGTGCCGTCGGCGCGCGGGCCGCGACCGATCCCAGCTTCCTGTTGACGGCCACCGCGAAGGACTTCACCCACTACTTTCCCGGCCAGCTCGGCAACGGCTACCTGTCGACACTGACTGCGCCGCGCGGCACCGAGGGCAACCTGGCCTACCTGGTCGCGTTCATGGACTACGCGAAGGGCGATATCGCACGCCCGGCCGCGGTGCCCGGCTGGAGCGAGATCGACTACAGCACGGGCGACTCGCCGGCCGGCCACTTCTGGCTCAACCAAGTCGCGCTGGACCCGGCCGTGTTCCAGGACTACCGGCAGCAATTGGATATGTACGAGGGCACGCTCACTACGCGCTACCGCTACCTCGACCATGGTCGGGCCACGCGCATCGAAGTGACGAGCCTGGTCAGCCAGGCCTCGCCGCACCTCGCCGCGACCCGGCTGTCGATCACGCCGGAGTTCGACGGCGAGGTGCAGCTGTCGTTCGCGCTGAACCTGTGGGCGCCGCATCAGCCGCGCTTCCCGCTGGCGCGCCTGACCGGCGATGAAATGCAGGAGGCGGTGGCGGCGCACAACCTGAAGCTCGAACCGGTCGCACCGGCCACGCCCGACCGTGCAGCGCTCTGGTACCACGGCGACACGCATGTCACCGCCGCCGATGGCGACGCGGGTGACCGCACGCTATGGCTAGACGGCCACGCCGAGCAAGGTCTGTCGATGGCCGAGGCGGCCGCGATCGACCTGCCCGCGGGCCTGCAGCCCACCGACCTGCGCGTGTACCGAAGCAGCTACCGGCTGGCGCTGAACCTCACCGCGAAAGTGCGCAAGGGACAGACCTACACCTTCACCAAGTTCGTCGCGCTGTCGCGCGCGGGCTGGGGTGGCGATGCGCAGCAGGATCGCGCGCTGGCCAACGCCGCACGCACGGCCGGCTTCGAGCGCCTGCTCGACGCGCACCGCCATGCCTGGAGCGAACTCTGGACATCGGACATCCGCATCGACGGCGATCCGCAGGCGCAGCAGATCGTCCACTCCGACCTCTATTACCTGCTGTCCAATACCACCCCCGACACCGCCTGGGCGACCGGTGGCTGCGGCATGACGCCCGGCTACGCCGGCCACGTGTTCTGGGACAGCGACACCTGGGTCTTTCCCGCGCTGCTGTTGCTGCATCCGCAGCGGGCGAAATCGCTGGTGATGTTCCGCTCGCGCACCTTGCCGGCGGCCGAAGCGCGTGCGCAGGCACGCGGCCTGCGCGGCGCGATGTTCCCGTGGGAGGCCGACCCGCAGAACGGCAGCGAGCAGACGCCGCACATGGCCTACGTGCTCGGCGAGCGCGAGATCCACGTCAACGCCGACGTCGCCATCGCGCAGTGGCAGTACTACCTGGCCAGCGGCGACCGCCAGTGGCTGGCCCGCTACGGCTGGCCGGTGATCCGCGACGTGGCGGATTTCTGGGCCAGCCGCGCGACCTGGGTGGCAGACAAACACCGCTACGAAATCCACCACGTCACCTCCGTGCTGGAGGCCTACAACGACGTACCGAACGACACGTTCACCAACGCCTCGGCGCGCAAGGCGCTGAACATCGCCGTGGCCGCCGCGTCCGTCGTCGGCGTGAAGTCGGACCCGCACTGGGCCGATGTCGCCGCGCAGCTGCACATCCCGTTCTCGGCGAAGGACGGACACCATCTCGATTTCGACGAAAGCGTGCCGCACGACATCGACGCCTGGGGCGCCACCGCCCTGCCGGCGCTCGCCTATCCCTCGCTGGACCTGCCGATGAGCGCCGAGGTGCGTCGCAACGATTTCGACTACGCGATGGGGCTGATCGAGCGGTCGCGGCAGGAGCCGAACAGCATGGGGCTTTCGCCCGTGTCGATCGCCGCCGCCACGCTGGGCGACGCGCAGACGGCCGGCGCGTGGTTCCAGCGCAACCTCACCACCCACGTACTGAAGCCGCCGTTCAACGTGCGCACCGAGACCGCCAGCAACAACACCGGCTATTTCCTGACCGCCTCGGGCGGCCTGCTGCAAAACATCCTCTACGGCTTCACCGGCCTGCGTATCGAACAGGGCGGACTGGTCGAGGCCTATGCGCCGGTGCTGCCGCCGCCGTGGAAGTCGTTCACGCTGAAGCACGTCAGCTTGCGCGGCCGCTACTACGACATCACGGTCCGCCGCACGGCCGACGGCAAGCCGGAACTGGTCCGCCACGCACTCTGAACTGCCGCGCCACCCCGACTTGACGAGGAGAAAGACCATGCCTGCAACACGCGCCCCACGACTGATGCAAACCGTCCTGTTCGGCGCCGGCCTGCTCTGCATCGGCATGTTCGGCGCCCCGGCGTTCGCGCAGGCGCAACGGCCCGGCGTCGACAGCCGCGGCAACGTGAGCGTGCCTGCCTTCGTCGTGCCGTACTCGGCGTACGCGTCGCCCCAGGCGCAACGGCAGTTCCAGCGGATGCTCGAACAAAGCCGGCACGCGCCGGGCATCGGCTCGATCGCTGCCAGTCGCGCCTACTACGACAGGATCAACACCGATCGCGCCGATCGCATGAAGAAACTCTATCCGGTGAAGATCCACACCGAGACCATCGGCGGCGTGCCCACGGACGTGGTGCTGCCGGCACAGGGCATCGCCGCGGGGCAGCGGCACCGGGTGCTGATCAACCTGCACGGCGGCGCCTTCCTGTGGGGCGCGCACAGCGGCGGGCTGGTGGAGGCGATCCCGCTGGCCAGCCTGGGCCGGATCAAGGTCGTCAGCGTGGACTACCGGCAGGGGCCGGAACACGTGTTCCCGGCCGCCAGCGAGGACGTCGAGGCGGTCTACCGCGCCCTGCTCAAGCAGTACCCGGCGCGGAACATCGGCATCTACGGCTGCTCCGCCGGCGGCGTGCTCACCGGCGAGGCGGTCGCGCGGATCATCACCAAAAAGCTGCCGGTGCCGGGAGCGATCGGCACCTTCTGCGGTTCGATCAGCGACCTTGGCGGCGATTCCGCCTACGTGGCGCCCGTGCTGAGCGGCGACCCGCCGCCCGCCGGACCGCTCAAACTGGCCGACCTGCCGTACTTCAAGGGCGCCAGCGCCAGCGACCCGCTGGTATTCCCGGCCAACTCCCCCGTGCTGCTGGCGAAGTTCCCGCCGACCCTGCTGATCACTGGCAGCCGCGATTTCACCCTGAGCTCGGTCCTGCACAGCCAGGCCCTGCTGACCGCGGCCGGGGTGGATACCGAGCTGCATGTCTGGGATGGCATGTGGCATTCGTTCTTCTCGGACCCGGACATGCCCGAATCGCGCGAGGCATATGCCGTGATGGTGCGCTTCTTCGACCGCCGGCTGGGGCATTAGCAGTCTTTGCCCCGCAGCGCGGGGCCGGGTATTCTCTGTTGCATCGATAGCCACGCGCCGTGCCATGAACCCACAGACCGTCCTGGTCATTGACGACGAACGCGACATCCGCGAACTGCTGACCATCACGCTGGGGCGAATGGACCTGCAGGTCGACGCCGTGGGTACCGTCGGCGAGGCACGCCGCGCACTGGCCGAACGCAGTTACGACCTGTGCTTCACCGACATGCGGCTGCCCGACGGCAATGGCCAGGAGGTGATCGAGCTGATCGCCGCCAACCATCCGGACATGCCGGTGGCGATGATCACCGCCTACGGCAACGTCGACGCCGCGGTGAACGCGCTGAAGGCCGGCGCGTTCGATTTCGTCTCCAAGCCGGTCGACATCCAGATGCTGCGCGGACTG
Source organism: Rhodanobacter soli (assembly GCF_040548735.1). Lineage (NCBI taxonomy): Bacteria > Pseudomonadati > Pseudomonadota > Gammaproteobacteria > Lysobacterales > Rhodanobacteraceae > Rhodanobacter > Rhodanobacter soli. Next base: position 151,346 of record NZ_JBEPSD010000003.1, on the reverse strand, counting down.
GTGCGCACCGCCCTGCGCCTGGCCGAGGAAAAACGCAACGGCGGTGCCGCGGCGAAAACCGGCGATTCCGGCGACCGCCTGATCGGCGACTCCGCGGCGATGCAACAGGTGCGTTCCACCATCGGCAAGCTGGCGCGCAACCAGGCGCCGGTCTACATCGCCGGCGAATCCGGCGTGGGCAAGGAACTGGTGGCCCGGCTGATCCACGAGCAGGGCCCGCGAGCCAGCGGCCCGTTCGTGCCGGTCAATTGCGGCGCGATCCCGTCCGAGCTGATGGAGAGCGAGTTCTTCGGCCATCGCAAGGGCAGCTTCACCGGCGCCAGCGTGGACAAGGAAGGCCTGTTCCAGGCCGCCCAGGGCGGCACCCTGTTCCTCGACGAGGTGGCCGAGCTGCCGCTGCACATGCAGGTGAAGCTGCTGCGCGCGATCCAGGAAAAAGCGGTGCGCCCGATCGGCGGCCGCGACGAGATCCCGGTCGACGTACGCATTCTCTCGGCCACCCACAAGAACCTCGGCCAGCTAGTCGAGCAAGGCCAGTTCCGCCAGGACCTGTTCTACCGCATCAACGTCATCGAGTTACGCGTGCCGCCGCTGCGCGAACGCCGCGGTGACGTGCCGCAGCTGTCCGCGTTCATCCTCAAGGCGCTGGCCGGCAAGAGCGGCGAAAGCGTCGGCCAGCTGTCGCCGTCCGCCCGCGACGCGCTGGACGCGTACGAATTCCCCGGCAACGTGCGCGAGCTGGAAAACATCCTCGAACGCGCGATGGCGATGTGCGACGGCAGCACCATCGAAGCGGCCGACCTGATGCTGCCCCAACGCAGCGCACGGCCTGGCCAGGAAGCGGCGACACCGGGCCAGCAGCCGCAGCCACCGGCAGCCGCCAGCGCCAACGGCGGCCTCGACGACTACATCAGCAACCTCGAGCGCACCGCCATCGTCAAGGCGCTGGAAGAATCGCGCTACAACAAGACCGCCGCCGCCCGCAAACTCGGTATCACCTTCCGCGCACTGCGCTACAAGCTGAAGAAGCTCGGCATCGACTGAGGCAGCACGCTCACACCGAGCGCGTCGCTTCCACCGGCAGCACGGCGGCGGCGCGCCGCGCCGGACCGAACACGGCCAGCTGGCCGAGCAGCCACAGCAACAGCGCACCGACGCCGAGCAGCCACAGCGGCATCCGCGGCAGTTCGTAGTGCGTCATCAGCGACAGGTTGGCGGCGATGCCGAGTGCCACGCCCAGCGCCACGCCGATGCCGACGATCAGGGCGTTCTCGGTCTGGAAATAACGCAGGATGTCGCCGCGCGTCGCGCCCAGCGCACGCCGCACGCCGATGGATCGGCGCCGCTGGCCAACCCAGAAGCTGCTCAAGCCCACGGTGCCGCCGGCCGTCGCCAGCAGCAACAAAACGCATATCGCGCCCATCATGATCGCCACGCCGCGGTCGGTGGCATAAGCCTTTGCGCGTGCCTGTGCCAGCGTAACCACGCCGTCTTCCGGGCTGATCAGGCGCATGCGGTTCTGCGCAAGCAGCGCTGCCGGCGCCGACTGCAGCACCGCGGCCAGTCGCCCCGCCTGCGCACGCACCAGATAGACCACGCCATCATCGGGACTGGCACGAAGCGCCGGCACCAGCACCGTGTCCTCATCGATCGAACGCGTGCCGCTGCCCGCGTAACTGCCTTGCAGCCGATCGACCATACCGATGATCGTGCTCGGGCCGTCGTCCCTAAGATAGATGCGCTGGCCCATGGCTGAACCATCGGGGAAAAGCTTGTGGGCCAGGTTGCGCGTAATGATGATGACGGCTGGCACCACCTTGTCGTTCGGACCCAGGCTGCCAATCTCGTCGGCGCGGAAGTTGCGGCCGGCCACCAGCTTGAGACCGAACGTGTCGAGCGTGTGCTCGTCGGAAAAATAGGTGAAAGCCAGCTGCGGCTTCGCCGTCTGCTCGATCCGACGCTTGATGCGTATCACACGGCCGCCGCCACCAAACGGGTAGCCCTGAGTGGCAAATGCATCGCGCACGTCCGGCAGGCCACGCAAGGTCACCAGATCGGCGCGCATCTGTGCATGAATATGCGACACCTCCGGCTGGTCGATCCACTGGTTGTCGATTGCGAACAGATGCGCCTCGTCGGTACCGCTTGGGCGCGACAGGTGCACCACCCGCGTCTTGACGATGAACAGCGCATTGCTGACCACCGCCAGGGTCAACGCGATCTGCAGCACGATCAGCAGCGTGGCCATCTTGTGCCGGCGCAGCGCGGCAAGGATCGGGTGCAGCTGCATGGTCGCTTTCATCCGTTCGACTTCAGCTGCCACGCCGGTTGCACCTGCGCGGCGCGCCAAGTGGGATAAAGCGCGGCAATCAGCGTGGCGAGCACCGCGACCAGCACGGTCAGCAGGAACAGCGACGCATCCAGCCGCGCCTGCCGGGCGATCTCCGGCTCGAACACCTTGCCGATGCCGGCCATGCCCAGCGCCGTCAGCAGCAGCCCCAATACACCGCCGGCCAAACCGATCGCCGCCGCTTCGGTCAGGAACTGGCGATAGATCACTCCGCGCGACGCCCCCAGCGCGCGGCGCACGCCGATCTCTGGCGCGCGACGCATGAAGCGGGCCAACATCAGGCCGATCACGTTGACGAGGCAGATCAGCAAAAAGCTCACCGAGACGATCATCGATAGCTCTGACGCTTTCGGTATCACGTAGAAGTTATCTTGGTGCAGCCACTGCATGACATCGGACAGGCGCACGTTCGGTGGCCAAGCGAAACGACCGAGGCGTTGCTGCTCGGCCGCGTAGTTGCGCAGCCAGTCGCGGTAACGCGCTGCGTCGGTGCGCGTGGGAAGTTCCACCCAGGCCGCGATCCATGCGCATTCACTGTGCAGGACACTGCTCCAGTCCGGCAGGTCGGGATCGACGGTATTCGTGCTGCAATAGAACTGGCCCGAGGTGGCTTTCTGCAGATCGATGGCGCGGCTGAACGGGAGATAGAGCTGTCGCGGATGATCGAAGGGATAGTACGTACTGGCCACGTCGAAGAAGCGCGGGCGCGGCTCCCAGTCGTCCAGCACGCCGACGATGCGATAGACGTGCGCATCCAGGCTGATCTCACGACCCACGCTGTCGGCGCCGCCGAACAGCTTCTGGTTGAGCGCGCTGCTGATCACCACTACGGCCGCGCGCTGGTCGTCATCATGGACCGACCAACCGCCGCCATAACGAAACCGCGCGTCGAACATCGCGAAGAAATCGCTGCTGACCGCATCGCCTTCCTGCGGAAACGGCGGCTGCCGCGCATCGTCCGGCAGCAAAGTCCACTTGCTGCCGTAGATCAGCACCTGCCTCTTCGCCTGGCGCGCGTGCAGCAACGCCATGGCGTCGGTATAGCTGAGCAGGATCGGCGGCTCGCCCTTCCAGTTGTGCGCCGGCCCGAAGTTGTCGATCTGCGGCACGAACAGCTGGTTCGACTTCCACGGGATCGGGTCGGCCGCGGCAGCGCGGAACACCGCGAAGCTGACCATGCAGGTGGCGACGCCGCAACCCATCAGCACAATCACCAGCGCGGTCAGCGCCTTGCTGCGGCGGAAGCTGCGCAGGGCCAGATCAAGGTAGTACGCGAACATCCCTGTCCTCCCGGTCGCCCCATCCGCGCAACTCACGCATCGGCCGCGTTGCCGGCCGTGTCCAACGCCTTGCGCAAGGTGCGCAGCAGCACCTGGGTGGTGACCGGCTTGTCGATCACGTAGAGGTGTTCCAGCGGGGGCAATTCGTGCAGGTCCGGCGTGGCGCCGGGGCGCGCCAGCAGGATCACCGCGCCGCTGTAGCCCTGCTCGATCAGCGCGGCCAGCGTGCGCACGCCGGTGAACAGGTTCATGTCGGCGTCCAGCACCACCAGATCGGGCAGGCCGGCGGCCTCGATCCATTGCAGCGCGGCGGTACCGCTCTGGCTGGCATGGGCCTGGTAACCGTAGGCATCCAGCGTATCGGCCAGCAGGGACAGCTGGCCGGCCTCTTCCACCACCACCAGCACGCGTTCGGCGGCGCCTTCCAGGTTGTCGCCATCGTCCAGTCGGTCGCCGTCTGCCACCGGTTGCTCCAGCGGGAAATACAGGTCGAAGCGAGTGCCGCGGCCCGGCTCGCTATCCACCCGCATCACGCCGCCATGACTGTCGACGATCCGCTTGCATGACAGCAGGCCGAGTCCGGTACCACCCTCCTTGGTGGTGAAGAACGGCTCGAATATCTGATCGAGCACAGCCTGATCCATGCCGGGGCCATCGTCGATCACGCTGATGCACAGGTAACGGCCCGGCCGCGGCTGCTGCTCCGGCAGGAAGAAGTCCGCCGACAATGACGTCTGCGCCGCCTCGACGCGCAGGTGGCCGCCGTCCGGCATGGCCTGGATCGCGTTCAGGCACAGGTTGAGCAGGCATTGCTGCAGTTCGGTGTGGTTGCCTTCGAACGACAGCTCGGGATCGTCGATGACCAGTTCCATCGATACCGCGCGCGGCACGCTGCCCTGCATCAGCAGACCGAACGCGCTGAACAGCGCGCCCAGCCGCACCTGCTCCGCGCGGCGCGCTCCGCGCGCGAACGACAGCATCGAGTGCACCATGTCCAGGCCGCGCTTGCCGCAGTCGCGCACCAGCTTGCCCAGCCGCGCCAGGCGCGGGTCGTCCTGGTAATCCTGCAGGCTGTCGCCGGCCAGCAGCAGCGGCTGCAGCAGGTTGCGCAAGTCGTGGCTGAGGCCGCCGGCGAGCATTGCCAGGCTCTCGAAACGTTGCGCGCGGATCAGCTCCGCCTCGGAGCGGCGGCTGGCCCGGCGCGCCTCGGCCTCGCTCAACGCGCGGCGCACCGCGCTGGCCAGCCGGGCCGGGTTCTGCTTCAGGATGTAGTCGGTGGCGCCGTTGCGCAGCGCCTCGATCGCCGCCTCCTCGCCCAGCGTGGCGGAGACGAAGATGAACGGCAGGTCCTCGTCGCGCTGGCGCAGCAGGTCGAGCGCGTGCTGGCCGGAAAAGCCGGGCATGCTGAGATCCGACAGCACGATGTGCGGCCTGAACTCGGTCAGCGCGGCGAGGAAGCTGGCCTCGTCGTCGACCAGGCGCACCTCGTAGCTGATGTGGTCCGCGTCCAGCTCGGCCAGCACCAGTTCGGCGTCGAGCCGGTTGTCTTCGACCTGCAGCACCCGGATGGTCGGCATCGCCCGTGATTGCCGGTTTGGCATCTAATTCACCGCTGCTGTTCTGCATCGTTCCCGGCGCCCGCAAACAACCTGCGGACTGCGCGGATCACTGTTTCCCCTTGCCCCGTCGTTCGTTCAGTCCTGTTCGGGCGCCTGGTTGAGCACCGCCCAGAACTGTCCCAGCGTGCGCACCGCATCGAAGAACTGGTCCACGTCGACCGGCTTGATCACGTAGGCATTGGCGCCCAGGTCCCAACTGCGCGCCAGATCGCTTTCCTCGCGCGAGGACGACAGGATCACCACCGGGATCCGCCGCAGCTTCTCGTCGGCGCGCATCGCGGTCAGCACGTCCAGCCCGTTCATGCGCGGCATCTTGATGTCCAGCAGCACCACCGCCGGATCGCCCGGATCGCGCGAGGCCCACGCACCGCGGCAGTAGAGGTAGTCCATGCACTCCACGCCGTCTTCCACGTGCACCACCGGGTTGACCAGGTGCGCCTCGCCGAGCGCGTCCATCGCCATCTCGGCGTCGGCCAGGCTGTCCTCGACCAGCAGGATGGTACGCAGGTCTTTCTTGTTCATGCTCGGCCCTCAGGTGCGTGCGCCGGCGGCATCGGTGGCCGGCAGCGAAAAATGGAAATGGGCACCGCGCCCCGGCTCGGCCTCGGCCCAGACGCGACCGCCGTGGCGCGCCACGATCCGTCGCACGTTGGCCAGCCCGATCCCGTTGCCCGGGAATTCCGAAGCGCGGTGCAGGCGCTGGAACACGCCGAACAACTTGTCCGCATACTGCATGTCGAACCCCGCACCGTTGTCGCTCACCGTGAATTCGTAGTCGCCGCTGCGCCCCTGCTGCACGCTCACCGCGATGCGCGCCACTTCGCAGTGCCCGGTGTACTTCACCGCGTTGCCGAGCAGGTTCTGCCATACCGTGCGAAGCATGTTCTCATCGCCGATCACCATCGGCAACGGCGCTATGGTCCACACGATACGCCGATCCGACACGCCCGATTCGGCCAGCACGCGGGCCTCGTCGACCAGCGACTGCATGTCCACCGCCTGCAGCCGCAACGCGCCGCGGCCGAGGCGCGAGAACACCAGCAGGTCGTCGATCAGCACGGCCATGCGCTGCGCCGAACTGGCGATCACTTCGATGTAATGGCCGGACTTCTCGTCGACATGGTCGCCCAGGTGCTGCTCCAGCTTGCGCGCGAACCCGGCGATGTGGCGCAGCGGCGCGCGCAGGTCGTGCGACACCGAATAACTGAACGCCTCCAGCTCGCGGTTGACGTCGGAGATCTGCGACACCTTGCCTTCCAGCTGGCGATTGAGCTCGTTCACCTGCTGCTCGGCCAGCGCGCGCGTGGTGACGTCGCTGACCGTCAACAGCAGCGCCGGCGTGCCGCCATCGTGCTGCTGCAGACGCCGCGCATTGATCACCACATGCCGGTCGACGCCGTCGACGGTGCGCTGGACCATGTCGTAGTCCCACAGTTCGCGATCGCGCAGCAGCACGTCGTTCAGGCGCTGCAGCAGCACGCTGTCGCTCCAGGCGCCGTCGCCGATCCGCGCCAGCGGCTGGGCGCGTTGCCCCGGGTCCATCCCGTACAGCTCGCTGAAGGCGTTGTTCACCAGCAGGCTGTTCAGGTGCTCGTCGAACAGCGCGATCGGCTCGCGTACCGCCTGGAAGATCATCTGCGAACGCATCACCGCGCGACCCTCGCGGGTCTCCGCCAACTGGCGCCGGCCGATCTGCCGCTCGGAAGCGATCACGATGATGGTCAGCAGCAGGATCTGCGCCAGCGCGGTGATCGAGAGCACGATGCGTCCGTCGAGTGATTGCCGCGTGGCTTCCGCCTGGCGCTGCTTCAGCAGGCCGTCCTCGATCTCCACGATGCCGGCGATTTGCGCATTCATCCCGAACAGGTCGTCGGCGTCACGCAGCGACTGCCGGGCACCGCCCGCCTCGCCCTGCCGCAGCCTGGCCAGCGCCTGGTTCATCAGGGTGACGCGGCCGTTGACGCTGCTGACCAGCGAGCCCATCAGGGTCTGCTGGTCGGGGTTGTTGCGCGTCATCCGGCGCAGTTGCTGCAGCAGCGGCGGCACTTCCTTGACGACCCGCTCGGCGCGCGCATGCGTGGCCTCGTTCACGTCGCCTGCCAGCAACCGGTAGGTCGCAGCCTCGCTGTCATGCACGACATAGGCAACGCGGTAGGCCAGCGACTTCACTTCGGTCGAACGGGTCACCCACTCGGTGGCCCGCTCCGTATCGCGCGACCCCTGCAGCGTGACGATGTACGGCAGGCCGACGATGATCAGCATCGCCAGCAGCAGGCCGGCGGTACGCCAGCGAATGATGCTTCCCGTTTTCATCCCGCTCGCCGCATCGGCAGACCCACGATGGAGGGTTCCCGCCGCATTCTGGCATGTTTTATCCGCGCCTCGCCCAAGTCGCGCGGGCGCCGCTCACCCACCGTAATGGCTCATCGCGGCCGCCCGGTCCGTCGCCGCACGGCCCCAGTCCCGGTTCGGTTCGGCCTGCATGGTGAAATGCAGTTCGCCGCCGGCCACGATCTCGCCGTGGCGCAGATACGTGCGCTGCAGCGGCTTGCCGTTCAGGGTTACCGCGCCGACATAGGGGTGCGCATCGTCCAGCGGCGACGCGGTGATCGTGAACGTGCGGCCGTTGCCCACATGGATCGCGGCGCGCGACACGAACGGCCGGCCGATCGCGTACTCGTCGCTGCCCGGCGTCACCGGGTAGAAACCCAGCGCGGTGAACACGTACCAGGCCGACATCTGGCCGAGGTCGTCGTTGCCGCTCAGGCCGTCGGGGCGCGGTGCGTACTGGCTGTCCATGATCTGCTTCAGCCGCTGTTGCGTCTTCCATGGCGCACCGGCGTAGTCGTAGAGATAGGCGATGTGATGGCTGGGCTCGTTGCCGTGCGCGTACCAGCCGATCAGCCCGGTGATGTCCTCGACATGCTTGAAGTGCGACGGGTCGACCTTCGCCTCGAACAGCGCATCGAGCTTGGCCACGAACCTCGCGTCGCCGCCCATCGCGGCGATCAGCCCGGCCACGTCCTGCGGCACGTACCAGGAGTACTGCCAGGCGTTGCCTTCGGTGTAGTCGCTGCCGTAGCCGGCCGCTTCCGGATCGAATGGCTCGCGGAACGCGCCGTCGCTCAGCCGCGCGCGCATGAAGCCGGTTTTCGGATCCCATGCATGACGCCAGTTCGCCGCCCGCTTGCTGAAGGTGGCGGCGACGTCGGTCTTGCCCATCGCTTTCGCCATCTGCGCCAGCGACCAGTCGTCGTAGGCGTACTCCAGCGTCTTCGAGGCGCCTTCGGGTTCCTTGTCGATCGGCACGTAGCCGAGCTTCATGTAGTCGGCCAGGTCGCCGTACGGCGCGTAGGTGGCGCTGGCCACCATCGCCTGCAGTGCCTTGTCCGCATCGAAGCCACGCACGCCCTTGATGTACGCATCGGCGATCACCGGCACCGCGTGGTAGCCGATCATGCACCACGTCTCCAGCCCCTGGTACGCCCACACCGGCAGGATGCCGAACGGGCTGGCCTCGCGCGCGGCGATCAGCGAGCGGATGAAATCGGTGCTGCGCCCGGGATTCAGCAAGACCATCAAGGGTTGCTGCGCACGGTAGACGTCCCACAGCGACCAGGTCGAATGGAACTCGAAGCCGTCCGCTTTATGCACCGCATGATCCGGCCCGCGGTACTCGCCGTTGACGTCCATGCTCAGCGTGGGCGACAGCATGGCGTGGTACAGCGCGGTGTAGAACTGCGTCTTCGCGGTCTTCGGCGCATCCACGTCGATCACCGCCAGCGCCTGGTCCCAGGCGGCTTTCGCCTCGGCGCGGCGCGCGTCGAAATCCCAGCCCGCGCCATCTTTGTCCAGGTTGGCGAGCGCATTCGCCTCGCTCACCGGCGAGATCGCCACCTTCACCTCCAGCGGCTGCTTCAGCTTGCCGAAGTCGAACACACCGACCAGCGCGCGGCCGTCCTGCGCATCGCGATCCTCGGCCTGGTTGCCCGGCCCCTTGAAGCCCTTGTAGGTGATGTCGGCCTCGCGGTTGAGCAGCTCGCGCGAGGTCATCGGCTGCGAGAAACGCATGGCGAAGCACAGCTCCCGCCCCGGCGCCCAGCCGCGGGTGGTGCGGCAACCCGTGACGGTGCCGTCCGCGTGCACGCGCAGGCTCGACCACAGCACCTTGCCGGCGTAGTCGTAGATGCTCGGGCGCAGGTCCAGCAGCACGTGGGCCGGCTTGCCGGCCGGGAAGGTATAGCGGTGCCAGCCGATCCGGCGCCCGGCGGTGAGTTCGGCGCGCACGCCGTAGTCGCCCAGCGTCACCGCGTAGTAGCCGGCCTGCACCACTTCGCTGTCGTGCGAGAAGCGCGAGCGATAGCCGCTGCCCGGCCTGGCCGGGTCGCCCGGTTCCAGCCGCACGTCGCCAGCAATCGGCATCACCAGCACGTCGCCCAGGTCCGAATGGCCGGAGCCGGAGAAGTGCGTGTGCGAGAACCCCAGGATGCTGCTGTCGCCGTACTGGTAGCCGGCGGCCCACTTGTAGGCGTGCTTGAAATCCGGCATCGCGGTGTCCGGCGACAGCTGGATCATCCCGAACGGCACGGTGGCGCCGGGAAAGGTGTGGCCATCGCCGCCGGTACCGATGCGCGGGTCGACCGCCGCGGCATGGCCCTCCGCACGGGTAGCGGCATGCAGCACGCCGGCAGGTGTCAGCGCCGCCATGCCGACCGCGGCACCAAGCAGACAGGGAAGCACGCCATGCAACTGGATAGTCATCGTCAGTCTCGCTATTGGAACGATCCAAACCGGCACGCTAACATCCGCTGCCGGACAAGGCATGTTGCGCCGCGACGTGCCCAATGGTCCTGGTAAGTTACATTTGGATCGTTCTAACCAGGCGAAACTGCATGCCGAACCATACCCCTGTGGGACGCAAGGTGACCCTGAACGACATCGCTGCCGGCTGCGGCGTATCGCGCGCCACGGTGTCGCTGGTGCTGCGCGGCAGTCCGCTGGTGAACAAGCTTACCCGCGCCCGGGTCGAGGAGGAGCTGCGCCGGCAGGGCTACGTCTACAACCGTGCCGCGGCGAACCTGCGCCGGCGCACCTCGACCAGCATCGCGCTGGTGCTGAACGACCTGGCCAATCCGTTCTTTGCCGAATTCGCCGCCGGCGTGGACGAGACGCTGGCCGCCGCCGGCTTCGTCACCCTGCTTGGCTGCACCGGCGAGTCGCCGGCGCGCGAACAGGCGGTGCTGGGCTCGCTGCTGGAACACGGCCCGGCGGGGATCATCCTGTCGCCGGCCGAACACAGCAAGGCGCACGACGTGCTGGCCGTGGTCGGGCGGCGTGTGCCGCTGCTGCTGTTCAACCGCGAACTGGGCGGCGCGCTGCCCGAATTCGCGCACTGGGACCAGCTGATGCTGGACAACCAGCATGGCGCCCGCCTGGCCACCGAGCACCTGATCGCCCGCGGCCACCGGTACATCGCGTTCTTCGGCGGCCATCACGATTCCAGCTCGTGCCGGCAACGCCACGCCGGCTATGTGGAGGCGATGCACACGGCCGGGCTGCGCACCGAACCGTACTGGCGCATCGAATGCGCACCGACCCGGCTGGACGCCGCCCACCACGCGCCCGCCCTGTTCGCCGGCGCACTCGCCCCCACCGCGGCGGTCTGCTACAACGACGCGGTCGCGCTGGGCCTGGTGCTCGGCCTCAACCAGCGCGGCCTGCGCCCTGGCCACGACTTCGCGCTGACCGGCTTCGACGACATCGCCGAGGCGGCGCTCGGCATGCCGCCGCTGACCACCTTGTCGGCCGCGCCGCACAAGCGCGGCCAGCAGGCGGCGCAACTGGTGCTGCAGCGCCTGCAGCAACCACAGGCCGCCAGCCAGCAGACCGTGGCGCCGGTACAACTGATCGTTCGCGAAAGCAGCTGCCCACCACCTACCGCCTGACCACACCACACTCTCCCGGGGAATCCACATGGCCTTCGCCCAAGTTCCGTCACCGACGCCCGGCTCGCCTGCCCATGGCGAGCGCTATACCGATTACCCGATGGCGATGGGCGTGCTCACCACCATCTTCTTCATGTGGGGCTTCCTGACCTGCCTCAACGACATCCTGATCCCGCACCTGAAGTCGATCTTCCAGCTCAACTACGCCCAGGCGATCCTGGTGCAGTTCACCTTCTTCGGCGCGTACTTCCTGATGGCGCTGCCGGCCGGCCGGCTGGTCGCCGCGCTCGGCTACAAGAAGGGCATCGTGGCCGGACTGGCGATCGCCGGCGTCGGCGCGCTCGGCTTCTGGCCGGCGGCCAGCCTGCACCTGTACCCGGCCTTCCTCGGTGCGCTGTTCGTGCTGGCCACCGGCATCACCGTGCTGCAGGTGGCGGCCAACCCATACGTGGCGCTGCTGGGTCCGGAAAAGACCAGTTCGAGCCGGCTGACCCTGGCGCAGGCGCTGAATTCGCTGGGCACCACGCTGGCGCCGCTGTTCGGCGGCCTGCTGATCCTGTCCAATGTGGTGAAGAGCCCGGCCGAACTGGCCGCGCTGGAACCGGCGCAGCGCCTGCTCTACGACACCCAGCAGGCGCAGGCGGTGCAGTTCCCGTACATCGGGCTGGCCGTGGTGCTGTTCCTGCTGGCGATCTTCGTGTGGCTGTTCCGCCTGCCGGCGCTGACCGAGGCCACCGACAGGGGCGACCATGACCGCCACGGCTTCGTCGAGGTGCTGCGCCATCCGCACGTGCTGTTCGGCGTGCTCGGCATCTTCTTCTACGTCGGCGCGGAAGTGTCGATCGGCAGCTTCATGGTCAACTACCTGTCGATGCCGGAGATCGGCCACATCAGCGAGCAGCAGGCCGCGCACTACGTGTCGTGGTACTGGGGCGGCGCGATGGTCGGCCGCTTCGTCGGTTCGGCGCTGATGGCGAAGTTCTCGCCGCGCAAGCTGCTCGCCCTGTTCGCCGCGATCAACGCGCTGCTGGTGCTGACCACCATGCTCGGCAGCGGCGCCGTGGCGATGTACAGCATCATCGCGATCGGACTGTTCAACTCGATCATGTTCCCGACCATCTTCGCGCTCGGAATCGAACGGCTCGGGCCGATGACCAGCAAGGCGTCCAGCCTGCTGATCATGGCGATCGTGGGCGGGGCGATCATTCCTTACGTGCAGGGCGTGTTCGCCGATCACATCGGCCTGCAGCACGCGTTCTTCCTGCCGCTGCTGTGCTACCTGTACATCGTGTTCTATGGCCTCAGCGGCTCGCGCATCCGCAGCATCGCGGCGCCGGACACCGGCGGGAATCGCTGAGCATGCCCACACGACCCATCCTGTGCTTCGGCGAGGCACTGATCGACCTGCATGCCGACGGCCTCGACGAGCGTGGCTTCGCCGCGCGCTTCACGCCGTTCGCCGGCGGCGCGCCGGCGAACGTGGCGGTCGCCGCCGCACGGCTCGGCGGGCATGCCCGCTTCGCCGGCATGCTGGCGCGCGACCGCTTCGGCGACTTCCTGCTCGACAGCCTGCAGCAGGCCGGCGTCGGCACCGCCGACGTCGCGCGCACCGATACGGCGAACAGCGCGCTGGCCTTCGTCACCCTGGATGCGCATGGCGAACGCAGCTTCAGCTTCTACCGCGACAACACCGCCGACCTGCTGTTCCGGCCGGCCGACTTCCGCGCCGACACCTTCCGCGACGTCGCCGTGTTCCACGTCTGCTCGAACAGCATGACCGACCCGACACTCGCCGCAACCACCCGCGAAGGCATGCAGCGCGCGCATGGCGTCGGTGCGCTGGTCAGCTTCGACCTCAACCTGCGCCCGGCGCTGTGGCCGGCCGATGCCGATCCGCACCCGCTGCTGTGGCCGGCATTGCACCTGGCCGACGTGGTGAAGCTGAGCGCCGAGGAATTCGCCTGGCTGGCGCCGGACGGCGAACAGGCCGCGCTGGACCGACTGTGGCTGGGCCGTACCCGGCTGGTGGTGGTGACCGACGGCGCCAAGCCGCTGCGCTGGTTCCATCCCGACGCCGAAGGCGAGCTGCCCGGTTACACGGTCGCCGTGGTCGACTCCACCGCCGCCGGCGATGCCTTCATGGGCGGCCTGCTGTGCTGCCTGGCCGAACTCGACGCCGACGCCGAACGGATCGACCGGCTGGTCACCGAACTGCCGCGCCTGCACGCGATGCTGCGCTTCGCCGCCGCCTGCGGCGCCCTCACCGTCACCCGCCAGGGCTCGTTCGCCGCGATGCCGCGCGGCGACGAGGTGCTGGCCTTCATGGAACAACAGGCATGAACGCCACCCCCGATTTCCGCTCCGCCGACTTCCTGCGCGAGCACATCGCGCAGACGATGGCGTTCTACCACCCGCGGGCGATCGACCCGGAAGGCGGCTTCTTCCACTACTTCCGGGACGACGGCACGATCTACGACCGCACCCACCGGCACCTGGTCAGCAGCACCCGCTTCGTCTTCAACTACGCGATGGCGGCGATCGAATTCGACAACGCGGCGGCTTCCACCAGCGAATACCTTGAAGCGGCGCGCCACGGCCTGCGCTACCTGCGCGAAGTGCATCGCGACCCGTACACCGGCGGCTACGCCTGGACGATCCGCGACGAGCAGCCGGAAGACCGCACCAACCATGCCTACGGCGTGGCCTTCGTGCTGCTCGCCTACGCCAGCGCGCGCAAGGCCGGCATCGCCGAGGCCGCGGCCTGGATGGACGAAACCTGGAACCTGCTGGAGCAGCGCTTCTGGGACGCCGACGCCGGGCTGTACCGCGACGAGGCCGATGCGAACTGGCACTTCAGCGACTACCGCGGCCAGAACGCGAACATGCACATGTGCGAGGCGATGCTGGCCGCCTACCAGGCCAGCAACGAACCGCGCTATCTCGACCGCGCGTACACCCTCGCCGACCACATGACCCGTCGCCAGGCGGCCCTGGCCGGCGGGCTGGTGTGGGAACACTACGACCGCCACTGGAACATCGACTGGGACTACCACCGCGACGACCCGAAGCACCTGTTTCGCCCGTGGGGCTTCCAGCCCGGCCACCAGACCGAATGGGCCAAGCTGCTGCTGATCATGGAGCCGCTGCTGCGCGCACGCGGCTACGACGAGGACTGGCTGCTGCCCACCGCGCGGCAGCTGTTCGACACCGCGCTGGCGCGCGCCTGGGACAGCGAGTACGGCGGCATCTGCTACGGCTTCGCGCCCGACGGCAGCGTCTGCGACGACGACAAGTACTTCTGGGTGCAGGCCGAATCGCTGGCCGCCACCGCGCTGCTGCATGCGCGCACCGGCGAGCCGGCCTATGACGATTGGTACGGGAAATTGTGGGCGTACGCGTGGCAGCATTTCATCGACCACCGCCACGGCGCCTGGTACCGCATCCTCACCCGCGACAATCGCAAGTACAGCGACGAGAAAAGCCCGGCCGGCAAGACCGACTACCACACCATGGGCGCCTGCCACGAAGTGCTGGCGCTGTTGCGCGCCGGCGGCCAGCCGTGGTCCACCACCCTCCCCCAAGGCACTGCATGATGAAGTTCGCGATTTCCCTCGCCGTCACGGCCGCCACGCTGCTGGCCGCGCCCGCGTTCGCCGCCGACAGCGCCCCCGCGCGCTTCGACCCGCTGCAGACCTTCGCCCCGTACAGCTATCCGCAACCGGCTACCGCGTACCGCTCGGCCAGCGGCAAGCCCGGCCCGCTGTTCTGGCAGAACCGCGCCGACTACACGATCACCGCCACGCTCGACCCGGCCACGCGCCTGCTCAGCGGCAGCGAGGTGATCAGCTACACCAACCACAGCCCCGACGCGCTCGACGTGCTGTGGCTGCAGCTGGACCAGAACCGCTATCGCCGCGACGCCCGCGGCGCGTTCACCAGCAAGTTCCCCACCGAGTTCACCGACGGCTACAAGATTGCCTCGGTCGAGGTGGACGACGCGCACGGCCGCAGGCAGCCGGTGAAATGGCTGGTTTCCGACACGCGCATGCAGGTGCAGCTGCCCACGGCGCTGAAGGGCAACGGCGGCAGCCTGCGCCTGCATGTCGCGTGGAGCTACACCGTGCCCGGCGAATTCGGCGGGCGCACCGACGTCAACCCCAGCAAGAACGGCGAGATCTTCGAGATCGCGCAGTGGTACCCGCGCATGGCCGTCTACGACGACCTGCGCGGGTGGGACACCGCGCCCTACCTCAACAGCGAGTTCTATCTGGAATACGGCGATTTCGACTACGCGATCACCGTGCCGTGGGACATGCTGGTGGCCGGCTCCGGCGAACTGGTGAACCCCGACGAGGTGCTGACGAAGACCGAGCGGCAGCGGCTGGAGCAGGCCCGCCGCAGCGACGCCACCGTGATGATCCGCACGCCGGAAGAAGTGACCCAGCCGTCCAGCCGTCCGAAACAGAGCGGCACGCTGACCTGGCACTTCCGCATGCAGAACACCCGCGACGTCGCGTTCGGCGCCTCGAAGGCATTCGTGTGGGACGCCGCGCGGATCAACCTGCCGGAGGGCAAGACCGCGCTGGCGATGTCGGTCTATCCGGTCGAGAGCGGCGGCAACGCCGCCTGGGGCCGCGCCACCGAATACCTCAAGGCTTCCACCGAGTACTTCTCGAAGCAGTGGTATCCGTACCCGTGGCCGGTGGCGATCAACGAGGCCGGCACCGCCGGCGGCATGGAATATCCGGGCATCACCTTCGACCACAAGCTGGCCAAGGGCAAGAACCTGCACATGGTGATCGCGCACGAGATCGGGCACAGCTGGTTCCCGATGATCGTGGGCAGCAACGAGCGCCGCGACGCGTGGATGGACGAGGGCTTCAACACCTTCATCGACGTCTATGAGGACGACGCCTTCAACCACGGCGAGTACGCACCCAAGCGCGACAGCGAGTACGCGCCCGGTGGCGGCAACCCGGCCGACGAGATCGCTGCCGTATTGGCCGACCCCGCCGCGCCCGCCCCGCTCAACGGCGCCGACATGACGCCGGAGAAGTACCGTCACCCGATCAGCTACTTCAAGGGCGCGTTCGGCCTGGTGTTGTTGCGCGAGCAGATCATCGGGCCGGAACGCTTCGACCCGGCGTTCCGCCGCTACATCGCCACTTGGGCGTACAAGCACCCCAGTCCGTCGGACTTCTTCCGCTTCATGGAAAGCGACACCGGCGAGGACCTGGGCTGGTTCTGGCGCGGCTGGTACGAGCACAACTGGCAGCTCGACCTGGCCGTGCAGAAGGTCGCCTACACCGGCGGCGACTACCGCAAGGGCGCCGACGTCACCGTGGCCAACCTCGACCGGCTGGTGCTGCCGGCCACGCTGCAGGTGGTCTACGACGACGGCAGCAAGCAGGACATCCGCGTGCCGGTGGAAACCTGGCAGCAACACCGCAGCTACGTCATCCACGTGGCCGGCACGCGCAAGCTGGTGTCGGCCACCATCGATCCGGCGCACGCGCTGCCGGACGCCAACCGCGGCAACAATACATTGAAGGTGAAGTAAAACCCTCCCACCTCCCCACCAGAGGGAGGGGACCGACGCGGCAAGCTTTGCTCCTTCCCCATCGACCATGCGCCGCAAACGCCTGGACAAACAGCAGAAAGCCCGCGCAAGGCGGGCTTTTTGCCAACACATGGGTGTTGTCTAGAACGGAATCTCGTCGTCCGCGAAGCCGCTGTCGGCCGGGGCCGGGGACTGGCGCGGCTGGTTGCCGTAGTCGCCGCCGCGCGACTGGCCGCCGCCCTGGCGCTGAGCGCCGCCCTGCGGACGTTCGCGCTGGAAGCCACCGCCACCACCGCCGCCCGCGCCGCCTTCGCTGCCGCCGCCGAGCATCTGCATCTCGCTGGCGATGATGTCGGTCGAGTAGCGCTCGACGCCCTGCTTGTCCGTGTACTTGTCGGTGCGCAGCGAGCCTTCGATATAGACCTGGCGGCCCTTCTTCAGGTATTCGCCGGCGATCTCGGCCAGCCGGCCGAACAGCTTCACGCGGTGCCACTCGGTGCGCTCCTGCTTCTCGCCGCTCTGCTTGTCGGTCCACGATTCGGAGGTGGCCAGGTTGAAGCTGCAGATGGCGGTGCCGCCGCCGGTGTGGCGCATTTCGGGGTCCGCGCCCAGGTTGCCGACCAGGATGACTTTGTTGACGCCACGTGCCATGGGAATGTCCTCGTTGAGCCGGCCGCAAGTATGCGATGGGTTGCGGCCGGAGTGGTGAATCAGGCTGGCTATCATAACCGCGGGAAGGGCCGAGTCCAGACGCGGAAAACCTGAACCGCGGGTCGGCGCCGTCCGCTGCCGGCGGTCGGCACCGACCCGCGCATGCCCGGGCGTTCAGTTCACGATGAAGCGGTGGCCCACGCCGGGCTCGGTCTTCAGCCAGCGCGGGTTGGCCGGATCGTCGCCCAGTTTCTGCCGCAGCTTGCCGATCACGATGCGCAGATACTGGCTGTCACTAGTGTGAGTCGGCCCCCACACCTCGCGCAGCAGCTGCTGCTGGGTGACCACGCGACCGGCGTGCTGCAGCAGCAGCGCCAGCACGGCGTATTCCTTGCGGGTCAGTGCCAGCGGCGCACCGTCCAGGCTCACCTCGCGTCGTGCCAGGTCGACGGCCAGATGGCCGTCGTCGTAACGCGGCGGATGTTCCGGCTCGCCCGGCCGGTTGCGCAGCAGTGCGCGCAGTCGCGCCATCAGTTCCTGGATGCCGAACGGCTTGGTCATGTAGTCGTTGGCGCCTTGGTCCAGCGCGCTCACCTTCTCGCTCTCGGTGTTGCGCACAGACAGCATCAGCACAGGCAGCTGGCTCCACTGGCGCAGTTCGGCCAGCACCGCGTGGCCCTCCATGTCGGGCAGGCCGAGGTCGAGGATCACCAGGTCCGGCGACTGCGTGGCCGCCAGCGCCAGGCCTTCCGCGCCGGTGGCGGCCAGCAAGACCTCGTAGCCTTCGGCGCGCAGGCCGATGTCGAGGAAGCGGCGGATCTGCGGCTCGTCGTCGATCACCAGCACGCGGGGCGAGGAATTCATGGCGCACGGTCGGGGGGTGGGGGCAGCGGCAGGGTAATACGGATCGTGGTGCCGCCGCCGTCGCGCGGCAACGCCTCCACGCTGCCGCCGTGCGCACCGATCATGCCGCGGCAGATCGCCAGGCCGAGGCCGGTGCCCTGGCTGGCACGGTCGCCGCGCGACACCGAATAGAACATGTCGAAGATCAGCGCCCGCTCCGCCTCCGGGATGCCGGGGCCGCGGTCGCTGACGTCGATCAGCAGCCGGTCGCCCTCGCCGCGCACCACGAGTTGCACCGCTTCGTCGGCCGGCGAGAAGCGCGCGGCATTCTCCAGGATGTTGAACAGCGCCTGTTCGATCAATGCCGGATGCACGAACAGCAGCAGCGTGTCGGACGGCAGCATGGTCTCCACTCGCAGTGTCGGAAACAGCTTGCACAGGCGGCCGACCGCGGCGGCGACGATCTCGGCGACATCGGTCCAGTCGCGGTTGAGCTTGAGCGTACCGTGGCCGAGCCGGGTCATGTCGAGCAGGTTCTGGATGTAGCGGTCCAGCCGCTGGCCCTCGCCCAGGATCGCCTCCAGCAGCTCGCGGCGCTCGCCCGGCGGCAACTGTTCGCCGTAGCTGGCCAGCGTGTCGGCCGCGCCGATCATCGAGGCCAGCGGCGAACGCAGGTCATGCGATACGGACGACAGCAGCGCGTTGCGCAGGCGCTCGGTCTCGCCCTGCACGCGGGCTCCCTCCAGTTCGTCGGCCAGGCGCGCGCGTTCCAGTGCCTGGCCGATGTCCTGCACCATCGCCAGCGCCAGGCTGCGCTGCTCCTGGTCGGGCGCGCTGCTGTCCGCGGCAAAATGCAATGCGGCCACGCCAAGCCGGTTGTCCTCGCCGCCGAACGGCAGCATCCAGCACGGCGCGGCGTTGAGCGTATCGGTATGCCGCCCGGCCTGTGCCGCGTGCCGTTCGCTCCAGTCGGCGGCGGCCAGGTCCTGCGCCGACAAGGCGAATTCACGCGGTGCGCAGGCGGCTACCTGCAACCGGCTGCCGGCATCGCGGACGAGGATCGCCGCCTCGCCGCGCAAGGCCTGCGCCAAGGCTGCCGCACCGACCTTGCGGATGCCCTCGGCATCGGCGCTGGTGGCCAGCCGCTGGCCCAGCGCCAGCAGCGCGCGCGACTGCACCTGGGCGGAACGCAGCGATTCCACCTGGCTGGCCAGCCGCGTCGCCAGGTGGCTGCATACCAGCGCCACGATCAGGAACAGGCTGACCGCCAGCACATCGTCGAAATTCGCGATCGCCAGCGTGTAGCGTGGCGGCGCGAAGAAAAAGTTGTCGCCGAGGAAACATAGGATGGCGGTATAGACGGCCACCGCCATGCGCGTTCGCACCGCCACCGCCAGCACTGCGGTGAGGAAGATCAGCGACAGGTTGGCCACCGACAGGTAGCGATCGGCGACAAAGGACAGCGCCAACGCGACCAACGTGGCGAGCGTGGCGTAGGCGTATTCGCCGCGCGAACCCCGCCCGCCGGGAAAACGCAGCCGTCGCCGCGACGCCGCCCGCTCGCTCGGCGTGGCGATGATGGTCAGCTCCAGGTGCGCGCCGCGGCGCAGCAGCTGCTGGGTCAGCGAGCGGCCTACCATGCGTGCCAGCAGGCGCTCGCGGGTACGTCCCAGCAGGATCTGGCCCACGCCCTCGCGGTCGGCATGCGCCAGCAATTCGTCGGCGATGGTCGCGCCGCGCAGCACCACGGTGTCGCCGCCGAGCCGGCGCGCCAGCCGCAGCGCCGCCTCCAGCCGCTCGCGCCGGGCCGGCTCCAGCCGCGCGCCGGTGTCGACGAAGGCCACGCTCCACGGCGCGCCGCGGCGCTCGGCGATGCGCCGTGCCACGCGCACCAGGTATTCGCTCTGCGCATGGCCATCGATTGCCGCCAGCACGCGGCGGCGTACCGGCATCGTGCCGCCGCGCGCCAGCATCGACTCGCGCAGGTCGCTGTCGACGTGTCTGGCCATGGTGTCCATCGCCAGCTCGCGCAGCGCGCCCAGGTTGGTCGGCGAGAAGAAAGCATCCAGCGCCGCCGCCGCGGTCTCCGGCACATAGACCTTGCCCTGCTTCAGCCGCCCGATCAGCTCGCGCGGCGGCAGGTCGACCAGCACGATGTCGCGGGCGCGGTCGAGGAACGCATCCGGCACCCGCTCGCGCACGCTGACCCCGGTGATCCGCCGCACCTGGTCATGGAGGCTCTCCAGATGCTGCACGTTGAGCGCGGTGTATACCTCGATGCCGGCGTCGAGCAGCTCGGCGATGTCCTGCCAACGCCGCTCATGCCGCCCGCCGGGCAGGTTGCTGTGGGCCAGTTCGTCCACCAGCAGCACGGCCGGCCGGCGCTCCAGCGCGGCATCCAGATCGAACTCCGTGAAATCGCGGCCCTGGTAGTTCACCTTCCGACGCGGCAGCACCTCCAGCCCTTCCAGCAGCGCCGCCGTCTCGGCGCGCCCGTGCGTCTCGACCAGGCCTACCACCACGTCCACGCCCTGCCGCTTCAATTCACGCGCAGCCGACAGCATGGCGTAGGTCTTGCCCACGCCCGCCGCGGCGCCGAGGAACACCTTCAGCCGCCGGCTGTCGTCGTGCGCCGTACCGAGCAGGGCATCGGCGCGTGCTTCGCGGGAGGGCTCGCTCATGCCAGGGTCGGTCCGGGAAATGGCGCTACGGTAGCGCGATCAGCTGCCATGCGTCTGCGCCGCATCCAGCGCCAGGTTGAGCTGCAGCACGTTCACCCGCGGTTCGCCGAGCAGGCCGAACTGGCGGCCGCGGGTGCAGGCGTTCACCAGCGCCTGCACCCGCGCAGGATCCAGCCCGCGCACCCTTGCCACCCGCGCCAGCTGGTACTGCACCGCGGCGGGACTGATTTCCGGATCGAGCCCGCTGCCCGAGGCGGTGACCAGGTCCACCGGCACCAGTGCCTGGTTGCCCGGGTCGGCCGCACGCAGCGCGACGATGCGCTGCTTCACCGCCTCGGTCAGCGCCGGGTTGGTCGGGCCGAGGTTGGAGCCCGACGAAGCACCCGCGTTATATGCATTCGGCGCGGTCGCCGACGGCCGGCCCCAGAAATACTTGGGGTCGGTAAATGACTGACCGATCAGCACGGAGCCGACCGGCTTGCCGTTCCTCACGATGAGGCTGCCGCTGGCTTGCTGCGGGAAGATCAGCTGGGCCAGCCCGGTGGCCGCCAGCGGATACAGCACGCCGGTGATCACGGCCATCAGCAACAGCAGGACCAAGGATTGGCGCAATAGTTTGTTCATAGGACGTCCTCAGAAACTACCTTGCAGCATCACGAAGCCGCGCGAACCGCCGACATCGCGCGTGTCACCGACATCGAGGAAGCTGGAAGTGCGGCGGTAGAAATCCGCGTTGGTGGCGTAGGTGAGGCCTGCACTCAGCGACCAGTGCGCGGCGGCCAGGTACTTCAGCGTGGCGCCGATATCGCTGTAGCTTGGATCGCGCGCGCCGTTGGCCAGCGGCGTGGCCAAGATGGTGGTGTAGTGCGTGTGGCCGGCATGCAGCGCCAGGCTCCATGCGTCGTTCAACGGGAAGGTGGCGTCCAGCTGCAGGTAACCGGTGCCTCTGGAATCACCGCGATAGCCCTGCTCCGTGCCCACCCCGAAATAATCGGTGAGCGCGCGGCTGTACTTCAGCGTGAACTGCCTCCAGCCCACCGCGACGTTGGCCTCGACCGTATTGGGCGAACGCGATGCGAGCCCGGCCTGATCGAGATTGGCACCGGGATAGGCGTAGCCATAGATGCCGGCACGCCATGACCATTCGTTGTTGATCGCCAGGCCGTAGCTGGCGTACAAGTCCAGTTCCAGCGTGCCGCCTGGATAGCTGCGCTCGCTGACGCTCGAAGCCCAGAAGCCGGCGGCAAAACTGTCCGGATCGGTGTAGTCGCCGCCGCCCTGGATCGCCGGCCGGCCCCAGCTCTGGGTGAGGCCGCGGAACAGGTAGTCGGAGGTCAGCGCGACATTGCCGGTGATGCTGCTTGCCGGCATGCCGTTGGCGAGGCCGGGGACGAGTGCCGCGGCAACCGTGGCGAGGGCGAGGGCGAGGGCGCGCATCAGGACAGCCCCAGCAGGACCAGCGACAGGTCGATCAGCTTGATGCCGACAAACGGCACCGCGATGCCGCCCAGCCCGTAGACCAGCAGGTTGCGGCGCAGCAGCGCGGCGGCGCCGAGCGCGCGGTACTTCACGCCCTTCAGCGCCAGCGGGATCAGGCAGATGATGATCAGTGCATTGAAGATCACCGCCGACAGGATCGCGCTCTGCGGCGTGGCCAGATGCATCACGTTGAGCGTATCGAGCGCCGGGTAGGTGGTGGCGAATGCGGCCGGGATGATCGCGAAGTACTTGGCGATGTCGTTGGAGATCGAGAACGTGGTCAGCGCGCCGCGGGTGATCAGCATCTGCTTGCCGATCTCCACCACCTCGATCAGCTTGGTCGGGTTGGAGTCGAGGTCGACCATGTTTCCGGCCTCCTTCGCGGCCTGCGTGCCGGTGTTCATCGCCACCGCCACGTCGGCCTGCGCCAGTGCCGGCGCGTCGTTGGTGCCGTCGCCGCACATCGCCACCAGCCGGTTCTCGGCCTGGATGCTGCGGATCAGTTTCAGCTTGGCTTCCGGCGTGGCCTCGGCGAGGAAGTCGTCGACGCCGGCCTCGGCCGCGATGGCCGCGGCGGTGAGCGGGTTGTCGCCGGTGATCATGATGGTCTTGATGCCCATCCGACGCATCTCGGCGAAGCGCTCCTTGATGCCGCCCTTGACGATGTCCTTCAGCTCGATCACGCCCAGCGCGGTCGCGCCCTCGGTGACGATCAGCGGGGTGGCGCCGCGCCGCGCGATGTCCTCGGCCATCCGCCTGACCGACGGCGGCAGGTGGCTGCGGTTGGCCTCCAGGTACTTCTCCACCGCATCCAGCGCGCCCTTGCGGATGAGGCGCGTACCGATGTCCACGCCGCTCATGCGGGTCTGCGCAGCGAACGGCACGAACTGCGCCTGCAGGGTCTCTAGCTGCTGCTCGCGCAGGCCGAACCGGTCCTTCGCCAGCACCACCACGCTGCGCCCTTCCGGCGTCTCGTCGGCCAGCGAGGCGAGCTGCGCGGCTTCGGCCAGGATGCTCTCCTCCACGCCGGGCGTGGGCAGGAACGCCACCGCCTGGCGGTTGCCCAGGGTGATCGTGCCGGTCTTGTCCAGCAACAGCACGTCGACGTCGCCGGCCGCCTCCACCGCGCGGCCGGAGGTGGCGATCACGTTGGCGCGGATCATCCGGTCCATGCCGGCGATGCCGATCGCCGACAGCAACGCGCCGATGGTGGTGGGGATCAGGCACACCAGCAGCGCAATCAGCACCGTGAGCGTGATCGGGCTGCCGCTGCCGGCGGCCTGCACGCTGTAGATCGAATACGGCAGCAGGGTGGCGCAGGCGAGCAGGAAGATCAGGGTGAACTTGGCCAGCAGGATGGTCAGTGCGATCTCGTTCGGCGTCTTGCGCCGTTTGGAACCTTCCACCATCGCGATCATGCGGTCGAGAAAACTCTCGCCCGGATTGCTGGTGATGCGCACCACCAGCCAGTCCGACAGCACGCGGGTGCCTCCGGTGACCGCGCTGCGGTCGCCGCCGGATTCGCGGATCACCGGCGCGGATTCGCCGGTGATCGCGCTCTCGTCCACGCTGGCCGCGCCGATCACCACCTCGCCGTCGCCAGGCATCTGCTCGCCCGCCTCGACCAGCACCTGGTGACCGCAGCGCAACTCGCTGGACGGCACGAAGGTGATCGCCGCATGGCGGTCAGCCGTAGCCAGCTTCTTCGCGATGACATCCTTGCGCGAGCCGCGCAGCGCATTGGCCTGCGCCTTGCCGCGCCCTTCCGCCAGCGCCTCGGCGAAGTTCGCGAACAGCAGGGTGAACCACAGCCACAAGCTGACCCAGAAGATGAAACCGATGGGCGCCTCGCCGTGGCCGGCGAGCGCCTGCGCCCATAGCAGGGTGGTCAGCACGCTGCACACGAACACCACGAACATCACCGGATTGCGAAACTGCACCCGCGGTGACAGTTTGCGGAACGCATCGGCAACGGCCGCGAGCACCAGCTCGCGATGGAAGCCACTTGCAGCTTGGGTACGTGCGGTCATGGCTCAGTGTCCCGACATCAGGGATTCGGCGATCGGCCCCAGGGCCAGTGCCGGCAGAAAGGTCAGCGCGCCGACCACGATCACCACACAGGCCAGCAGCGTGACGAACAGCGGCGTGTGCGTGGGCAGCGTGCCGGCCGATTCGGGCACATGCCGTTTGGCGGCGAGCGAGCCGGCCATCGCCAGCATCGCGATGGCCAGCGGAAAGCGTGCGAAGAACATGCAGGCACCCAGCAGCGTGTTCCAGAACGGCGTGTCGGCCGACAGCCCGCCGAACGCGCTGCCGTTGTTGTTGGAAGCCGAGCTGACCGCGTAAAGGATCTCGCTGAAACCGTGTGCGCCGGGATTGGCCACACCCGCTGCGCCGGCCGGCACCATCACCGCGATCGCCGTGCCGATCACCACCAGCGCGCACGGCAGCAGCACCGCAAGGCTGGCCATCTTCATTTCGTAGGCTTCGATCTTCTTGCCGAGGTATTCCGGCGTGCGGCCCACCATCAGCCCGGCGATGAACACCACCACCACGGCAAAGGCGAGCATGCCGTACAGGCCCGAACCGACACCGCCGAAGATCACCTCGCCCAGCTGCATCAGCCACATCGGCACCAGGCCGCCGAGCGGGGTCAGCGAATCGTGCATCGCGTTCACCGCGCCGCACGAGGCGGCCGTGGTGATCGCCGCGAACAGGCCGGACGAGGCGATGCCGAAGCGCGTCTCCTTGCCCTCCATGTTGCCGCCGGCCTGCAGCGCCGTGGCGCGGGCATCCACCGCCAGTCCATGCAGCGCCGGGTTGCCGGCCTGCTCCGCCGCGACCAGGCCGATCGCCAACGGGACGAAGATCAGCAGCATGGTGGCGAGGATCGCCCAGCCCTGCCGCCGGTCGCCCACCAGCTTGCCGAACATCACACACAGGCCGCCGGGGATCAGGAAGATCGCCAGCATCTCGACGAAATTGGAGAACGGCGTGGGGTTCTCGTACGGATGCGCCGAGTTCGCATTGAAGAAGCCGCCACCGTTGGTGCCGAGCAGCTTGATCGCGATCTGTGAGGCGGCCGGACCCATCGGCAGGGTTTGCGTGCTGACCGCCGTCTGCATGCTCACGTCGTGGCCGGCGGCGTCCTGCGCGGTCGTCGAATAACTGCTCGCCTGCAGCACCGGCACGTCGACATACGGCCTGAAGTTCTGCACCACGCCCTGCGAGACCAGCAGCAGGCTCATCAGCAGCGACAAGGGCAGCAGCACGTACAGCGTGCTGCGCGTGAGGTCGACCCAGAAGCTGCCCAGGCCGCTCGCACTGCGCCGGCTGAAGCCGCGCACCACCGCCACCAGCACCGCGATGCCGGTCGCCGCGGAGAGGAAGTTCTGCACCGCCAGGCCCAGCATCTGGGTCAGGTAGCTCATCGTCGATTCGCCGGCGTAGCCCTGCCAGTTGGTATTGCTGGCGAAGCTGATCGCGGTGTTCATCGCCGAATCCGGCGACACCGCGGCGAAGTGCTGCGGGTTCAGCGGCAGCCATGGCTGTGTCCGCTGCAGCGCATAGACGGCCAACAGGCCGAGCACGTTGAACAGCAGCATGGCCAACGCGTAGCGCTTCCAGCCCATCTCCTCGGTGCTGCTGATGCCGCACAGGCGATAGATGCCGCGCTCCGCGTGGCCGCCGAAGCGGGTGATGCGGTTCGGCGCCTCGGCGAACACCAGCGTCATGTAGCTGCCGACCGGCTTCACCAGCAACAGCAAGACGAGCAGGAACAGGCCGGTCTGCAGGAAGTCGTTGGTGGTCATTCGAACCACTCCGGCTTGAGCAGGGCCACGCACAGGTAGCCGGTCAACGCCACCGCGATCAGCGTGGCGAGGACATAAAGGACATTCATGGCAGGTAACTCACGCTTGGGAGGGCGGATGAGCAGAGCGGAAGATGCGGTTCATTGGCGCGGGCCAAGCCGGTCGCAGATCAGCAGGAAGCCCAGCGCGGACGCGCACAGCACGAACAGGAACAGCAGGTAGACGAAATCCATCGAAGCCGCCTCAAGGATGAGGCGGGCACTGTAGGAAGCGCCGTATAAGAAAGGGGTAGCGATTCGGCCGATCCGCGTATGCAACGCGTAAATTTTCGGTGCGCAGCGATCAGCCGGTGGCGCGTGCGACTCCGTCATCCGCAACGCCCACCGGCGCGGGCAGCCGATCGACCGGATAGCCGGCCGCGTCCCACGCATCCAGGCCGCCAAGCAACGGACGTACCCGGCGGTAACCCTGCGCGATCAGGATTTTGGCGACCCTGGCCGCGGACACCTCGTTCGGGCAGTTGCAGTAGACCACCAGCTCGCGATCGAGCGGGATGTCGTGCACGCTGCGGTCGATACCGCGGTCGTCGAGCAGCAGTGCGCCGGGAAGCACCCGTGCATCGAGCAGCCGCGAGCCCTCCGCCCGCACGTCGAGCACCACCGGTGCCGGCTCCGACTTCAGCGCCCGCTCCAGTTCCTCGACCGTGATGCGCGCCATCCGCAGCGTGCGCAGCAGATGCCGGCGTTGCCACCAGCGCGCGACGACGTACAGCGCCAGCAGACCCAGCAGCACTTCCAGCGCGAGCGTGCCGGCATTGGCGATGGCCGCCAGCAGGTCGTCGATCTGCGCGGCGAAGACATAGCCCAGTCCGATCGCCACCGCGGCCCACAGCAGCGAACCCAGTCCGTCGAACAGCACGAACGCGGACGGTGCCAGGCCCATCGCGCCCACCAGCGGCGGCGCCACCGTGGCCAGCCCGGGCACGAACTTGGCGATCAGCAGGACCTGCCCGCGCCAGCGCTGGAACTGCAGTTCGGAGCGCTGCACGCACGAATCCGGCGACAGCGAGATGCGGCACAGCAGGCGCATCACGCCCGCACCGTAGCGCCGCCCGGCCGCATACCACAGCGCGTCGCTGAGCAGGCACGCGACCACGGTGACCAGCAGCACGCCGAGCGCCGGCACCTGCCCGCCCGCCGCCAGCGCACCGGCCACCACCAGCGTCGGCACCGCCGGCACCGGCGCACCGAGCTGGGTCACCAGCACGTTGAGGAACACCAGCAGCATGCCGTACTGCGCGATCAGCGCGATGATTTCATGAGCCATCGGAACGGTACTCGATGCACGATGCGGCCACGCCGCGCGCACCATGATTGGGCCGCCGGGAGGCTATTGCAAACCCCCCGGGTTCCTAAACGGGCAGTGGCTGTGCGACGGCAGCGCGGCCGATCCGCCGCGAGCCGGCGATCACCAGCGGCAGCCACAGCAGGGTCAGCGCCGCGGCGCAGACGAACACGCCGTCCGGGCCGAGCCGGCCCAGCGCGATGCCGCCGAACGTGCCGCCCACGAATGCGCCGACGAACTGGCTGGTCGAGTACGCACCCATCGCCGCACCGCGCAGGTGCGCCGGCGCCAGCCGCGACACCAGGCTGGGCAAGGCTGCCTCCAGCAGGTTGAAGGCGGAAAAGAATACCGCCGCGGCCACGCCGAACACGGCGATGTGGCTGCCGGACAGCGCGAAGCCGAGCAGGGCCAGCCCGATCGCCACCACGCACACCATCACGATGCGCAGGCTCTGCGCGATCTCGCGCATGTGGTGCATGGTTGCGCCCATCACGAAGGCGGCCACCGTCATCACCGGCAGGTACAGCTCCCAATGACGGTTCACCGGCAGATGCAGCGTGTTCGCCAGCAGCAGCGGCAGCCCGACGAAGCTGGCGGTGAGCAGCGCATGCAGGAAGAACACCGAGCCGTTCAACACCAGCATGCGGCTGTCGCGCAGCATCGCCAGCATCTGGCCGAAGCCGGCCGCGGCCGGCGCACGGGCGCGCGCCGGCGTGGGTACGATCAGCCACAGCAGCGCCAGCGAAACCAGCGCCAGGATCGAGGTGGCGGCGAACAGGCCGGGCAATCCGGCGATCGCCTCCAGCGGCGGTCCCAGGATCAGCGCCAGCAGGAACGCCAGGCCGATCGACACGCCGATGATGCCCATCACCTTGCCGCGGTTCTCCTCGGCGGTGAGATCCGCCGCCAGCGCGATGCCGGCGCCTGCCACCGCGCCCATGCCCTGCACCGCGCGACCGATCGCGATGCCGGTGAGCGTGTGCGACATCGCCGCGATCAGCCCGCCCAGCGCGAACAGCAGCAAACCCAGGGTGATCGCCGGCTTGCGCCCGACGCGGTCGGACAGCAGCCCCAGCGGAATCTGCAGCAGCACCTGGCCGATGCCGTAGACGCCCAGCGCCAGCCCGATCATGAAGCCGGTGGAGCCGGGCATCGTCTTCGCGTACAGCGAGAACACCGGCATGATCAGGAACAGGCCGAACAGGCGCAGGCTGATCACGCAGGCCAGCGTCAACGCGCTGCGCAGTTCCAGGCTCGTGAGTTTGCTCACCGGGGAAGGGATGTCGATAGAGGCATTGCCGGCATTATAAGGTCGCGCCCCCTGCAGCGGTTTGTGGCGACATGTCGCGGCGCAACTTCCTGCAACCCCTATAATCACGTCCTACGCCGCTGTGATGCCTCCATGAATTCGATGCCCGCCGACGCCACCCGCCCCGCCGACTTCGCCCAGGTGCGCGACCTCGCCGCCGCCGACATGCAGCGGGTCGATGCGCTGATCCGCCAGCGGCTGTCTTCCGACGTGGTGCTGATCAACCAGATCGCCGACCACATCATCGCCGGCGGCGGCAAACGGCTGCGCCCGATGCTGCACGTGCTGGCCGCCGGTGCCGCCGGCTACCGCGGCGAACGCCACACCAAGCTCGCCGCGATCATCGAGTTCATCCACACCTCCACCCTGCTGCACGACGACGTGGTCGACGAGTCCGACCTGCGCCGCGGCCGCAAGACCGCCAACGCGCTATGGGGCAACGCCGCCAGCGTGCTGGTCGGCGACTTCCTGTACTCGCGCTCCTTCCAGCTGATGGTGGAACTGGACGACATGCGCATCATGCGCATCCTCGCCGACACCACCAACACGATCGCCGAGGGCGAAGTGCTGCAGCTGCTCAACATCGGCAACGCCGACGTGAGCGAGTCTGCCTATCTCGCCGTGATCGAACGCAAGACCGCCGTGCTGTTCGCCGCCGCCACCGAACTGGGCGGCATCCTCGGCGGCCTGCCCGAGGAACAGGTGGCCACACTGCGCCACTACGGCATGGAACTGGGCTACGCGTTCCAGATCGCCGACGACCTGCTCGACTACACCAGCGACGCCGGCACGCTGGGCAAGAACATCGGCGACGACCTCGCCGAAGGCAAGCCGACCCTGCCGCTGATCTACGCGCTGGAGAAGGCAAACCCGGAACAGGCGCAGTCGCTGCGCCACGCGATCGAGCACGGCGGCCTCGACTCGCTCGACCGCATCATCGCCTCGATCCGCGACTCCGGCGCCCTGGAACGCACCCGCGAGCGCGCCCTGCGCCATGCCCACGCCGCCCGTGCCGCCCTCGCCACCCTGCCCGCCTCGGCCCACCGCGATGCGCTGGCCACCCTGGCCGACTATTCGGTGCGGCGCACGTTCTGAATCATCCGCGACGGCCTTGCTCGCTCCCCTGCTGCGCAGGGGAGGAGCCGGACGTGAAATGCGTGCCGTGCATTGGCCCACCCACGGAAACCCATCGTTCAGCCAACGGCGCTGGCAGCCTCGCCGTCAATCGGCCAGACTTCGCCCATGTTCCGTCTGCGCTCAACCCGCTGGCTGTGGTGTCTCGCGGCGACCCTGCTGCCGCTGGTGGCGGCGTATGCCGCCGGGGACGGCTGGCGCTACGACACGGTGCACAGCCAGGTCGTCTTCAGCATCAGCCACAACGGCTACTCGCGGCCGTTCGGGCGGCTGCACATCGCGCGCGGCTGGCTGCGTTTCGACCCGAACGACTGGAGCACGGCGGCCACCGAACTGGACATCGACCTGGCCAGCCTGGACATGGGCGACGCCGACTGGAACAAGGCCGTGTGCAAGCCGGCCCTGCTCGACTGCGCGAACCACCGTTACGCGCACTTCCGCAGCACCAGCGTGGAGCGCAAGGACGACCAGCACGGCGTCCTGCACGGGCAGCTGACCTT
Organism: Rhodanobacter soli; assembly: GCF_040548735.1. Taxonomy (NCBI): domain Bacteria; kingdom Pseudomonadati; phylum Pseudomonadota; class Gammaproteobacteria; order Lysobacterales; family Rhodanobacteraceae; genus Rhodanobacter; species Rhodanobacter soli. Next base: position 120,839 of record NZ_JBEPSD010000003.1, on the reverse strand, counting down.
GCGCGGCGTCACCCGTCCGCTGGACCTGGCGTTCACCTTCAACCGCGCCGCCAAGACCATCTACGAACCGCACAAGGTGGCCGGCTTCTCGGCCACCGCCAGCCTGGACCGCAACAGCTTCGGCATCACCGCCAACCCCAATTCGATCGGCGCTCAGGTCAGCGTGTGGCTGGAACTGGAGGCGACCAGCGACGAGCACGCCGTTCCATCCACGAAGGAGCAACCATGAGTCTGCGCAGCAACGACCGCCAGTGGGGTTCGGTCGCCAAGTTCTTCCACTGGGTCATCGCGCTGGGCATCCTCGGCAACGGCCTGTTCGGCTTGCTGATGGATCTGGCGCATTCGCCGATGCAGAAGATCAACTGGCTCGCCCTGCACAAGTCGATCGGCCTGACCGTGCTGGCGCTGGTGCTGCTGCGCATCGCATGGCGCTGGGCCGACCGTCGTCCGCCCGACGAGCCCATGCCGCGCTGGCAGCGGCTCGCCGCGCAGGCGACGCATGGCGTGTTGTACGTGCTGATCGTGCTGCTGCCGCTCAGCGGCTGGTGGTTCAACTCGGTCACCGGCAAGCCGCTGCAGTGGTTCAAGCAGTTCAACCTGCCGGCGCTGGTGGCGAAAAACGACGAGCTGCGCGATTTTGCGCACGGCGTGCACGAGTACCTGTTCTGGTTCCTGCTGCTGGTGCTGGTGGCGCATGTCGGCGGCGCGCTGAAGCACCACGTGTTCGACAATGACAACGTGCTGCGCCGGATGCTGCCGTTCGGCCGCCTGCGCGCACGCTCCCCCTCCGAAGGAGATCGACCATGAAACGCCTTGCCATCCTGCTGCTGTCGCTCGCCCTGCCCTGCGCCGCGGCGGCCGCCGATTACACCGTGCAGCCGGCGGGCAGCACGCTCGGTTTCAGCAACACCTTCCAGGGCGAATCGTTCAATGGCCAGTTCGGCCAGTGGACCGCGGCGATCAGCTACGACCCGGCGAACCTCGCCAGCTCGAAGTTCGACGTGGAAGTGACCCTGGCCAGCGTGAAGACCGGCGACGCCGACCGCGACGGCGCCCTGCCCGGCCCGGATTTCTTCGACACGGCGAAATTCCCGAAGGCGCACTTCGTCACCACCGGCTTCCGCCAGAGCGGCGGCAAGGTGATCGCCGACGGCACGCTCACCCTGCGCGGCGTGACCAAACCGGTGAGCCTCGAGGTGACGTTCAAGCCGCAGGCCGGTGGCGCCACGCTGGACGTGGCCGGCACGGTGAAGCGGCTGGACTTCGGCGTGGGCACGGGCGATTACGCCGATACCTCGGTGATCGGCGGCGACGTGAAGGTCATCGCGCACCTGCAATTGGCACCGAAGTAACGCCGCCGCGATGGCGAGCGACACGTTGTGGCAGCGCCTGCGCGGCTGGATCAAGCCCGACATGATCAGGCCCGGCGGGATCAAGCCCGACGGGATCAGGCCTGATCCGACCGGCCGCACGGTCACGCCGCCGCTTCGCGACACCGCCGGCTCGACGCGGGTGGCCGACAGCCTGCGCGCGCTGCTGGACGACCCGACCATCCCGGCCGCGGTGCGCAGCGAGCTGGCCGGCGACTTCGCGCGCATCGAGGCCATGCTGGACAAGCTCGAGCGCGGCGAATTGCATGTCGCCGTGTTCGGCCGCGTCTCCGCCGGCAAGTCCGCGCTGGGCAATGCCCTGCTGGGCCGCGAGGCGTTCACGGTGGGCGTCCTGCACGGCACCACCACCGACGCCGAACACGCGATGCTGGACGAGGCACAGCACGATGGCCTGGTGCTGATCGACACGCCTGGCATCAACGAACTCGATGGCGAGGCGCGCGAACGCCTGGCGTTCGAGGTGGCCGAGGTCAGCGACCTGGTGGTGTTCGTCTGCGACGGCGACCTCACCCGCGAGGAACTCGATGCGCTGAAGACGCTCGCCGCCACCCAGCGCCCGCTGCTGCTGGCGCTGAACAAGGCCGACCGCTACGGCCGCGACGAACTGGACAGCCTGCTGCAGCATTTGCGCCTGCGCGTGGCCGGCCTGGTGCGTGCGGAAGACGTGCTTGCGGTGGCGGCGCATCCGGCCGCGCAGCGCGTGGTCGAGGTCGACGCGCGCGGGCACGAACAGGTTCGCGAGCAAGCGCGCCTTCCCGACGTCGCCGCCTTGCGCGAACGCCTGCTGGCGATCGCCGCGCGCGAAGGCAAGACGCTGTCAGCGATCAACGCCGGGTTATATGCCGGCCGGCTCACCGATCAGGTCAGCACACGCATCGCGCAGACGCGCCAGGCCGTGGCCGCGAAACTGATCCGCCAGTACTGTCTCGCCAAGGGCGTGGCGGTGGCGCTGAACCCGATCCCGGTGGCCGACCTGCTCGCCGCCGCCGGGCTGGACGCGGCGATGGTGGTGCAGCTGTCGCGCGTCTACGGCCTGCCGCTGACCCGCGCCGAATCCGGCCGGCTGGTGGCGGTGATCTCGGCGCAGCTGGCCGCGCTGATGGGCGCGATCTGGGGCATGCAGCTGGTCGCTTCCGCACTGAAGGGCATGAGCGCCGGCCTGTCTGTCGTGGTCACCGCCGCGGCGCAAGGCGCGCTGGGCTGGTACGCCACCGTGCTGATCGGCCGCGCCGCCGAACGCTACCTGATCGCCGGCAAATCCTGGGGCGAAGCCGGCGCCAAACGCGCCGTCGCCAACATCGTCGCCAACCTGGACCGCGACTCGATCCTGCGCGAGGCGCGCGAGGAAATCCTCAAGCGGCTGAAAGCGCGCCGCGCATAGCCCCATGTTCCTCCCCCTGCTGGCAGAGGGAGGTCAGGAGGGGGTAAAGCTCCTGACTTTGGATCAAGATCAAGAGCGAACCCCACCCCAACCCTCCCCTGCTTTGCAGTGGAGGGAGTTCACTTCGCCAGAAATGCGCGCACCGCGGCCGCATCGAACGGCCAATCCAGTTCACGCCCGTCCCGTCCATCACGCAATACCGGCACGCGGGTACCGTAAAGCTGTTCCAGCGCAGCGCTGTCATCCACCCACACGCTGTCGAAATCCGGCGAATGCGCCTCGGCCAACACGGCCAGCGCGAGGTCGCACAGGTGGCAGTAGTCGCGCTGGTACAGGATCAGGTCGGACATGCGTTTGCGAATGGACTGCCAAAGACAAGGGTGCCGCGTAGAATAGCCGGTTCATCCCCCTCCCCAGCAGTGCAGCCATGGCCGTCAGCGTATTCGACCTGTTCAAGATCGGCATCGGACCTTCGTCGTCACACACGGTGGGGCCGATGCGCGCCGCCGCGCGTTTCGCCGAACACTGGCTGGAGGAGAAAGGCGTGCTGGACCGCATCGCCCGCGTGCGCGCCGAGTTGTACGGCTCGCTGGCGATGACCGGCCGCGGCCACGGTACCGACAAGGCCGTGCTGCTCGGCTTCGAGGGCCAGCACCCGGATACGGTCGATCCCGACCAGATCCCCGCCACGCTCGAACGCATCCGCGGCACGGGTCGCATCCGCCTGCTGGGCAGGCACGAGATCGCCTTCGACGAAAAAGCCGACCTGGTCTTCAACAAGCGCCAGAAGCTGCCGTTCCACACCAACGGCATGCGCTTTTCCGCCTACGACGCCGACGGCAACGAGCTGGCCAGCCGCGACTACTACTCGGTCGGCGGCGGCTTCGTGGTCAACACCGACGAGGCCGCCGAGGACCGCATCGTCGCCGACACCACTGCCCAGCCCTACCCGTTCAGCAGCGGCGACGAGATGCTGGCGCTGTGCAAGCAGCACAAGCTGACCATCGCCCAGCTGATGATGGCGAACGAGAGCGTGTGGCGCCCCGAGGCGGAGACCCGCGCCGGCCTGCTGACCATCTGGAAGGCGATGCAGGACTGCGTCAACCGCGGCCTGCGTTCGCCCGGCGTGCTGCCCGGCGGCCTGAAGGTCACCCGTCGCGCGCCGGCGATGGCCGAGGAATTGCGCAACGCGCCGGAAGCCGCGCTGCGCGATCCGCTGACCATCCTCGACTGGGTGAACCTCTATGCGCTGGCGGTGAACGAGGAAAACGCCGCCGGCGGCCGCGTGGTCACCGCGCCCACCAACGGCGCCGCCGGCATCGTGCCCGCGGTCGGCCACTACTACCTGCGCTTCTGTCCCAAGGCAGACGACGACGGCATCATCGAATACCTGCTCACCGCCGCCGCGATCGGCATCCTGTACAAGGAAAACGCCTCGATCTCCGGCGCCGAAGTGGGCTGCCAGGGCGAAGTCGGCGTGGCCTGCTCGATGGCCGCCGGCGGCCTCACCGCCGCGCTCGGCGGCAACGTGATGCAGGTCGAGAACGCCGCCGAGATCGGCATGGAACATAACCTCGGCCTCACCTGCGACCCCATCGGCGGCCTGGTGCAGATCCCCTGCATCGAGCGCAACGCGATGGGTTCGGTCAAGGCCATCAACGCCAGCCGCATGGCATTGAAGAGCGACGGCAAGCACCGCGTCAGCCTCGACAAGGTGATCAAGACCATGCGCGACACCGGCCGCGACATGAAGGACAAGTACAAGGAAACCTCGCGCGGCGGCCTCGCGGTCAACGTCATCGAGTGCTGACCCACGAACTGACCTCGCCCTCCGGCAACACGCCCTTCCTTCCATGCAGCGGAGGGGAAATCCGGAGGCGCCAGCGCCACGCATGACCTCTGCGGGGTGACACGGGGTGGCCAGTTCTGCAACCATCAGCCTCTTTTTGGCGCATCCGACGCCCTCCGCAGGAGCTTCCATGTCCCAAGCCAGCCAGATCCGCCGCGACGTCGGCCCGTTCGCCCTGATGCTCACGGGCCTGGGCTCCATCATCGGCTCCGGCTGGTTGTTCGGCGCGTGGCGCGCGGCGCAGATCGCCGGTCCCGGTGCCATCTGGGCCTGGGTGATCGGCGCGGCGATCATCATGACGGTGGCGCTGACCTATGCCGAACTGGGGGCGATGTTCCCCGAATCCGGCGGCATGGTGCGTTACGGTCATTACTCGCACGGCTCGCTGGTCGGTTTCATCGCGGCGTGGGCGAACTGGATCGCGATCGTCTCGGTGATCTCGGTGGAAGCCGAGGCCTCGGCGCAGTACATGTCGTCGTGGAAGTGGCAGTGGGCGAAGGACCTGTATCACCAGATGCCCGGCGGGCACGGCGAGCTGAGCACCAACGGCCTGCTGATCGCCGCGGCGCTGGTGGTGATGTATTTCCTGTTCAACTTCTGGAGCGTGAAGCTGTTCGCGCGCTCGAATACCGCGATCACCCTGTTCAAGCTGGTGATCCCCGCGCTCACCGCGGTGCTGCTGATCGCCAGCGGTTTCCATGCCGAGAATTTCAGCGTCGGCATCCACGGTGAACTGCACAAGACCGACTTCCCCTCGATCCTCACCGCCGTGGCGATCGCCGGCATCGTGTTCAGCTTCAACGGATTCCAGAGCCCGGTGAACCTGGCCGGCGAAGCGCGCAACCCGGGCAAGAGCATCCCGTTCGCGATCGTCTGCTCGATCTTGCTGGCCACGGTGGTCTACGTGCTGCTGCAGGTGGCGTTCATTGGCGCGGTGCCGCGGGAAATGCTGGCCAACGTCGGCTGGCACGGAATCGACTTCAGCTCGCCGTTCGCCGACCTGGCGATCATCCTGGGTCTGCAGTGGCTGGCCACGCTGCTGTTCATCGATGCGGTGATCAGCCCCAGCGGCACCGGCATGACCTATACCGCCACCACCGCGCGGATGCTCTACGGCATGGAGCGCAACGGCACGCTGCCGAAGATCCTCGGCCGCGTGCACCCGAAGTGGGGCATCCCGCGCCCGGCGATGTGGGTGAACCTGGCGGTGTCGTTCATGTTCCTGTTCTTCTTCCGCGGCTGGGGTTCGCTGGCCGCGGTGATCTCGGTCGCCACGATCATCTCCTATCTCACCGGCCCGGTCAGCGTGATGACGCTGCGGCGCACCGCACCGGGGCTGCACCGTCCGCTCCGGCTGAGCGGCCTGTCGGTGCTGGCCGGGATCGCCTTCATCATGTCCACCGAATTGCTGTACTGGGCGAAGTGGCCGCTGACCGGCGAAATCATCCTGCTGATGGTGGTCGCGTTGCCGGTCTACTTCTACTACCAGGCCAAGGCCGGCTGGCACGATTTCGGGCGGCAGATGAAGGGTGCCTGGTGGCTGGTGTTCTACCTGCCCACGCTGGCCCTGGTCTCCTGGGCCGGCAGCACCATCTTCGGCGGCAAGGGTTACCTGTCGTACGGCGTGGACCTGGCCGTGGTCGCCGTGATCGGCCTGGTGTTCTACCTGTGGGGCGTGAAGTCCGGCTGGCGCACGCCGTCGGTGGAAGCGGCGGAACTGGAGGCGAAGATCGATCCGAACGCGCCGCTGGTACCGCCGGATGAAGCGACCGCGGAGCGCATCACCGGGCACTGAGCCCGGCCATCCGTTCGACCCGAACGCGCGGCGACGAGCCGCGCGTTCTTGTTTTCAGCGAACGGCCGCCCGCTCGCGGCCGACCAGCGACAGCAGCACCAGCACGATCGCCAGCACCCCGTAGGCCCCGGCGAACTGCCACACGATGCCGCGCGAGGCCGCATCGAGCAGCCACGGCAGGTAGATGCCGCCGGACAGCTCGACCGAGTGGATCACGCCGAACAGGCTCAACGCCCCGCCGAGCAGCAGGATCAGCGCGGCGCGCAGCGGGCGCCGGTCGATCAGCGCCACCACGAAGCTGGCCCAGACCATCGAGGTGATGATGAAGCCGTTGCCCAGCACGGTGATCACCGCCAGCTCGGAGATGCCGTGCGTGCCGTCGTTGAACAACTGGGCGAAGTGTTCGGGCGAGACGTAGGCCGGGTCGCTCAGCTTGATCGTGAGCATCCGCGCGATCGCCGGAAAGAAGCTGAACACCACCGCGGCCGCGTAGCGCATCGGCGTCGCCTCGAACGCCTGCACGGTGATGCCGATCGCCACGAACACCAGGATCGGCGCCAGCACCGGCAGCGGCACCAGCTCGACCAGGTTCGACAGATAACCGAACACGCCGCCCAGCCCGATCACGATGCCGGTGAGCAGGGTGTAGCCGCTGCGTGCGCCCATCGCCTTGTACGACGGCTGGCCGATGTACGGCGTGGTCTGCGCCACGCCGCCGCAGAAGCCGGCCGCCAGCGTCGCCAACGCCTCGACCAGCAGGATGTCGCGGGTGGAATAATCGTCGCCGGCGGCGCGCGCGCTTTCGGTGACGTTGATCCCGCCCACCACCATCAGCAGGCCGAACGGCAGGATCAGCGGCAGGTACGGCACGATGTACGCAAGCCCGTCCACCCACTGCAGGGTCGGCCACGGCAGCGCGAAACGCCATTGCCACGCCGCCGGCGCGTGGTAGCCGGCACCCAGCCAGCCCAGCGGGCCAAGCCCGTAATACAGCAGTGCGCCGAGCACGAACGCCACCAGCACGCCGGGCAGGCCGAACGGCATCCGCGCGTGCGCCACCAGCGCGTACAGCACCACGCCGAGACCGGCAAAGCCCACCACCGGCAGCTTGAGGATCTCCACCAGCGGCAGGAAGCCCATCAGCACCAGCGCGATGCCGGCGATCGAACCGAGCAGGCCGGCTCGCGGCACGCGCCGCTGCACCATCGCGCCGAAGAACGACAGCACGAACTTCAGCACGCCCATCACTACCAGCGAGGCCATGCCCAGCTGCCAGGTGGCGATCGCCGCGGCGTGTTCGTCCATGCCACCCTGCCTGAAGCCGAGGAAGGCCGGGCCGAGCACCAGCAAAGCCATGCCGATGCTGGTCGGCGCATCCAGCCCCAGCGGCATCGCGGTGACGTTGTCGCTGGCGCGGCGCCGCGCCAGCCGGCGCGCCATCACGGTATAGGCGAGGTTGCCCAGCAGCACGCCCAGCGCGGTGCCCGGAAACATGCGCAGGAACACGATGTCCGCGGGAAAGCCGAACAGGCCAATCAGCGCCGCGGCGAGGAAGCCCATGATGGACAGGTTGTCCACCACCAGGCCGAGGAAGCCGTTGAGGTCGCCGGGGGCGAACCAGCGATTGCCTGGAGTGTTCACGCGGGAAACCTGCCTGGGGTCTGTACGGATGGGTGGCGGCTCAGAATGACACGTCCGCCGGCTGGGTCACGCGCAGCACCGACTGATCGCCGGTGCGCCGCTTCCACGCCGTGCGGATCGCCTCGACCTTGGCGCGGTTCGCCGGCGTGTTCGGATAGTCGATCACCAAAAGTTTGGAACGCAGCCGCTCGGGACTCGGCTGCTGCGCGCCCTGCCACTGGCCGTAGACGTCGAGCACGCTGAGACCGTCAGGGAAGCGCGGCGTCACCTCGCGGTCGAGGAACTCGCGCCAGGCCTGCTCGCTGATGCCTTGCTGCGGCTGGTCGGCCGGGCCCAGGCCGAAGTACAGCCGGGTGTCGACCCAGCCCTGCGCCTGTGCCGGATGAGTCGCGCCGTCGTGCCGCACCGCGCCCGGCGCCGCGCAGCCGGCAAGCAGGGCGAGCAGGAGTGCCAGCGTGGCCAGCGGGCGGGCATTCATCGAGCCATGCTCTTTTGCATTGGACTTCCGGATGTACGGGCAGGCGTGAGTATCGGCAGCAACCGTGCTGTGGCGCAACCGGGAACGACGGCGCTACCCGGCCGAGCACATTGTCGAAATCGCACCGCCCGGTTCGTCGTTCCTGAAAGCTCCCGCCCCTCTCGCCCAAAAAGGAAACCGCCCATGTCGCGCAAGACCCACACCCTCGCCCACACGCTCGGCCTGCTCGCCTGGTTGTCGCTGACTACCGCCAGTGCCGCCGAGGTGACATACCAGCTGGACCCGAACCATACCTACCCCAGCTTCGAGGCCGACCATCTGGGCGGGCTGTCGGTATGGCGCGGCAAGTTCAACCACAGCAGCGGCACGGTGACGCTGGACAAGGCCGGCGGCAACGGCACGGTGAATGTCGTCGTGGACATGAAGAGCGCCGACTTCGGCCAGGACCAGCTCAACAAGGGAGCCCAGGGCAAGGAGCTGTTCGAGTCGGACACGTACCCGACCGCGACCTACCAGGGCAAGCTCGCCAACTTCGTCAACGGCGCGCCGACCGCAGTGGTGGGCCATCTGACCCTGCACGGCGTGACCCGTCCGCTGACGCTGAAGATCAACAGCTTCAAGTGCATGCCGCACCCGATGCTGAAACGCGAAGTGTGCGGCGCCGACGCGCTGGCCACGTTCCAGCGCGACGCGTTCGGCATGGACGCCGGCAAGCCCTACGGCTTCAGCATGGCGGTGACGCTGCGCATCCAGGTCGAGGCGATCGCGGTCGAGGGCAGCGCTCCCGCCGCCTGAGCCGGCTCAGGCCAGCGCCAGCACGTCGCCCAGCAGCGCCTGCGCGGTCACCTCCGGTCCCGCGCCCGGGCCCTGGATCACCAGCGGCTGGGCGTGGTAACGGGTGGTGGTGAGCGCGAACTGGTTGTCGGTGCCGTACAGCCGCGCGGCGGGATGGGTGAGCGGCACTTCGACCAGGCCGACGCGGGCATGCCCGCGCTGGTTGAGCCGCGCCAGGAAACGCAGCACGCAGCCGCGCGAGCTGGCCTGCGCATGGCGTGCGGCCAGCGGCGCGTCGAGTTCCTCCAGCCGCGCCAGGAACGCTTCGGTGGTGAGCGCGCGCAGCGACTCGGGCACCAGGCCATCCACCTGCACCTCGTCGGTGCCCAAGGCGAAACCGGCGTTGCGCGCGATGATCAGCAGCTTGCGCGCCACGTCCTCGCCGGACAGGTCCGAGCGCGGGTCGGGTTCGGTATAACCGAACTGGCGCGCCTCGCGCAGCAGCTCGGAGAACGGGCGGCTGCCGTCGTACTGGTTGAACAGCCACGACAGCGAACCGGAAAACACGCCTTCCAGCGTGAGCAGGCCGTCGCCGCAGGTGCGCAGGCGGCGCAAGGTGGACAGCACCGGCAAGCCGGCGCCGACGGTGGCCGAATCGCCGTAGCGAGCGCCGCCGGCCAGCGCGGCCTGCAACGCACGCCAGCCGGACAGCTCGCCGCCGGCCAGCGCCTTGTTCGCAGTGACCACGTGATAGCCGCGTGCCAGCCACTCGGCATGGCGCGACGCCAGCGCCGCGCTGGCGGTGGCGTCGATGATCACCTTCGTCGCCGCGGCGCTGTCGTCCAGCGCCGCGAGCAGGCTGGCGTTGTCGCGCGGGGCACCGTGCTGGTTCAGCTGTTCGCGCAGGTTGCGCTGGGCCAGGCTGACCGGATCGGTCTGCTGGCGGCGCGAGTTCGCCGCGCCGACCAGCCGCAGCGAACCCGCGGCGGAGGTGTTGAGCAGCTTCAGCAGCGCGCCGCCGACCACGCCGGTGCCGAGCAGCACGATCGCGATGGTGGAGGACGCTTCGCTCCTGGCGCTCGCCGCGCGTTCGGCCAGCACCACGCTCATGCGAGCACCCGGCGTTTGGACGTCCCTACGGCCGCGGCGCGGGCCAGCGCCGCGTCGAGGTCGCGCAGCAGGTCGTCGCCGTCCTCGATGCCTACCGACAGGCGCAGCAGGCTGTCGGCGATGCCGGCGGTGCGGCGCGCCTCCGGCGCCATCGACGCGTGGGTCATGGTGGCCGGGTGCGCGATCAGGCTTTCCACCCCGCCCAGCGACTCGGCCAGCGAGAAGTATTCGAGGCCGTCGACGAACGCCTCGATCTGCGCCACGTCGCCGTCCAGCTCGAAGCTCAGCATCGCGCCGAAACCCTGCTGCTGGCGCGCCGCCAGCGCATGGCCGGGATGGCCGGCCAGGCCGGGGTAGTAGACCTTGCGCACGGCCGCGTGCGCGTCCAGCTGTCCGGCGATGCGCGCGGCGTTCTCCTGGTGCTGGCGCAGCCGCACGCCGAGCGTGCGCAGGCCGCGCAGGGTGAGGTAGCTGTCGAACGGCGCGCCGGTGAGGCCGTTGCAGTTGGCCCACCACTTCAGCTGCTCGGCCACTGCCGCATCGCGCGCCACCGCCGCGCCACCCACCACGTCGCTGTGGCCGTTGATGTACTTGGTGGTGGAGTGCACCACCACGTCGGCGCCGAGCAACAGCGGCTGCTGCAGCGCCGGCGACAGGAAGGTGTTGTCAACCACCAGCAAGGCGCCCACCGCGTGCGCGGCCTGCGCCACATGGCGGATGTCGGTGATCCGCAGCAGCGGATTGGACGGCGTCTCCACCCACACCAGCGCAGGCTTGCGCGCCAGGCCGGCGGCCAGCGCCACGCTGTCGGTGAGGTCGGCGAACTCGACCTGGAAGCGGCCCTTCTTCGCCCACGCGTCGAGCAGCCGCCAGGTGCCGCCGTAGCAGTCGTGCGCCGCCAGCACGGTGGCTCCGGCCGGCACCAGTTCCAGCGCCAGCGCCACGGCCGACATGCCGCTGGAGGTCACCACCGCGCCAACGCCCTGCTCCAGTTCCGCCAGTGCATCGCCGAGCAGGTCGCGGGTGGGATTGCCGCTGCGCGAGTAGTCGTACGCGCGCTTGCGGCCGAAGCCCGCGAAGCTGTAGTTGGTCGACAGGTGCAGCGCAGGCACCACGGCGCCGTGCTGCGTGTCGCTCTCGATCCCGGCGCGCACGGCGCGGGTACAGGGGGCGGGCTCGGTCATCAGGTATCTCCGGTTCTTGTTGTGCGGGGACGGGGAATCAGGCCAGCGCTTCGCGCAGCAGCGGCGCGAGCTGTTCGGGTTCTTTCAGGAAAGCGTCATGGCCGTACGGCGACTCGACCACTTCCAACGTGGCCGGACCATGCAGGCGGCGCTGCAGCTCGCACAGGTCGGCCAGCGGCACCAGCCGGTCGGAGGGGAAGCCGATCAGCGTGGCCGGGGTGGGAATCCGCTCGGGCTTGATGTCGTGCAGGTCGATCGACTCGGACAGTGCGAGGAAGCGGTCCGCGTCGAAGCGTTCGACGAAACGGCGGCCCTGATGCGCCAGGTAGTCCTCGACCGGGAAATGGAAACGCTCCTCGCGCCATTCCGGGCCGCCGGCGAAACGCCGGCCGAACTCGGCGCTGCCGCGGTAGGTGGTGATCGCCAGCTGGCGCGCCAATGCCAGCGCCTCGTCGGCCTGGCCGCTGGCCTGGCCCAACCGCACGATGCCGCGCTGCACGCTGCGCTGCGCGGTGCTGAGCGGATGCGGCCGGTGCGCGCCGGCCAGCAGCAGCAGGCGCTCGACGCTGCGCGGATGCCGTGCGGCGAACGCCAGCGCCACCATCGCGCCATAGGACGAACCGATGAAAGCGTGTGCCTGCGCGATGCCCAGTTCGCCCAGCAGCGCAGCCAGTGCGTCGGCCTGGTCCTCGCTGGACACCGACCCGGCGCCGAGCTGGTCCGGGGTGAGCCAGTCGATCGCCAGCACGCGCCAGCGCTCGAGGTCGACCGCCGCGCCGCTGCCGACCAGCGCCTGCCACCAGCCCGGTGCGGCGTCGCCGTCCAGCGCGGTGACGTCGCGGTCGGCCGAGATGCCGCCCTGCACAATCACGGTGGGCCCACCCGCCGCACCGCACCACAGGTAGCTCACTTCGACCTCGCGCGGGCCGCTGCCGTACTTCGGGCTGAGCCGCAACCGGCGCGTGCTGCGCTGGGCGGTCAACCGCACGCACGGCTCGGGAAGAACGGCAAAGGCGGCCTGGCCGGCTTCGGTGCAGCGGGTTTCGGGCAGGAACGTCATGGAACTCTCTCCGGTCGGCATCGCCCCGCGAAGGACCGGAAAGGCCGCCAACCCCGGATTCGGCGGCAGACCGCCGCAAGCCGGATGACGCCCATCTTCCGGTGGATGCCGAAGCACCTCCGCAGGAGTTGGCACCGTGGCGGAAACGCTCCGCAGGTTGCCCCGGCTTCAAAGGGCCTGTCCCTCAGCCGGTCTCGATGAGTGGAGCGGATATTGAATGCTCCATGGCGTCATGTCAATAGACGTCTAAACGTCTAGGCGTATATATGTTTATTCGATCAAGTCATTTGTCTGCATGGTGTCGCGGGATATGCTCACTGCACCGCAACATCACCGGAGATCCGCATGAGCCTGCAACTGGGCGACACCGCCCCCGACTTCACTCTCGACTCCACCGAAGGACCGATCCGCTTCCACGACTACGCCGGCGGGCAGTGGGTGGTGTTCTTCTCGCACCCGAAGGACTTCACCCCGGTGTGCACCACCGAGCTCGGCGCGTTCGCCAGCCGCAAGGCCGAGTTCGATGCGCGCAACGCGCGGCTGCTCGGCCTGTCGGTGGATTCGGTGGCCGACCACCAGGGCTGGGCCAAGGACGTCGCGGACGTCGGCGGCACCGCGCTGAACTACCCGCTGCTGGCCGACCCGGCGCTGGAAGTGGCGAAGCTGTACGGCATGTTCCATCCCAAGGCTGATCCCAAGGTCACCGTGCGTTCGGTCTTCATCATCGACCCGAACCGCAAGGTGCGGCTGATCCTCACCTACCCGCCCAGCGCCGGGCGCAACGTCGACGAGGTGCTGCGCGTGCTCGACTCGCTGCAGCTCACCGACGGCCGCAAGCTGACCACCCCGGTGGACTGGCAGCCCGGCGACGACGTGATCATCGCGCCCTCGGTCTCCGACGACGACGCGAAGAAGCTCTACCCCGGCGGCTGGAGGACGCTGAAGTCGTACCTGCGGCTGGTGCCGGCGCCACTGGCCTGACGCCTTGCTCCCTCCCCTGCTTGCAGGGGGAGGAGCAGAATCGACATCCCTCTCCCGAACCTTCGCCCATGAGCATCCCCGACCTCTCCGCCGCCATCGGCCATACGCCGCTGCTGCGCCTGCGCCACGCCTCCGCGCTGACCGGCTGCGAGATCCTGGGCAAGGCCGAGTTCCTCAATCCCGGCGGCTCGATCAAGGACCGCACCGCGTTGGGCCTGCTGCTGGATGCCGAGCGGCGCGGGCTGATCCGCCCCGGCGGCAGCATCGTCGAGGGCACCGCCGGCAACACCGGGATCGGGCTGGCCCTGCTCGGCGCCAGCCGCGGCTATCGCACGGTGATCTTCATGCCGGAGACGCAGAGCCGCGAGAAGATCGACGCGCTGCGCATCGCCGGCGCCGAAGTGCGGCTGGTGCCCGCGGTGGCGTACAAGGACCCGAACCACTACGCGCACCAGGCCCGCGCCCACGCCGAGGCGGCGAATGCCGCCGATCCGGGCAGCGCGTGGTTCGCCAACCAGTTCGACAACACCGCCAACCGCGACTGGCACGAAGCCACCACCGGCGGGGAGATCTGGCAGGACGCCGGCGGCCACGTCGACGGCTTCGTCTGCGCCGCCGGCACCGGCGGCACCCTGGCCGGCGTCGGCCGCGCGTTGAAGGCACGCCACCCCGGCGTGCGCATCGCGCTGGCCGACCCGGAAGGCTCGGCACTGGCCAGCTACGTCAACACCGGCGAGTTGGTCGCCAGCGGCAACTCGATCAGCGAAGGCATCGGCTCCAGCCGGGTCACCGCGAATTTCGACGGCGCACCGATCGACCTGGCCTGGTCGATTCCCGACGACGAGTCGGTGCCGCTGCTGCATCGCCTGCTGGCCGAGGAAGGCTGGTGCACCGGCGGCTCCAGCGGCGTCAACCTCGCCGGCGCGATCCGCCTGGCGCGCGAACTCGGCCCCGGCCGCACCATCGTCACGGTGCTCGCCGACGCCGGCACGCGCTACCAGGCCAAGCTGTTCAACCCGGCCTTCCTGCGCGGGAAAGGCATCCCGGTGCCGGACTGGCTGGCGCGGGCGTTTCCGGGCTGAGCCTCCCGCACAGCCATCGCCGCTTCATGCGCGTCCTGCTAACGTAATCGGATGACTCCCCACCCCGACACGTCCGCGCTGCACGACCGGCTGCAGCGCGACGGCTTTGCCTTCGTCACCGCCGACATCATGCGCGACCTGCTGCAAGCGCAGGCACTGACCGACTGGCCCGCGTTCGCCGCCAGCTGGAACGACCTGGCGCCGGACACCTACCTCGCCGCCAGCGGCCGCCACCGGCGGCGACGACATGCCACGTTCTCCGCCGATGCCGGCGACGGAATCCGCCGCGAGACGCATCAGCCGCACTACCAGAGCCTCAAGTACAACCCGCTGCAGGGCGACATCCAGCGCTGGTTCGAACCGGTGCTGCCGGCGATCGCCGATGGCGCCAGCCTGCGCCGCATCCTCGGCTTCTGCCACGACTGCTTCGGCGCGCTGGCTCCGGCCACCCGCCACTGGCACGTCGAAGTGCACCAGTTCCGCATCGAGGCACGCGCCGACGAGGCCGGCGAGCCCACGCCCGAAGGGGTGCACCGCGACGGCGTCGACTACGTGCTGGTGCTGCTGATCGACCGCGAGAACATCGAGCGCGGCACCACCACCATCCACGCCGCCGACCGCAGCCTGCTGGGCAGCTTCACGCTGACCCACGCGCTGGACGCGGCGCTGGTCGACGATGCCCGCGTGTTCCACGGCGTCACCGCGGTCACGCCGCTCGATCCGTCGAAGCCGGCGCACCGCGACGTGCTGGTGGTGACGTTCAAGGCCACCGCGTAGCGCGGCGTGCCCGTTCGGCACTTTCCACGACCAGCGCAACATTCGCCTTACTTCGCATCGCGTAAGATGGCGGCCTCATCTTTCGCAGGCGCCGCCATGTCCCTCGATTCAACACATCGCGGGATTCCTGCGAGCGCGGCGCCGCCGGACGCCCATGCCGACCGGCTGAAGTTCAACGGCGACAACAGCTTCCATCGCGAACTGCGCCGCCGTGTCGATGCCGAGTTCAAGCGCAGCGGCACCCGCCAGCGCGACAGCGCGCAGATGTACCTGAAGACGGCCATCATCCTCGGCGTGTTCGCGCTCGCCTACGTCGCGCTGGTGTTCCTCGCCGGCACCTGGTGGCAAGGCCTGCTGCTCGGCCTCGTGCTGGGCATCGCGATGGCGGCGATCGGCTTCAACATCATGCATGACGGCGGCCACCAGGCGTATTCGGAGCGGCGCTGGGTGAACCGGCTGATGGCGCTGGCGCTGGACCTGGTCGGCGGCAGCTCGTACATCTGGCAGTGGAAGCACGCGCGCTTCCACCACACCTGGGTCAACGTGGCCGGGCATGACAGCGACATCGACCTCGGCGTGCTCGGCCGGCTGTCGCCGCAGCAACCGCGGCGGCCGTGGCATCGCTGGCAGCACCTGTACCTGTGGCCGCTGTACGGCGTCACCGCGATCCGCTGGCACCTGTACGGCGACTTCCGCGACATGGCGACCGGTACCGTCGGCGAGCGTCCGTTCGACCGCCCGAAAGGCTGGGACCTGGCCGGGTTCGTCCTCGGCAAACTGGTGTTCTTCACCCTCGCGTTCGGCCTGCCGCTGTTTTTCCATGCGTTCGGCACGGTACTGCTGTTCTACGCGCTGGTCTCGGCGGTCGCCGGCGTGCTGCTGGCGCTGGTGTTCCAGATGGCGCACGTGGTCGAGGAAGCGGCGTTCCCGCTGCCGGACGAAAGCGGAAGGCAGATGGAGACGCCGTGGGCGATCCATCAGCTGCAGACCACGGTGGACTTCGCCCGCGGCAACCGCGTGCTCGGCTGGCTGATCGGCGGCCTGAACTTCCAGGTCGAGCACCACCTGTTCCCGCGCATCTCGCACGTGCACTACCCGCTGGTCGCCCGCGTGGTGGAAGACACCTGCCGCGAGTTCGGCGTGACCTATCGCGAACACCGCACGTTCGGCGCGGGCATCGCCTCGCACTATCGCCTGCTGCGGCGGCTGGGCAAATCGGCGGCCGCCAGCGTGCCTGCGTTGGCACCGGCATGAGCAGGGCGCGAACCGGCGCCGGCATTCCCGCGTTGCGGTCGGCCAGGGCGGCTGCGACACTCCGCCGCTGAGGCGCCGCCCGGCGCCATCCGAAGGGAAGCCGTCATGTCCATTGCCGCCAACATCGTCATCGCCGTGATCGCGCTGCTGCACCTGTGGTTCCTGATCCTGGAAATGTTCCTGTGGACCCGTCCCTCCGGCCGCCGCGCGTTCGGCACCACGGTGGAATTCGCCGAACAGTCGAAGGCGCTTGCCGCCAACCAGGGGCTCTACAACGGCTTCCTCGCCGCCGGACTGGTCTGGGGGCTCTGTCTCGGCGGCGCCGGCTTCCACGTGAAGGTGTTCTTCCTCGCCTGTGTTCTGCTCGCCGGGATCTTCGGCGGGCTGACCGCAAGCCGGAAGATCCTGTGGATCCAGGCGATGCCGGCGCTGATCGCACTGGTGCTCATCCATCTGACCTGATGGCGCAGACACCCATGTCGACTCCTTCGCGCGAAACCGTCGGACAACGTTTCGATCCTGCGCTGATGCAACACGCCCGCGAAAAAACCTGGGCCGCGCTGCACGGCATCCGCGAGCGCATGCGCCCGGGCATCAGCGAAGACGAAGCGAAGGCCGCGGCGCTGGACGTGTTCCGTGGGTTGGGCTACGAGCGGTTGTGGCATCCGGTGCTGATCCGCATCGGCGCGAACACCACCAAGACGTACCGGCAACGCTCCGATCCGAACGTGCGGCTGGGCGAGAACGACAGCTACTTCATCGACCTCGGCCTGGTATTCGACGGCCACGAGGGCGACGTGGGCGATACCTTCGTGGTCGGCCACGCGCCGCAGCGGCAGGCCTGCGCGGAGGCGGCGCGCACGCTGTTCGGCGAAGTGGCCGATGCCTGGCGGGCACAGGGGCTGAGCGGCCAGGCGCTGTATGCGTTCGCCGGCGAACGCGCCGAGGCGATGGGCTGGCGGTTCAATCATGCGATCAAGGGGCATCGGGTCAGCGACTTCCCGCACTCGATCCATCAGGGCGGCGACCTCGGCGACCTGGAGGCATCGCCATCCAGCGGGCTGTGGATACTGGAGATCCAGATCGCGCATCCGACGGAACCGTTCGGCGCGTTCTACGAGGATCTGCTGGCGCGCTGACTGGCGCGGGCACGGCAAGCGCCTGCAGGCCATCACCCGAAGTGAACGGCAAGCGCGCTATGCTGAAGCCTCATCCGGGCCCTGTCTGGATTTCAGGCTGTCCCGCATGCCGTCGTATCTGAAGCCCGTGCCCACTCCCGCCGCGACCGCCGGCAAGGGTGGCTCATCGGCGAAGCCTCGCAAACCGCCAGCAGCCAGCACCATGATCGTCGGCATCGGTGCCTCGGCCGGCGGGCTGGAAGCATTCAAGACGTTTTTCACGCACATGCCGGCGGACAGCGAGCTGGCCTTCGTGCTGGTGCAGCATCTGGCGCCCGATCACAACAGCCTGCTGGCCGAGCTGATCGGCCGCAGCACCAGCATGCCGGTGCTGGAGGCGACGCACGGCATGCGCGTCAAAGCGCGGCATGTCTATGTCATTCCGCCTAACACCACCCTGACCATCGCCGACGGCGTGCTGCAGGTATGCAAGCCGGCGCCGCCGCGCGAGCATCGCTGGCCGATCAATACCTTCTTCACCTCGCTGGCCGAAGACCAGGGTGATTGTGCCGTGTGCGTGGTGCTCGCCGGCACCGGCAACGATGGTGCGCAGGGGTTGCGCGCGGTCAAGGATCACGGCGGGCTGGCGCTGGCGCAATCCGGATACGGCGACGAGGCGATGACCGGCATGCCGGCCAACGCCGTGGCCACCGGGCTGGTCGACGCCGTCATGCCGGTGGCCGAGATGCCGGCACGCCTGCTGGCCTATCAGAAGCAGATGCACGCCGCGCATCAGCGCAAGGGCCACGACGGTGTGCGCGGTGACGTAGCCGCACACCTGGAGACCATCTGCGAACTGCTGCATGAGGAAGTCGGCCACGACTTCAGCCAGTACAAGGAAAAGACCCTGCTGCGGCGCATCCAGCGCCGCATGCTGGTGGCGCAGACCGAAACCGTCACCGACTACATCGACTATCTGCGCCAGCATCCGCACGAGCACGAACTGCTGTTTCGCGAGTTCCTGATCGGGGTGACCGAATTCTTCCGCGACCCGGTCGCATTCGAGGCGCTGCGGACGCTGGCGATCCCGGCGATGCTCGCCGACCGCACCAGCGCCGACGTGCTGCGCGTCTGGGTGCCCGGCTGCGCCACCGGCGAGGAGGCCTACTCCATCGCCATCGCGCTGCGCGAGGCGATGGGTTCGCGACTCGGCCCCAAGGTGAAGGTCTTCGCCACCGACATCGACGACCAGGCGATCGGCCGTGCCCGCGCCGGACGCTATCGGGCGCCATTGAACGGCATCTCGCCTGAACGGCTGGAGCGCTGGTTCACCAAGGATCGCGACGACTGGTGCGTAGTCAAGCAGATCCGCGAGATGTGCGTCTTCTCGCCGCACAGCGTGATCAAGGACCCGCCGTTTTCGCGGATGGACCTGGTTTCCTGCCGCAATCTGCTGATCTACATGAACAACGATCTGCAACAGCGGCTGGTGCAGTCGTTCCACTATGCCCTGCGCCCCGGTGGATTCCTGCTGCTGGGCCCGTCGGAACGATTGGCACGCAATGCCCGCCTGTTCGACGAGCTGGACAAGAAGCAGCGCCTTTATGTGCGTCGCGAGGACGCGCACGCCCGCCCGCACAACTTCCTGAGCGCACAGCCTCGCCCGGCCAGCAGCGCCGTGCATGCGGCGCATTCGTCACGGCACGCCGAGGACCTGATCGACCAGCATGTGCGCCAGGCGCTGGAACCGTGGTCACCGGCCTACGTGGTGATCAACGCCGGCCAGGAGGTACTGCGTTTCGGCGGCGACACCCGCCGTTACCTCGCGCCTTCGTCCGGCGCAGCCAGTCTCAACCTCTTCCAGTTGCTCGACAAACCCTTGCGCGCACCCGTGCGTGCAGCCGCCTTGCAGGCCTTCGCCAGCGGCAAGCGGGTGATCCGCGAAGGCCTGATCGTCCAGTCCGGCGGACACGATCAGCTGCTGCGCCTGATCGTGGAGCCGCTGAACGACAGCGACGGCAAGGTCGAGATGTGCGTGGTGGCCTTCAGTGAACTCGAACCCCCGCCGCGCCAGGTCGAGCCGCTTCCCGACGGCGAGCTCCCCACCGATTCGGCACGGATGCATGCGCTGGAAGAGGAACTGCGCGGCACCCGCATGCAGCTGCACAGCGCGATCGAACTGCACGAAACAGCCAGCGAAGAACTGAAATCGGCGAACGAGGAATATCAATCAGTGAATGAAGAGTTGCAATCCGCCAACGAGGAGCTGGAAACCTCCACTGAAGAGATGCAGTCGATCAACGAGGAACTGCAAACCGTCAACACCGAACTCAACAGCAAGAACGAGGCCCTGAACCGGCTCAACAGCGACATACGCAACCTGCTCGACAGCACGCACATCGCCACCCTGTTCCTCGATCGCGACCTGCGCATCCGCAGCTACACGCCGGCGGTGACCGGCCTGTTCCACCTGCGCGCCGGCGACAAGGGCCGCCCGATCACCGAGATCTCGCCACGCATCGCCTATCCGGAACTGGAGCAGGACGTGGGGCGGGTGCTGCACGACCTGGCGGTCACCGAGCGCACCTTGCAGGGTACCGGCGAGGCACCGACCTTCCTGCTGCGCATGCGGCCTTATCTGACCGTCGACAATATTGTCGATGGCGTGGTGCTGACCTTCGTCGACATCACCGAAAGCCAGCATCTGAACGTCGAGCATGCACGGCTGGCGGCAATCGTGAACTCCTCGCGCGATGCCATCTTCGGTTTTTCCCTGGACGAGCGGATCACCAGCTGGAACGTCAGCGCCGAACGCATTTTCGGCTTGCCCGCCAACGGGGTGGTTGGCCAGCCGTTGAGCCTGCTGCTGCCACCCGAGCCGTCCGACGAGGTGACGACGTTCTTCGCCAGCCACACGCGCCCGCTGCGCCTGGCCGAGTTCGAGATGACCTGGATGCGGCCGAACGGCGAATCGGTGCCACTGGCCATCAGCTACTCGCCGGTATGCGATCCGGAAGGCACCCTGTTCGCCGGCAAGCTCATCGCGCGCGACATCACCGAGCGGGTGCGCGCGGCCCGCCACAACGAGATGATGCTGGCCGAACTCAACCACCGGGTGAAGAACACGCTGGCCTCGGTGCAGGCGATCGCCGACCAGACCGTCGCCAATGCGCCGGACCTGCCCGCCTTCAAGGAAAGCTTCCTGGCGCGATTGCTGGCGCTGTCGCACACCCACAACCTGCTGGCCCGGGATGCCTGGACTGGCGCGCCGCTGGCCGACATCATCCATAACGAACTGGCGCCGTACCGGAACGACAGCGACGCACGCACGAACGACGCACGCGTAAGGCTCCACGGCGAAGCTCTCACGCTGCCGCCGAAACACGCATTGGCGCTGAGCATGGCCCTGCATGAACTGGCCACCAACGCCGGCAAGTACGGATCGCTGTCGGTGCCCGAGGGCCTGGTCACCGTCACCTGGGCGACACGCACGACCGACCAGCATCCATGGCTGCACCTGCAATGGACGGAAAGCGGTGGCCCCGCGGTCGAACCACCAACACACCGCGGCTTCGGCTCACGCCTGATCGACGACGGCGTACCGTACGAACTGGGCGGCGAAGTGGCGCTCGAGTTCCCCCGCAACGGTGTCATCTGCACCATCGATGTGCCGTTGAATGAGGATATTTGCTGATGATCACCGATAAAAACATGCCCTGCATCCTGCTCGCCGAAGATGAAATGCTGCTGGCGATGATGCTGGAAGATCACCTCAACGCATCGGGCTACCGCGTACTCAAGGCCGCCCGCCTGGCCAAATGCCTGCAGCTGGCCGAGTCCGCAGCGATCGACCTGGCCATCCTCGACATCAACCTGGCCGGCGAAGTCAGCTTTCCCGTGGCCCTGGTGTTGCGCCGTCGCGGCATTCCGTTCGTGTTTTCCTCCGGCTATGACGACGGCGACATGCCCGAAATCTGGCGCAAGCAGAAAACCCTGCAGAAGCCCTACGACACCCGACAGCTGACCGCGACACTGGCCGCCCTGCGCGCCGCCGCCTGACACCCTGTCGTCGAGCATGCGGCGCATCGCCGGCGGCCGACTGTTGAAAAAATCCGTGCCAGACTGCATCTGAGCGGTCTCATCCCCGCGTTTACCTCAACGCCTATCTGGAATCCGGACCGTGGCCCGCAAGAAACCCCTGACCCTCTATCGCAACATCGGCATCATCGCGCACATCGACGCGGGCAAGACCACGACCACCGAGCGCATCCTCTACTACACCGGGCGCAAGCACCAGATCATCGACGTGCACGACACCAAGGACGGCAAGGGCTCCACCACCACCGATTACATGGAGCAGGAGCGCAAGCGCGGCATCACGATCCAGTCGGCGGCGGTGACCGCGGAGTGGAAGGGCCACCAGATCAACGTGATCGACACGCCCGGACACGTCGACTTCACCATCGAGGTCAACCGCTCGCTGCGCGTGCTCGACGGCGCCGTGGTGGTGTTCGACGGTGTCGCCGGGGTGGAGCCGCAGACCGAGACCAACTGGCGCCTGGCCGACCAGTACAAGGTGCCGCGCATCTGCTACGTCAACAAGATGGACCGCATCGGTGCCAGCTTCGCGCATTGCGTGAAGGGCATCCGCGAGCGCCTGGGCGCCAACGCGCTGCTGTGCCAGGTGCCGCTGGGCAGCAGCGACGAATTCGTCGGCATGGCCGACCTGGTCGCCGGCGTGGGCTATCTCTGGGCCTCCGACGACAAGGACAGCGTGTGGGAAACCGTGCCGCTGGACGAGATCAAGGCGCGCCTGACGTTCGGCGCCAGCGCCGACAACGCGTGGATCGCCGACCTGCCGAAGCTGCGCCAGGACCTGCTGGAAACCGCGCTGGCGCTGGACGACGACGCGTTCGAGCGCCTGCTGAACACCGGCGAGTTCGACCCGGCCGTGCTCAAGCAGTGCATCCGCCGCGGCACCGTCACCGGCGAACTGGTGCCGGTGCTGTGCGGCTCGTCGTACAAGAACAAGGGCGTGCAGCAGCTGCTGGATGCGGTCGTCGACTACCTGCCCTACCCCGGCGAGAACGGCGGCATCGCGATGGTCGACGAGGACGGCAACGTCATCGGCGAGCAGGTCGTGACTGACGACGCGCCGGCGCGCGCGCTGGCGTTCAAGGTGATCAACGACCAGTTCGGCACGCTCACCTTCTGCCGCATCTATTCCGGCGTGATCAAGAAGGGCGACACCCTGCTCAACGTCACCCGCGGCAAGAAGGAGCGCGTGGGCCGCATCGTCGAGGTGCAGGCCGACGACACCCGTGAAATCGACGAAGTGCGCGCCGGCGACATCTGCGCCTTCGTCTCGATGAAGGACACCGAGACCGGCGATTCGCTGGCCGACCCGGCGCATCCGGCGTTGCTGGAACGCATGCGCTTCCCCGACCCGGTGATCAGCGTGTCGGTGGAACCGAAGAACCGCAACGACGTCGACAAGCTGTCCAGCGCGCTCTACAAGATGGTCAAGGCCGACCCGTCGCTGAAGCTCGAGGTGGACCAGGAAACCGGCCAGACCGTGCTCAAGGGCATGGGCGAGCTGCACCTGGAGGTGACCATCGACCGCATGCGCACCGAGCTGGGCGTGGAAGCGAACATGGGCAAGCCCCGGGTCAGCTTCCGCGAGGCGTTCGGCAAGACCGTCGAGCACACCTACACGCACAAGAAGCAGACCGGCGGCTCCGGCCAGTTCGCCGAAGTGACGATGATCTTCGAGCCGGGCGAACCGGGCTCGGGCGTGGTGTTCTCCGACGAGGTGGTCGGCGGCCGCGTGCCGCGCGAGTACATTCCGGCGGTCGAGCATTCGGTCAAGGCCGAATCGCAGGAAGGCCAGGTCGCCGGCTACGAGGTGGTCGACTTCAAGGCGCGCCTGATTGACGGCAAGTACCACGACGTCGACTCCTCCGCGCTGGCGTTCGAGATCGCCGCGCGGCAGTGCTTCCGCGAGGCGCAGAAGCTCAGCAAACCGAAGCTGCTGGAACCGATCATGCACCTCGAAGTGGTGATGGAGGCCGACTACCTCGGCGACGTCATCGGCGACATCAACCGCCGCCGCGGCACCGTCAGCGACCAGGGCCACAAGGGCAGCTCCGCCTTCGTGCAGGGCTTCGTGCCGCTGGCCGAGATGTTCGGCTACATCAACTTCCTGCGCTCGGCCACCCGCGGCCGCGGCACCTTCACCATGGAGTTCGACCACTACGAGGACGTGCCGGCCGGCATGGTGGAGAAATTGATGGAGAAGGAGGCCAAGTAAGGCCTCGCCTTCGACCGGGCGCCGGCGATGTCAGCCGGCGCAAGGCAGCGAACCCGGGGAGCGATCCCCGGGTTTTTCTTTGTGCGTATCGTTGTAGCGTTCCGCCACGGTGAGGCGGATGATGTGGCGCTGTCACATCCTGCCGAATCATGAAACGGGAGATGCCAAGATGAGAACGTCCGGGACGGTTTCCTCGATGCTGGCAGCGTGGCTGCTGGTGTTTTCTGTGAGCGGATATGCCAGCGACAACGGCATGGCCGTCGACGCGGCGAAATACGCCAACCGCGCCACCCTGCCGGATTTCACCGCCACCGCCTGCCCTGACAACCCGCGCGCCCTGGTACAGGTCAAGGGCAGTCTGTATCGCCACACCACCGGCCCCGGCCTGGCTGTGCACAGCGGCTTCGTGCTGATCACCAAGGAAGGCGCGCTGGTGATCGACCCCGCAATGACCTGCACGGCGACCTGGCTGCGCGACGAGATCCGGCACCGCTTCAACGTGAAGGTGAAATATGTCGTCTACACCCACGGCCACGCCGACCACATCAGCGGCGGCCAGGTGTTCCAGCAGGATGGCGCGATTGTGGTGGCCAACCAGCGGGCGCTCGAACCGATCGTCGGCGAAAAAATCCCCACCGCGCTGCCCGATCGCGTATTCGACACCGACATGACGATCACCCTGGGTGGCGAAACGGTGCTGTTGCACCGGGTCGCGCCCAGCCATTCGGACAGCATGACCATGGTGCTGTTCCCCAAGTACAAGGCGCTGCAGTGCACCGACGTCTGCGAAAGCAAGTCGATGCCGTACAACGACTTCCTCGACTTCTACTACCCCGGCTGGATCGAGACGCTGGACTGGGTGGCAAAGCAGGACGTGGACATCATCGACGTCGGCCACTACAGCCCCGCCACCAAGGCCGACGAAGCGGCACTGCGCACCTACATGGTCGACCTGCACCAGCAGGTGCTGGATCTGGTGCGCGCGGGCCAGCCGTGGGATCAGCTCTACCGCAACGTGAAGTTCAGCGACGAGGTGAGGCACTGGACGGCCTTCGACGTCATGCACACGTTGAACATTGTGGGCATGTACCGCTGGGTATCCAACCACCGCCGGGGCGAGTGGTAGGACCACACGGCAACCGAAATATGCGATCCGGCGGAAGGTGTACCGAGGCTGTCGGCGACGGCGTGCCCGTGCTGTTCGACAGCGACGCCTCCGTTCCTGTACCGAAGAGAAACGGGGGTGGAGCACCCTGGCCCTGGTGAGCAGTAGCATATGGTCCGACCGCAGGCAGCGATGTTGCCTGCATCCGGGTGCCGGGGGGCACCTCTCCATCTCGACCAGGGAATATCATGACTACTCTCCGCACGCGGCCGACCTTGCTTGCGCGGCCTCTCCGTATCCATCAGCGACCGCTGGCCGCCGCCTGTGCCGCCCTGCTCGGACTGACCCTGGCCGGCGCGGCTTCGGCGCAACAAGTGCAGGAACAGACGACCACGCCGACGGGCAGCCAGACGGCACCGGTCGACCAGAAGGTCGACGCCAGCGCAAAGAAGAACAAGAAGTCCGAGAACACGGTGAGCAATCTCGACGCCGTCATCGTCACCGGCATCCGCGGCAGCATCGAGAACTCGCTGAAGGCCAAGCAGAACTCGGACAACATCATCGAGGCGATCTCGGCCGAGGACATCGGCAAGCTGCCGGACGCGAGCATCGCCGAGAGCCTGTCGCGCGTACCGGGCCTGGCCACCCAGCGCCTGAACGGCCGCGCCAACATGATCTCGATCCGCGGCACGGACCCCGGTTTCGCCGGCACCACGCTGAACGGGCGCGAGCAGGCCACGATCGGCGAGAACCGCGGCGTCGAATACGACCAGTACCCGTCCGAGCTGATCAGCGGCGTGGCGATCTACAAGACGCCCGACGCCAGCCTGATCGGCCAGGGCCTGTCCGGCACGGTCGACCTGCACACCATCCATCCGCTGGACCTGCCCAACCGCGCCTTCGCGGTCAACCTGCGCGGCGAGCACACCAGCAACGGCAAGCTCAACCCGGGCAGCGGCGTCGGCGACATGGGCCACCGCGCCAGCATCTCCTACATCGACCAGTTCTTCGACCACACCCTGGGCCTCGCGGTGGGCTTCGCCCATCTCGACTCGCCGATCCAGGAAAAGCAGTACCAGGCCTGGTGGTGGAGCATGAATAACGGCCCGGGCAGCGCCGAGGACAACTGGGGCGCGCCGCACACGCCCGGCATGCCCGACGGCGTGATCTCGCAGGAAGGCATGCAGCTGCGCGCGCAGTCGCTGACCCAGAAGCGCAGCGGCCTGATGGCCGTGCTGGAATGGGCACCGGGCGACCACTACCACTCCACGCTGGACCTGTACCACTCCATCTTCGGTGAGAAGAAGTTCACCAACGGCGCACAGTGGTCGAGCAGCCCGTGGGACAACGTCAGCTACTCCAACGTCGGCGTCACGCAGGCGCAGCCCTACCCGATCGTCACCTCCGGCACCATGGACGGCATCGCGCCGATCCTGCAGAACCAGTACACCAAGGAACACGACAAGCTGTTCTCCGCCGGCTGGAACAACCAGTACGACTTCGACAACGGCTGGACAGCCACCGCGGACCTTTCGTACTCCAGCGCGAAGAAGAAGCTGCACGACGCCTACCTGTTCACCGGCCTGGCCGGCGGCGCCTTCACCAGCGTCGACTTCCGCACCCCGCTCGGCAACGGCTACCCGTACTTCTCGCCGGCAGTGAACCTGGCCGACCCGTCCCAGGTGGTGTTCACCGACCCGGACGGCTACGGCTACAACGGCCGCCAGGAGTTCGACACCCAGAAGGACACCATAAAGGCCGTGCGGCTGGAAGTGAGCCACCCCCTGGGCTGGATCTTCAGCAGCATGAACCTGGGCGTGAACTACTCCGACCGCACCAAGACCAAGCAGGCCGACGTGCAGTTCGCCTGGTTGAACGGCAACGGCTCCACGGCGGACACTTACGACAATCACTTCAGCGCACCGGTGAATTCCGCCTTCCTGTGGGCACCGACCTCGCTCGGCTACGGCGGCATTCCTGGCGCGCTCAGCTACAACGTGCTGGCCGCGCTGGCGAACCAGTTCTACCTGACCGAGCGCAACGGACAGGGCGACTGGAGCCGCAACTACACGGTGGAAGAGAAGGTCCCGGTGGCCTACGCCAAGTTCAATATCGAGACGACGCTGGGCAACGTGCCGCTGACCGGCAACGTGGGCGTGCAGTTCGTGCGTACCGACCAGTCCTCCACCGCACTGCAGACCAACGGCGACACCCTGGTCGGCCACATCACGGACGGCGCCAAGTACAACAACGTGCTGCCCAGCCTGAACCTGGTGGCGCATCTCACCGACCGCCAGTACCTGCGCTTCGGCCTGGCCAAGACCATGGCGCGCGGGCGCATCGATGACGAGAAGGTCGCCACCTCGGCCGGCCTGTCGAAGGTGCTGCAGGGCCCTGGCGCCGGCCAGGTGCTGTGGTCCGGCAGCGGCGGCAACCCGAAGCTGAAGCCGTACGTGGCGGTCGGCACCGACCTGTCGTACGAGTTCTATTTCGGCAAGTCCAGCTACTTCGCCGCGGCGGTGTTCAACAAGAACCTGCTGAACTACATCTACAACCAGACCACGCTGGACTACGACTTCTCGCACTACACCAACAACGACCCCACGCTCACCCCGACCAGCAACATCGGCTCGTTCACCCGGCCCGCGAACGGCACCGGCGGCAAGATGCAGGGCCTGGAACTCTCCGGCGCGCTGGAAGGCGGGCTGCTGGCGCAGGCGCTGGACGGCTTCGGCGTGCTGGCCAACTTCTCGCTGACCAACAGCAACATCCCGAAAAACTCGATCTCGTCGATCCCCGGCGGCCCGTCGACCTTGCCCGGGCTGTCGCGCAAGGTCGCCAACCTGGCGCTGTACTACGAGAAGTACGGCTGGTCGGTGCGCGTGGCCGAACGCTACCGCTCGTCCTTCACCGGCGAAGCCGTGGCGCTGTTCGACCAGCTCGGCTACACCAAGATCCTGGCCAACCGGCAGACCGACCTCCAGCTCGGCTACGCGTTCTCCGAGGGCAGCCTGAACGGCCTGTCGCTGCTGCTGCAGGTCAGCAACCTCAGCAACACGGCGGACAAGAGCGTGCAGATCTCCGGCCTGCCCAACAACGTGCAGCTGACGCGCCCGCTGGAGTACGACACCTGGGGCCGCACGGTGATGTTCGGCGTGAACTACAAGCTGTAGGCGACCCGGCAAGCGTGGGAAAGCCATGGAACCCGGGGAGCGATCCCCGGGTTTTTCATGGAGTGCCCGTCACGCGGAAAGATGCTCATACAGGATCACCGCGCCCACGCCGATCAGGATGATGCCGCCGATGATCTCGGCGCGCTTGCCGACCATCCCGCCCAGCACGCGGCCCAGCATGACGCCCAGCGTGACCATGGTGAACGTGCACAGGCCGATCACCACCGCCACGACGGCGATGGGCGTGTCGACGAAGGCCAGCCCCACGCCCACTGCCAGCGCGTCGATGCTGGTGGACAGGCCGGTGATGGCGAGGCCGACGACGCCGTGCTTCCTCGCCTCGTCGACCGGCTCGTCCGCGTCCGGCTTCCATCCGTTCCAGATCATGTGCAGGCCCAGCACCAGCAGCAGGCCGAACGCGATCCAGTGGTCCCACGCCTCGATGTAGCGCGAGGCGCCCTTGCCCAGCAGCCAGCCGATCACCGGGGTGATCGCCTCGATCACGCCGAAGATCAGGCCGGCGCGCAGCGCCTGGCTGAGCCGAGGTCTGGTCATGGCGGCGCCCTTGCCGATCGCCGCCGCGAACGCGTCGGTGGACATGGCAAAGCCGAGCAGCAGGATGGAGATGGGATTCATGGGTGGCCAGGTCGGTCGGGCAAAGGCGCAACGGCACGACGGCGCGCCCCACCGCTGTGGCGCCGTCAGCCGTTGGTCTCGCCAACCAGGATCGGTGTCTTCGCCACGGCAGGATAAGCCGAGCATGTTGACGAAGACGCCTCGCGGAACGAGGCAGGCTACTCCCCAAAGGGTGTCGCGCTGCCGGCATGACCGCCAGCGCGGCGGCTAGGTTAGCACAGCGGCGCGGCGAACCCGGCAGATGCAGGCAGGCGAACCGCCGCGCATACTCGGATTTCGTTCAAGACATGCACAGGGGACCTCGCATGAGAGCACCACGAGCACTTGGGCCCGCCGCAGCGGCCGCGCTGGCCTTCTGCGCCGGCATCGGCATGGCTCACGCCGGCACCGCCGCCGCGGCGCTGCCCGAAACCATGGGCATGCTGAAGCATGCCATCAGCATCCCCACGGTCGAGGGCGAGCACCAGGTGCCGGTGCTGGCCTCGTATCTGGCCGGCAAGCTCAAGGCTGCCGGCTTTGCCGACAGCGATGTCGAGATCATCCCGGTGGGCGAAACCGCCGCGCTGGTGGCGCGCTATCGCGGCACCGGTGAAGGCAAACCGATCCTGCTGTCCGGGCATATGGACGTGGTGGCGGCGAAGCGCCAGGACTGGACCCGCGACCCGTTCACCCTGATCGAGGAGAACGGCTACCTCTACGGCCGCGGCAGCGCCGACATGAAAACCGCCGTGGTGGTGCTGGTCGAGACGCTGATCCGGCTCAAGCGCGAGGGCTTCAAGCCGCGCCACGACCTGATCCTGCTGCTGTCCGGCGACGAAGAGACCACGATGGCCTCGACCCGCGAACTGGCGAGGCGCTACCACGACGCCGAGTTCCTGCTCAACGCCGATGCCGGCGGCGGCATCTTGAACCCCGATACCGGCAAGCCCGCGCTGTACCAGATCCAGGCCGCCGAAAAGACCTATGCGGACTTCCACATCAGCCTGGCCTCGGCCGGCGGACACTCCAGCGAACCCAACGACGATAATGCGATCTATCGGCTGGCGCGCGTCATCGACCGTGTCGCCAGCTACCAGTTTCCGCCGCTCAGCAACGAGATCACGCTCGCCTCGCTGCGTGCGCTCGGCGCCAACACGCCCGGCCCGCTGGGCGCGGCGATGACCCGCTTCGCCGCCCACCCCGATGACGCTGCCGCCGCGGCCACCATCTCGGCCGATCCCGCCTATGTCGGCCAGATCCGCACCACCTGCGTGGCCACCATGCTCAACGGCGGCCACGCACTCAACGCGCTGCCGCAAAGCGCCAGCGTCAACATCAACTGCCGCATCTTCCCGGGCACCCCGGTCGACAGCGTGCGCGACACACTGGTCAAGGTGATCGACGACAAGTCCGCAACCGTCGCCGTGCTGCCACCCCCGCCCGTGGCCAGCCCCGCCTCGCCACTGCGCCAGGACGTGATCGCCGCCGTCACCGCCGCCGTGCACGCGCGCTTCCCTGGCATCGAAGTGGTGCCCAGCATGTCCGCCGGCGCCTCCGACAGCATGTACTTCCGCAACGCCGGCGTCCCCAGCTACGGCATCGATGCCGCCTTCACCAAACCCGACGACACCTTCGCCCACGGACTCAACGAGAAGCTGCCGGCCTCGGAAGTCGAAGCGGGGCTGGAGTTCTGGCATCGGGTGTTGGTGCAGTTGGCCAAGTAAAGGCGCTGATTTTTTGGCCGATGCAACATCAAAAATACCTTGGGTTCCGCCACCATGCAGAAGATTCGCGCTGGGCGTTTACTGGCAACCGCCACTTCAATGAGCCTTTTTACGGTCGCTGCAAGTGCAGATGCCGGCGTTCCTATGCTGTTCGTGACCTTTCCGGCCATGGTCGTGTCTCTTATACCAATTGTTCTAGTGGAGACCGTCGTGCTTGCGCGGGCTCTCAAAACAAGAGCTGCCCTACTAGCGAAATCCACGGCTATCGCCAATGTGGTTTCTACGATTATCGGAATTCCCTTGACTTGGGTTGCGTTGGTAATTTTAGAGCTTGTCACCGACGGCGGATCAGCACACGACCTGACCACACCCTTGCAGAAATTTCTCGCAGTGACATGGCAGGCACCGTGGCTCATTCCATACGAGCGAGAGTTGTACTGGATGGTCCCGGCAGCGTCTCTCGCCCTTCTCGTTCCATTCTTTTTTGCATCATATTTTATCGAGGCACCCATAGTGGCTCGCCTTGAACGGGGGTTTCCAGCATCGCAAGTAAGAGCAGCCGTATTTCGCGCCAACGTTGCCAGCTACATAGGCTTGGCAATTTTTAATATCGCGTGGTTGATGTGGTCAATCGAGTATGCACCGAGGATGTAGCTGGCTATTTCTCAAATCCAACCGCTTCATGAAAGCGAGGGTGCAACCCAGGTCGTGAACGCCCGCCTTTGGCGGCGCCCCAACCGGGGAAGTCGGTGACGCAAGGCCATCGACCATTCCACGCTACAATTACCGGTTCGCGCTCCAGCCAACCCGCACCCCATGCCCACCCATCTCCAAGAAACCCGCCGCCGCCGCACCTTCGCCATCGTCAGCCACCCTGACGCGGGCAAGACCACGCTGACCGAGAAGCTGCTGCTGTTCGGCGGCGCGATCCAGATGGCGGGGTCGGTGAAGAGTCGAAAGACGTCGCGCAGCGCCACCTCGGACTGGATGGCGCTGGAGAAGGAGCGCGGCATTTCGGTGACCTCGTCGGTGATGCAGTTCCCGTACGACGGCAAGATCGTCAACCTGCTCGACACGCCGGGACATGCGGACTTTTCCGAGGACACCTACCGCGTGCTGACCGCGGTGGATTCGGCGCTGATGGTGATCGACTGCGCCAAGGGTGTGGAGGAGCGCACGATCAAGCTGATGGAAGTGTGCCGGCTGCGCGACACGCCGATCATGACCTTCATCAACAAGCTCGACCGCGAGGGCCGCTCGCCGATCGAGCTGCTGGACGAGGTGGAGTCGGTGCTGGGCATCGCCTGCGCCCCGCTGACCTGGCCGATCGGCATGGGCAAGCGGCTGAAGGGCGTGTACCACCTGGCGCTGGACGAGGTGCACATCTTCGAGCAGGGCAAGAATTTCACGCGGCAGGACTCGACCATCTTCAAGGGCCTCGATGCGCCCGGCCTGGCCGAGAAGATCGGTGTCGAGGCGATGCGCGAGCTGCGCGAGGAACTCGAACTGGTGCAGGGCGCCGCGCCCTCGTTCGACATCGACGAGTACCTGGCCGGCCGGCAGACGCCGGTGTTCTTCGGCTCGGCGGTGAATAACTTTGGCGTGCAGCTGCTGCTGGATTTCTTCGTCGAGCACGCGCCATCGCCGCGCCCGCGCGCCACCACCACGCGCGAGATCCAGCCGGAGGAGGACAAGCTTTCCGGCTTCGTGTTCAAAATCCAGGCGAACATGGACCCGGCGCACCGCGACCGCGTAGCGTTCATGCGCGTGTGCTCGGGAACCTACAACGCCGGCATGAAGATGATCCAGACGCGCACCGGCAAGGAGGTGCGCATCGCCAACGCGCTGACCTTCATGGCCAGCGACCGCGAGATCGTCGAGACGGCGTATCCGGGCGACGTGATCGGCCTGCACAACCACGGCACCATCACCATCGGCGACACCTTCACCGAGGGCGAGCTGGTCACGTTCACCGGCATCCCGAACTTCGCGCCTGAGCTGTTCCGCCGCGCGCGACTGCGCGACCCGCTGAAGATGAAGGCGCTCCAGAAGGGCCTCGCGCAACTGAGCGAGGAAGGCGCCACCCAGTTCTTCCGCCCGCTGATGTCGAACGACCTGATCCTGGGCGCAGTCGGCGTGTTGCAGTTCGAAGTGGTCGCCTACCGGCTGAAGGACGAGTACAACGTCGACGCCAGCTTCGAGCCGGTGACGGTAACCACCGCGCGCTGGGTGCATTGCGACGACGAGAAGAAACTGGCCGAGTTCCGCGAGAAGAACGCGATGCACCTCGCCATCGACGGCGCCGGCGAACTGGTCTACATCGCGCCGACGCGGGTCAACCTGCAGCTGGCGCAGGAGCGCTGGCCGCAGGTGCGCTTCGCCAATACGCGCGAGCATGCGGCGGCGGTGGAGCTGTAGCAGCAACGCGACGCCGCTGCTAACGTGCGGGTCTTTGCCGGGGGACCCAAGCATGCACGACCAGACCATCGCCTTCACCACGCCGCCCGATGCGCCACGCTGGATGCGCTGGTTGCTGTTCTCGCCGCTGGCGCGGATCGCGATCTTCGTGCTGCTGTTCATGGCGCTGAGCTTCGCGACAGGCGCGCTGATGCACGCGCTGGGCTGGCTCGGCAAGGACGCCCCGGCCACCATCCACGGCCTGGCACAGTTGCTGATGCGCGCACTGCCGGCGCTGCTTGCCTATCTCCTGCTGGTTCGGCTGGTAGAACGCCGCCCGATCATCGAACTGGCGCCACGCCGGCTGCTGCCGGATGGCGCCGTCGGCGCGGCCGCCGGCCTGCTGCTGTTCAGCGCGGTGGTCGGCGTGCTGTACCTGCTGGGCAGCTACCACGTCACCGGCACCAACCCGGATGCGCCATGGGTACCGGCCCTGCTGATGGTGGGACTGGGTGCCGGCATCGGCGAGGAGATCATCTGCCGCGGCGTGCTGTTCCGCATCGTCGAGGAAGGGCTGGGCAGCTGGTGGGCGCTGCTGGTCTCGGCACTGTTCTTCGGCGCGGCGCACGTCGGCAACCCCGGCGCCACACTATGGAGTTCGGCGGCGATCGCGATCGAGGCCGGCCTGCTGTTCGGCATGATCTACCACCTGACCCGCTCGCTGCCGCTATGCATGGGCCTGCACGCGGCCTGGAACTTCGCCCAGGGCACGATCTACGGCATCCCGGTCTCCGGCACCCCGGCTGACGGCTGGCTGGTGTCCACCCGCAGCGGTCCGGACTGGCTCAGCGGCGGCGTGTTCGGCGCCGAAGCGTCGGTGGTCGCGCTGGGCCTGTGCTCGCTGTGCACGCTGGCCTTGCTGGTCATCGCGCTGCGGCGTGGCTCGATCGTGCCGTGCCGGCCGTGGCAACTGCTGCTGCAGCGGTTCAGCCACCGCTGAACCACCGCGTCCGACCGACTATGGTTCGGCGACGGCACCGGCTACCCTGTCGATGGCGCGGTCGCCGATGCGGCGGTCGCAGAACGGACCGCCTACCGAGCCGCGGTGACCTGCATGCAGCAACCTATCCGCCCGAAGAAGAATTCATGGCTGGCCGATCAGCCGATACGGCGCAAGATGATGCTGGCGATCGGCCTGCTGCTGGGCCTGTTCCTGCTGACCAGCCTGATCACCCTGCACTCGCTGCGCGAGCAGGAAAACAACCGCCGCTGGGCGACGCACACCTATCAGGTGCTGCTCGAACTCGATCATGCGCAGCGCGCCCTGCAGACCACGCAGATCGGCGCGCGCGGCTACATGCTGACGCAACGCGCCGACCAGCGGGAGATGTTCGACAGCGGCACCAGGGACCTGCGCGAGCGCATCGCCCACCTGCGCCAGATGACTGCCGACAATCAGCTGCAGCAGTTGCGCATCGATTCGCTGGAAAAGATGGCCACCCAGTGGCAGCGCGAGATGAAGTCCAACGCGATCGACGCGATTGCCCGGCTGAAGAGCGCCGATACGACAGCGATGGCGCTGGAGTTGCAGCATATCCAGTCGAACTATCTGGCGAACCGCACGGTTCGCAGCGAGGACATGTACGCCGTCATCGACCAGATGGTGGCCGAGGAAAGCCAGCTGCTGACGGTGCGCAACCGGCAACTCGACAGCGCCCTGGTCACCACCAAGTGGATCAACATCTTCGCGATCCTGCTCGGGGTCCTGCTCGGCATCACCGTGATCCGGCTGACCTCGCAGCTGGTGACCCGGCCGCTGCGTCGGCTTACCGACATGATGACGCGGCTGGCGAATCACGATCACGATTTCGAGATCCGCCGGCTCGACCGCCGCGACGAGGTCGGTGAAATTGCCCGCGCGCTGCAGGTGTTCAAGCAGATGTCGCTGGATACCGAGGCGCAGACCTGGGTCCGATCCCGCGTGTCGGACATTTCGCATGTGCTGCTGCAGGCCACCACGCACAAGGATTTCGCGCAATGGCTGGCCAGCGAACTGGTGCCGCTGTGCAAGGCCGGCGTGGGGCTGTTCTATTCCTTCGATGACGCGCGCCATCGCCTCGATCTGCTGGGCAGCTACGGCCTGCGCCTGAACAACCGTACGGCGGACCACTACCTGCCCGGCGAAGGACTGGTGGGCCAGTGCGCGATCGAACGCAAGCCCATCATGCTCGACGACGTGCCGGAAAATTACCTGCACATCGACTCGGGCAGCGGCGAGGCGCTGCCACGCCACGTCGCGATCCTGCCGGTGCTCTACCGCGATACCCTTATCGGCGTGCTGGAACTCGCCGGCTTCGGGCCGCTCACCGCACAGCAGAAACAGCTGCTGGACGAACTGCTGCCGATCGTGGCCTTGACCCTGGAGAACCTCAACCGCGCGATCAGCACGCACGACCTGCTGCTGCAGACGCAGGAACAGGCCGACGACCTGCGCGTGTCCGAACTGGTGATGCGCCAGCAGAAGGAGGTGCTGCGCGACAGCAACGAGGCGCTGCAGACGAAGACGGCCGAACTGGAGGAACAGTCCGCACGGCTGATCGCCTCCGAGGAAGAGCTGCGCGTGCAGGCCGATGAGCTGCAGGCGTCCAACGAGGAACTGCGCGAGAAGACCGACAGCCTGAACCGGCAGAAATACGTGCTGGAGGACCTGCAGCAGGAAACCGCCGACAAGGCCGCCGAGCTGGCCCGCGCCAGCCAGTACAAGTCCGAGTTCCTGGCCAACATGTCGCATGAACTGCGTACGCCGCTGAACAGCCTGCTGATCCTGTCGCGCAGCCTGGCCGACAACGACACCGGCAACCTCGACGAGGAACAGATCGAGTCGGCGCGGATCATCCACGACGCCGGCAACAGCCTGCTGCACCTGATCAACGACATCCTCGACCTGTCCAAGGTCGAGGCCGGCAAGATGGAACTGGTGATCGACGACCTGGCGCTGGCCGAGCTGGGGCAACGGCTTCGGCGCACGTTTGTGCATGTGGCGGAGGAAAAGCGGCTGGGCTTCACGCTGGACATCGACCCCGGCCTGCCCTCGATCCTGCGCACCGACGGCGGCAAGCTCGAGCAGATCGCCAACAACCTGCTCAGCAACGCGTTCAAGTTCACCGCCGATGGCGCGGTGAGCCTGCGCATCGGCCGCCCAGGCAGCGACGTCGAGATCCCCGAGGCACTCCGCGGTCAATCGCTGATCGCGATGACGGTGAGCGATACCGGCATCGGCATTCCGCAAGACAAGTTCCAGCGCGTCTTCAACGCGTTCGAGCAGGTGGATGCCGGCACCAGCCGCCAGTTCGGCGGCACCGGGCTGGGCCTGGCGATCTCGCGGCGGATGACGCAACTGCTCGGCGGCGATATCGTGCTGCGCAGCGAGAGCGGCCGCGGCAGCCACTTCAGCGTGCTGCTGCCGGAGACGCCGCCCGCGACTTCCGGGTCCGCCGAAGACATGCCGCGCGCCAGCACAACCCGGCTCAGCCGGGCCGCCTCGCCGTATCTGCCGCCGAACGGCAATGGCCGCGATGCGCCACCGCCGGACCAGACCACGATCCTGGTGATCGAGGACGACCCTGCCTTCGTGCGCATCCTGATCGACATGATCCAGCGCAAGGGCTATCGCGCGCTGGCCGCCGGCGATGGCGCATCGGGCCTGCAACTGGCGCGCGAGCATCGCCCCACCGGCATCCTGCTGGATGTCTCGCTGCCGGTAATGGACGGCTGGAGCGTACTCGACCAGCTCAAGGCCGACGATGCCACCCGGGCGATCCCGGTGCACTTCATCTCGGTCGACGACGGCGGTACGCGCGGGCTGGAGCGCGGCGCAGTGGGCTTCCTGACCAAGCCGGTCAGCCGCGAATCGATCGGCCTGGCACTCGAGCGCCTGCTGCATTCCGCTGCCGGGCAGCCACAGCGCCTGCTGATCGTGGACGACGACGCCGACTCGCGCACCGCCGTTCATATCATGCTGCGCAGCGACAAGCTGCAGATCGACGAAGCGGAGTCAGCGGAGGACGCGCTGGAGAAGATCGCCAGCACGGATTACGACTGCATCGTGCTCGACCTGGGCCTGCCCGGCATGTCCGGGCTCGAACTGCTGGCGCATCTGGCGCAGACCAGCAAGGGCGTGCCGGTGGTGGTGGTGTACTCCGGCCGCGAACTGAGCCGCGACGAGAACCTGAGGCTGCGCCAGTACACCGACGCCATCGTGCTCAAGGGCGCGCGCTCCACCGAGCAGCTGCTCGACGAGGTCAGCCTGTTCCTGCACAGCATCCGGCAGGCGCCGCCGCGAAGCGCCGCCGAACCGGCGGTGGGCAGCGAGCTGGCGGGCCGTCGCGTGCTGCTCGTGGACGACGACATGCGCAACCTGTTTGCGCTGTCCAAGGTGCTGCGCGGCTGGGGGCTGCAGGTGAACATGGCGCAGGACGGGCCCAAGGCGCTGAAGATGCTGGCCGACGACGAAGCGCCGGAGCTGGTGCTGATGGACATCATGATGCCGGGCATGGATGGCTACGAAACCATCCGCGCGATCCGCGCACAGCCGCATTTCGCCAGCCTGCCGATCATCGCGCTGACCGCCAAGGCGATGCGCGGCGATCGCGAAAAGTGCCTGGAGATGGGCGCCAGCGATTACCTGTCCAAACCGATCGACACCGACAAGCTGGCGGCGCTGATGCGCGTGTGGCTGCAGCGCTGAGCACCGTGCCACCTCGCTCGAACCCGACGGGATGGTGCAGCAGTTCACGCCGGCCATGACCGCCAACGGTTAAGGTTGGCCAAGGAGAACCGCTCCGCTACCGACATGAACGCGATGCCACCGAAAATCCTGGTCGTCGACGATACCGCCGCCAACCTGGTCGCCATGCGCCGACTGCTCGCCAACAGCGGCGCGCAGCTGTTCGAGGCGCGCAGCGGCAACGAGGCGTTGGCGCTGTGCCTGGACCACGCGTTCGCGCTGATCCTGCTCGACGTCAACATGCCCGACATGGACGGCTTCGAGGTGGCTGGCCTGTTGGGCGAAGCCGAGCACCTGCGCGACACCCCGATCATCTTCGTCACCGCCGCCTACGCCGACGACATGAACCGGCTCAAGGGCTACCGTTCCGGCGCGGTGGATTACATCGCCAAGCCGATCAACGACGTGATCCTGCAGTCGAAGGTGCGCGTGTTCCTGGAGCTGTACGCGGCGCGCGCCAAGCTGCAGCACACGCTGGACGAGCTGGCCGAGCGCAACCAGCAGCTGACCCAGGAGATCGCCGAGCGCGAGCTGATGGAGGCGATGGTGCGCCATCAGGCCCACCATGACGCCCTGACCGGCCTGCCGAACC
Source organism: Rhodanobacter soli (assembly GCF_040548735.1). Lineage (NCBI taxonomy): Bacteria > Pseudomonadati > Pseudomonadota > Gammaproteobacteria > Lysobacterales > Rhodanobacteraceae > Rhodanobacter > Rhodanobacter soli. The sequence goes on along the minus strand of NZ_JBEPSD010000003.1, from coordinate 82,262 downwards.
GCATCCTGTTCCACGACCGCCTGCATGGCGCGATCCAGCGCGCAAACCGCCACCACAGCCAGTTCGCACTGGCCTGCATCGACATCGATGGCTTCAAGCACGTCAACGACAGCCATGGCCATGCCGCCGGCGACGCCTTGCTGCAGGAGATCGCCGCACGGCTGTCGGCCCATTTGCGCAGCAACGACACGGTGGCCCGGCTGGGCGGCGACGAGTTTGCGCTGGTACTGGAGGACATCGAGGATCCACAGCTGGCCATGCAGCTGTGCGAAAAACTGTGCGTGGCGCTGGGCGAGCCTTATGCGCTGCGCGTCAACGGCCACCTGATCGAGGTACGCGTCGGCGCCAGCATCGGCATCGCCGCGTATGCGCCAAGCGAACATGCAGACGCCGACGAACGGCTGATGCATGCGGCCGACCATGCCATGTACGAAGCCAAGCGCGGCGGCAAGAACCGCTGCGCGCTGGCGGACTGACGCCCCGTTCAATCGCGCTTGCGCGGCGACACCCACATCAGCACGCGCGCACGGAAGACCGTCTCGTCAGCGCTGTCCACCACCTCGACCCTGACCGGCCACTCGTGGCCGCCATCGGGCACGGGCGTAGCCAGTTCGGGAGTGGCGATGCCGTGCATCGTGCCCACCGCCTTCTTCAGGTACTCGACGCTCATGCCCTTGGGAATCCAGCGCATGTCGGCCGGAATGGTCGCGTCGGTCATCACTCCGGCACTGAGCTCGGCCAGGTTGCACAGCGCGATCGCGTGCACGGTGCCGATGTGATTGTGCACGCGGCGCCGGTCGCGGATGCGCACCTCGCAGCGGCCCGGCGCCAGCGCCACGAAGCGCGGTGCGATCGTGGCGAAGTACGGCGCCCTGAAACAGACCAGTCGCGAGAATATCCAGTGGCCCGCCGGCCAGCGCGTGATGCGACGGTACAGCGACAACACCGAGGCACTCATCTTTTGCCCTCCGGGACAAAGAACCGACCCGCAAGACGGGCCGGTCGGTCAGATCGATTTACGCGGCGTCGGCCCGCGTCTTGAACGCACGCAGCTCGTCCGTATCGAAGTCGTCCACCGAGATGAACTCGAACACGCCTTCGCGCACGCGCCTGAGCAGCTCGGCCTCGGCCTCGGAAATCACCCCGGCCTGCTGCGCCTCGGCAAGCTGGCCCAGGTAGTCGTGCGAGCTGAACTGGCCAGCCTTCAACGCCTTGCCGAACTTGCGGTCGACCGGCTCGGCGGCGATCACGTCGGGCAGCAACGCCTTCATGCGGCCGATCGTGTTGTTCGCCGTGGGCGTGGTGTAGACCCAGTCGGTGAGTCGATCGAGCGCTTCGTTCGGCGCCGTGAGCAGCGCGGCGACACGACGGCCGAGGCGATCGGACGGCGGCACTTCGCGGCGCCCCAGCGGGAACACCAGCGCGCGCAGCAGCCACGCCACCGGGCGCACCGGGAAGTTGCGGATCGCGCCGTCCAGCGCGTTCTGGATCAGCCACATGCACTCATGGAAGCCCCAGGCCAGGAACGGACGATCGGCTTCCGGCCGGCCGTTGTCCTCGTACTGCTTGAGCATGCTGCTGGCGATGTACAGGTAGCTGAGCACGTCACCCAGGCGCGCCGACAGCTTCTCCTTGAATTTCAGCTTGCCGCCGAGCACGCCCATGAACACGTCGGCGCACAGCGCCAGCGCGGCCGAATAACGATCGAGCTTGCGGTAGTAGCGGCGGGTGTAGTTGTCGCCGGCGGTCTCGCCGATGCGCGCACCGCTCAGTCCCATCGCGAAGCTGCGCACCGCGTTGGAGATGCCGAAGCCGATGTGGCCGAACAGCAACCGGTCGAACGTCTTCAGCTGCTCGCCGCGATCGGCGATCGACAGCGCCTGCATTTCCTTCAGTACGTAGGGATGGCAGCGGATCGCACCCTGGCCGAAGATCATCAGGCTGCGCGTCATGATGTTGGCGCCTTCCACCGTGATCGCGATCGGCACGCTGGCCCAGCCGCGGCCGGCGTAGTTCTTCGGGCCCAGTTGCACCGCCTTGCCGCCGTGCACGTCCATGGTGTCGCTGGCGATCTGCCGTGCCCACTCGGTGGCGTGGTACTTGGCGATCGCCGACGGCACCGCCGGCTTCTCGCCGCGGTCGACCGCGGCGGCGGTAGCGCGCGACAGCGCCGCGGTGGCGTAGGTGAGCCCGCCGATGCGCGCCAACGCTTCCTCGACGCCCTCGAAGCGGGCCACCGCCAGGCCGAACTGCTTGCGCATGCGCGCGTACGCGCCGGTGGCCAGCGCCGAGGCGCGCATGCCGCCGGTGGCGTTCGACGGCAGCGAGATCGCGCGGCCCACCGACAGGCATTCGACCAGCATGCGCCAGCCGTGGCCGGCCATCTGCGGGCCGCCGATCAGCACCGACAACGGCGCGAATACGTCCTTGCCGCGGATCGGGCCGTTCTGGAACGGGATGTTCAGCGGGAAGTGGCGGCGGCCGATTTCAAGGCCGGGCGTGGAGCGCGGCAGCAAGGCCAGGGTGATGCCGAGGTCTTCCTTGTCGCCGAGCAGGTGCTCGGGGTCGTACATGCGGAAGGCCAGGCCGACCACGGTGGCCACCGGCGCCAGCGTGATGTAGCGCTTGTCGAAGGTGAGCCTGATGCCCAGCGTCTCCGCACCGTCGACCACCTGCCTGCAGACGATGCCCACGTCGGGGATCGAGGTGGCGTCGGAGCCGGCGTACGGGCCGGTCAGCGCGAAGCAGGGAATCTCCTCGCCCACCGCCAGGCGCGGCAGGTAATGGTTCTTCTGTTCTTCCGAGCCGTAGTGCAGCAGCAGTTCGGCCGGCCCCAGCGAGTTCGGCACCGCCACCGTCGAGGACACCGTCGCCGACATGGTGGACAGCTTCTGCAGCACCGCCGAATGCGCCAGCGCGGAGAACTGCAGGCCACCGTACTGCTTCGGGATGATCATGCCGAAGAAGCGGTTCTTCTTGATGAAGTCCCACACGTCGGGCGGCAGGTCGGCCAGTTCGTGGGTGATCTGCCAGTCGTCGATCATCCCGCACAGCTCTTCCACCGGGCCGTCCATGAAGGCCTGCTCCTCCACGCTCAGTTCGGGTTTGGGCTGCTTCAGCAGTTCGTGCCAGTCCGGCTTGCCCGAGAACAGTTCGCCCTCGAAGCCGACCGTGCCGGCTTCCAGCGCGGTCTGCTCGGTCTCCGACAGCTTCGGCGTGACCCTGGCGAACAGCTTCAGCAGCGGCAGGCTGATCTGCTTGCGGCGGAAGTCCACCAGCAGCAGCGGCAGCGCGATCGCCAGCTCGACGATCAACAGGATCGCCGTGGTCCACGGTGCGTGGGCCAGCAGCCCCACCACCAGCGTGGCGACGATCGTGACGATCGCCCAGGTGCGCAGGCTGCTGCGATGATAGGCACAGGCACCGGAGGCAATCAGCGCCGCCAGCAGGGTCAGTATCACGGACATCTCAACACCTCATTGCGATTGAACGGCGCCGGCGACGCGCCGGCCGGCGGGTAACGGATCAAGACTCTGCACGAAGCGCACGACCTCGCGCGTGAATGCGTCGTTCGCATCGCCCGCCACCATGTGCGTGGCGTGCGGCAGTTCCACATGTCGCGCATGCGGCACCAGTTGCAGGAATTCGTCGACGGTGGCGCGCGACACCACGTCGCTGCGCGCGCCCGACAACAGCAGCACGGGCACGTCGATCTTCGTGGCGGCGGCTTGCAGGCGCGGCTGGTAGCGCTCGCTTTCCTGCACCAGATCGCCGGCCAGCAGGGCCGGGTCCCAGTGCCAGCGCAGGCGTCCGTCGGCACTTTCGCGCAGCAGCGGGCGCAGTTGCTGCTCGCTCTTGCGTTCGCGCCGCTGCGGCAGGTAGGCGGCGATCTGTTCGGCCGCGTCGGCGTAGTTCGCGAAGCCGTCCGGATGCGCCTGCATGAAGGCGAGGATGCGTTCCACCCCCGCGGTTTCCCAGCGCGGCGTGATGTCGACCAGCACCAAGGCGCGGAACGGCGACGGCCGCATCTCGCCGGCCAGCACGATGCCGAGCAGGCCGCCCATCGACGCGCCCACCAGGATCGGCGGCTGCGGCTGCGCCACGGCCAACCGCAGCAGATCGTCGGCGAACTGGTCCATGTGGTAACCGCTTTTGGCATCCGCGCCACCCGCCACCCGGTCGCTCTCGCCGTGACCGCGCGCATCGAACGTGACGCAACGGCAACCCGCCTGCGCCAGCGCCGCGGCCGCACCGCCCCAGGCGCCGCGGGTCTGGCCAAAACCATGCGCGAACAGCAGCGCCGGATTGCCATCCGGGCGACGCGTCTCCATCGCCAGGCTCAAATCGGCGACGGGGAAGCGGCTGATGGCATCGGGAGCACGGATGTCGTTTTCCATACGGATGAGTATGGATTGCCTCGACAAGCGCCGTCAACCACGCCGCCGCGTAATCCCGATGGCGCAGCAAATTGCCATGACATTCAGTCAGATGGATGCCACACATTACAAATGCACGGGGTGTGGCTACCATACGCACATGAATGTCAGTAGCAAGCCAGAACGTACCCGCCTGTCGGCGGAGGATTGGGAACTTGCCGCCCTGCAGCTGATTGCCGAACAAGGCGTCGGCGCACTGGCCGTGGAGGCCCTGGCGCGCCGGCTGGGCGTGACCAAGGGCAGTTTCTACTGGCATTTCCGCACCCGCGAAGCCCTGCTGCACGCCGCGCTGGAGCGCTGGGAGCAGTACGGCGAGCGTGAGGTGCTGGGCCAGATCGAACAGATCACCGACCCGCGCAAGCGCCTGCCCGAACTGTTCCGCCGGGTGGCGCACGAGTTGCAGCCGCACCGCGTGTACGCCGCACTGCTGAAGGCGCTCGACCATCCGCAGGTGGTGCCGGTGATGGCGCGCGTGTCGCAGCGGCGGATGGAGTTTCTCACCACCGCCTATCGCGAGGCCGGCCTGGCCCCGCCGCAGGCGCTGAACCGGGCGCGGTTGACCTACGCCGCCTACGTCGGTTTCCTGCAGCTGAACTTCACCCTGGGCCTGCCGCGGCTCAACCACGAAGAGTTCGACGCCTACGTCGAACACATGATCACGACCCTCATCCCGGCCTGACCAGGCCCAGCGGAAGTCCCCGAACGGCGCCATCTGGCGCCGTTCTTGTTGCATCGGACCTTGCAATACCAGTGCACGCAAACTACCGTTTCAGATCACTTTTCCTGAAGACCTCAAGAGGACACGATGGCCAGCAAGCTGGAAGCGCTCGAACAGTGGGTCAACCAGGCGGCGGCGCTGACCCGCCCCGCACAGATTCACTGGTGCGATGGCTCGGACGCCGAATATCAGACCCTGGTGCAACAAATGCTGGCCGACGGCACCCTGATCGAACTGAACCAGCAGACCCATCCGGGCTGCTACCTGCACCGCTCCCACCCCTCCGATGTCGCCCGCGTCGAGCAGCTGACCCTGGTCTGCCATCCGGACAAGGACGACGCCGGCCCGAACAACCACTGGATGGCCCCGGCCGAGGCGCACGCGAAGATCGATGCGCTGTTCGACGGCTGCATGGAAGGCCGCACCATGTACGTGATCCCGTACTGCATGGGCCCGATCGACTCGCCGCTGGCACGCTGCGGCGTCGAGATCACCGACAGCCCGTACGTGGTCGCCAACATGAAGATCATGACCCGCATGGGCGCCGCCGCGCAGGCGCGGATCGAGCGCGAGGGTTCGTTCGTGAAGGGCCTGCACTCCGTCGGCGAGCTCGACCCCGCACGCCGCTGGATCATGCATTTCCCCGCCGAGCTGTCGATCAAGTCCTACGGCTCCGGTTACGGCGGCAACGCGCTGCTGGGCAAGAAGTGCCACGCGCTGCGCATCGCCAGCCACCAGGCGCGCAGCGAAGGCTGGCTGGCCGAACACATGCTGATCGTCGGCATCGAGAACCCGCGGGGCGAGACGCACTACGTCGCCGCCGCCTTCCCGTCCGCCTGCGGCAAGACCAACCTGTCGATGCTGATTCCGCCGGAAGGCTATCTGCGCGACGGCTGGAAGGTGTGGACGGTCGGCGACGACATCTGCTGGATGCGCCCCGGTGCAGATGGACGGCTATACGCGATCAACCCAGAGGCCGGCTTCTTCGGCGTGGCGCCGGGCACCAGCGACGCCACCAACCACAACGCGCTGAAGAGCATCTCGCACGACACCATCTTCACCAACGTCGCCGTCACCGCCGACAACCAGCCATGGTGGGAAGGCCTGCCCGGCACCCCGGTCACCGACTGGCAGGGACGTCCGTACGATCCGGCCAACGGCCCGGCCGCGCACCCGAACTCGCGCTTCACGGTCAGCGCGAAGCAGTGCCCGACCTGGTCGGAGATGGCCGAGGCACCGCAAGGCGTACCGATCAGCGCGATCGTGTTCGGCGGCCGTCGTCCCTCGCTGCTGCCGCTGGTGATGGAAGCGCGCGACTGGACCCACGGCGTGCTGATGGGCGCGGCGATGGGCTCGGAAACCACCGCCGCCGCCACCGGCGCGGTCGGCGTGCTGCGTCGCGACTCGATGGCGATGAAGCCGTTCTGTGGCTACCACTACGGCGACTACTTCGCGCACTGGCTGTCCTTCGACCGGCCCGGCGCGAAGCTGCCGAAGGTGTTCCACGTCAACTGGTTCCGCAAGGGCGCCGACGGCAAATTCCTGTGGCCGGGCTTCGGCGACAATCTGCGCGTGCTGGAGTGGATGATCAACCGTGCCGAAGGCCGCGTCAGCGGCGTCGAGACGCCGATCGGCATCCTGCCGGGCGAGGGCGAACTCAAGCTGGACGGGCTCAAGCTCGACCGCGCCAGGCTCGATGAATTGCTCGATGTGGACAACGCCGGCTGGCAGGCCGAGTTGTCCGCCATCGGCGAATACCTGGAGAGCTTCGCCCCACGCCTGCCCGAACGCCTGCGCCAGGAGCAGCAGCGCGTGGCCCGGGCGCTGGAAGATGACGCCGGCCAGGCACACCGCGAAGCCGTCGCCTCCTGAGGCATCCCGATCGCGGGCAGGTCACCCCGACTGCCCGCGATGTTTGCAGGCCCGCCATCGCGGCCGCCGTTCAAACCCTTTCGCGCAACGCCGCATCCAAGCTGGCAAGATGATCGCCGCCTGTCCTGCCCTTGGAAGTTCCATGTCGCCCGCCTCAACGCGAGCCAACGACAGCGATGACGTGCGTGCCGCGGCTGCCGGCGACCGTCACGCGTTCCAGCGGCTGTACCAGCTGCACGTGGGCCGCGTGCATGGTGCGGTGTACCGGCTCGCCGGCTACGACCACGCCCGCGCCGAAGACCTCACCCAGGATGCGTTCATCCGCGCCTGGCAAAAACTGCCCGGCTTTCGCCACGAGAGCGCGTTCGGCACCTGGCTGTACCGCCTCGCGGTGAACGTGGCGTTGATGGACATCCGCGCCCGCGGCGCCGACCCGGTCAGCATGCTCGACGACGAGCATCTGCCGGACACCGGCGAAACACCGTTCTGCGCCGCCGAGCGCGAGGAACTGGAACGTGCGATCGGCCAGCTGCCGCCACGTGCCCGCGCCGTGCTGGTACTGCACGACATCGAGGGCTGGCGGCACGAGGACATCGGCAGCGAACTGGGCATGGCGGTCGGCACGTCGAAAGCGCAACTGCATCGCGCCCGCGGCCTGCTGCGCAAAGTATTGGGAGAAAGCTCATGAACGAATTCGAATGGCGCCGTCAGATGCGCGACCTGCGCCAGCCGCTCACGCCACAGCGCGACCTGTGGGCCTCGATCGACGCCGCACTGGAAGACGCCGAACGCACGCAAGCATCCGCCAACCCGGCCTTGCGCGAGCCTCGGCTGGCCCATCGCCGGCGTTGGCTGGTCGCCGCCAGCGTCGCCGCGTCGCTGCTGCTGGCCGGCGGCATCGGCTGGCGCGTGCTGCAGATACCGACGGCCACGCCGGTAGCCGGCAACACGAAGGCTTCCGGCAACTGGAAGCCGTCCGACCCACGGCTCGCCGGCGCCGCGATCGAACTGGACGCTGCACAGATGGAGCTGCAACTCGCGATCCAGCAGGCACCGGATTCGCCGTCGCTGCAGCGCCTGCTCGGCCGCACCGAACAGCAACAGACGCAACTGCGCCAACTGGCCAACCAGGCCGGCTGACACCACCAGGAACGATCATGAAAACCGCCCGCTACCTTCCCCTGCTGCTGTGCTTCTGCATCGGCCAGGCCCTCGCCGACACGCCGATCCAGCTGCGCCATGACGCCACCCCGACCGCCCGCGTCAGCATCAGCAATATCGCCGGCACGGTGAACGTGACCGCATGGGACCGCAACGAAGTGCAGGTCAGCGGCCGCCTCGGCGACGGCGCCAAGCCGCTGGCGATCACCGGCAGCAACGGCGACCTGGAGATCAAGGTCGAGCCGCAGGGCGGCTCCGGCTGGTTCAACTGGGGCGGCGACAGCAAGATGGCGCCGACCACGCTGGAACTGCACGTGCCCAAGGCGGCCTCGCTCGACGTCGACGTGATCAGTGCGCCGCTGGTCATCGATGGCATGGACGGCGGCAGCATCCAGGTCAATACGGTCAGCGGCAAGGCGCGCATCAACGCACGCACGCCCTCGCTGAAGGTGGACAGCGTCAGCGGCGGCATCGAGCAGGCCGGGCATGCCGAGCAGGCCGCGCTGCAGACCGTCAGCGGCGAGATCCTGGCGCCGGCGCTGGGCCGCGATGTCGAACTGCAGACCATCTCCGGGCGTATCCAGGCCAACGGCGGACCGTGGCAGAAGCTCACCCTCAGCACGGTGTCCGGCGACGTGCAGCTCATCGGCTCCCTGGCCGCCGGCGGCAGCATCGGCATCGACAGCATGAGCGGCGACGTGCAGCTTCAACTGCCCGCGAACACCTCCGCCAGCCTGCATGCCAGCAGCTTCAGCGGCGACCTGCGCAGCGATTTCGGCACGCCGAAGGAGCCCGAACACGGCCCCGGCAGCTCGCTCGATGTCCGCCTCGGCGCGGGCGCCGGCAAGATCAACATCGAGACCTTCAGCGGCGACCTGCGCGTGCGCAAGCAGGACTGAGCGCGAGCCATTCTCCCAAACGAAAAACGCCGTCGCATGGCGACGGCGTTTTCATGACTGCCGGGAATACGGCCCGGCCGATCAGAGATCCTGGTGATACTGCACGTACGGTGTGCGCGACTGGTCCGGTTCCGGACCCGCCGGCGTATTCGCCGGGGCACCGGACGACCACAGGTTTTGCGCACCAACGCTCAGCGAGCCGCGCCATGGCAGGCGCCAGGTCACACCCAGGTCGATGCTGTTCCAGCGGCGGTCGGCATTGAGCCCGCCGGGGATGCCGGCCTGCGGCTGCATCGTGCGACCGATCAGCACGCCGCTCACCGGGCCGTGGTCGACGCCGAAACTCAACGCCTTCTGGTCCAGCGTGTCGATGCCGAGCAGGTTGCCCGGCAGCAGGTGGATGCGGCCCACGCTGGCACCCAGGTCAATACCGCTCTTGTTGCCCAGGGCCAGCCGGCCATGCGCATTGAGCTGGGAGCTGCTGTCGAAGCTGGACAGGCCATCCACGCCCGGCGCGGCGCCCGGCAGTACGCGCGGCAAGACGTTCCTGTTCGGCGTGGTGTTGGTGCCGACGCTGACACCGACGCTGTAACGGCCCGCGTCATAGGTGGCGCCCACTTCGCTGCCGAGCACGCGCAGGCCCGGATTCGTCCAGGAATGTTCGCTGACCTCCGCATGCGCCTGCAGCCGTGGCCCCAGCCCGTATTCCACGCCGGTCGTCGTCACCGTGGAGGCATCCACCACCCGCAACGCCAGCGGCGCATTCTTGCGCAGGGCCTCGGCACCGGTGCTGCGATCCGCCCTGAGCGCGAACAAGCGGCCATCGGCACCACGCCACAACGGCACGATGATGCCGGGTTCGACCTCGGTTACCTGATCCGGCGGCTGCGCCAGCAGGCGCTGCGCCATGTCACTGTTGTCGCCCACAGACTGCCCGGCCGCGGTGAGCGGCAGCAGCAGGATGAGCAGCAGGGCGGACAGGCGGCGCATACGATGGACCGGTGACTCACTCAATGGAGGATACTTGGGCTCCACTATACCCCGTTTTACGTTTTGCTAACACCCCAAAAACCCACTCCAACGCACAAAAACGGCAGGATCCGTCTCCTTTCTGACCCCTTCTCCGCCCGCGGGTTCCCCCCTCGAAAAACTGGCGAGGGAGCAGACTTACACGTTATAAAGGCGGGATAAAGGCATGCCACGTCGATCCAGCCAGGTCGCCCCGGAACCAGCCGCAGTCCAATGAGCGCCACACCGACGATCCGTTCATCCCAACCACCGCCGGTGGCTCGGGATCTTGCGGCCCTGCACGCGGCGGTCGAACGGCTGTTCGAAGCGCCCGACGCCGCCGGCGTGATGGAAGTCTGCGAACTCATGCTGGGCAATTTCGGCATCCATGGCCGCTTGCGTTGGCGACGCATGGACGAGCAGCCCGCTCCTCTGGCCGGGCAGATGGAACTGGCCGAGGATCCGCAGGGCCCGCGTACCCTGATGCTCGAATGGGCCGACCTGCCGCTGCCCGAGGTCGTACACGACCGCCTGGACTGGCTGGGCCGGCTGGCCGACATCCGCTTGCGCCAGCTGGCCGAAACCAGCCGCCTGTACGAGGCGATCTCGCGCCTGGCGCTGGCCGAACGGCTGCAGCGCGCGCTGTACGCGATCGCCGAACAGGCCGGCGCCGAACACGACATGCCCGAGATGATGCGCTCGCTGCATGCCATCGTCGGCAGCCTGATGTACGCGGAAAACTTCTACATCGTGCTGTACGACGCCGCCACCGACACCGTCCGCTTCCCCTATTACGTCGACATCGCCGATACCGACCCGCCCCCGCCGGACCAGAGCCTGCCGCTGCACGACATGCTGCACAGCCTGACCTGGAACCTGCTGCAGGAAGGCCGCCCGCTGATGGGCTCGCTCGAGGAACTGAAGCAGCAGTTCGGTGACCGTTTCGTGCTGCTCGGTCCCCGTTGCGAGCACTGGCTGGGGGCGCCGCTGCTGCGCGCCGGCCGCGTCGTCGGCGGCATCGTGATGCAGAGCTATCGCGCCGACACCCATTATTCGCGGCACGACCTGGAGCTGCTGAACTACGTGGCCCAGCATGTGCAGACGGCGCTGGAGCGGCGCGAGGCGCACATCGAGCTGGGCCGCCGGGTGACCGACCGCACCGCTGCGCTGCGCGAGGCGAACCGCGTGCTGCGCCAACAGGTGCTGCAGCGCCAGCGCGGCGAGCGCCTGCAGGCGGCGCTGTTCCGCATCGCCGAGTTGGCCAACACCTCGGACAGTCTGGACAAGTTCTACGCAGCCATGCACCAGGTGATCAGCGGCCTGCTGTACGCGCGCAACTTCTATATCGCGCTGATCGACGAGGAGAACGGCCACCTCACCTTCCCCTATTCGGTGGACGATGTGGACAGCGTGCGCCCGCCGCGCGCGCATGGGCGCGGTGCCACCGAGTACGTGCTGCGCCACGCCAAGCCGTTGCTGGCCACGCCGGCGGAGATCGATCGGCTCAGCGCGCAGGGCGAGATCAGCCACTTCGGCGCGCGCTCGGTGTGCTGGCTTGGCGTGCCGCTGATCTGGGGCGGCAAGGCGATGGGCGTGCTGGCGCTGCAAAGCTACTCGCCCGAGCACACCTACAACGAGCGCGACCAGGAGTTGCTGACCTTCGTCAGCTACCACATCGCCAACGCGCTGCAACGCAAGCAGGCCGCAGCGGCGCTGAAACACGCCTACGCCGGGCTGGAGCGCCGCGTCACCGAGCGCACCCGCGCGTTGGCGCTGGCCAACCGCGACCTGCGCGAACAGATCGCCGAGCGCGAGCGCGTCGAGCGCCGGCTGAAGTACGAAACCCTGCACGACTCGCTGACCGGCCTGCCGAACCGCACCCTGCTGCTGCAGCGGCTGGAGCAGGCGATGCAGCGCTACGTCGCGAACCCGAGCGAACAGTTCGCCGTGCTGTTCATCGACCTGGACCGCTTCAAGGTGATCAACGACTCGGTCGGTCACCTGGTCGGCGACGACCTGCTGTTCCAGGTTGGCGGCCGCATCCGCGCGTGCCTGAAGACGCGCGACGTCGTCGCGCGCCTGGGCGGCGACGAATTCGCGGTGCTGCTGGAAGGCATCGTCGATACCAACAAGGCGACGCTGATCGCCGAGCGCATCATCAGCGAGCTGCAGACGCCGTTCCGGCTCGGTACCAAGGAGATCTTCACCTCCGCCTCGATCGGCATCGCCCTGTCCAGCCCGCATTACCGCCAGCCCGAGGAACTGCTGCGCGACGCCGACGCGGCGATGTACAACGCGAAGGACGGCGGCCGCCACCGCGCGGCGATGTTCGACGACCGCCTGCGCCGCGAGGCACTGTCGCTGCTGGACATGGAGAGCGACCTGCGCCACGCGCTCAGCCGCAACGAGTTCGAGCCGTTCTACCAGCCGATCGTGGAACTGGCCGACGGCCGCGTCACCGGCTACGAGGCGCTGCTGCGCTGGCACCACCCGGAACGCGGCCTGCTGGCGCCGAACGATTTCCTGTTGATCGCCGAAGAGTGCGGCTGCGCCGAGGCGATCGACTGGCAGATCTTCGAGCAGGTGTGCACCCAGGCGGTGCGGCTGATCGGCACCGAGGGCTTCATCAGCATCAACGTGTCCGGCCGGCACTTCCGCTCCGCCGACCTCGACCAGCGACTGCTGGCACTGTTCGACCAGTACGCCGTGCCGACGCGCTGCATACGCATCGAGGTCACCGAGCACGCGCTGCTGGAGAACCCGACCCAGGTCAAGCAGATGCTGCAGAACCTGCGCAGCCACGGCGTCGGCATCGCGCTGGACGACTTCGGCACCGGCTATTCCTCGCTCAGCTACCTGCACCAGTACCCGTTCGAGACGCTGAAGATCGACCGCTCCTTCATCACCGAACTGCCGCCCGACGACGCCGAGACGCAAGGCCTGGCGCTGGTGCGCGCGATCCAGGTGCTGGCCGACTCGCTGCAGATGAAGGTGATCGCCGAAGGCATCGAGGAAGAATCGCAGCGGCAGGCGCTGCTGCGCGTCGGCTGCCGCTACGGCCAAGGCTTCCTGTTCGCCGAGCCGCAGCCCGCCAGCACGTGGCTCGGCACCGACAAGCCGCTGCTGCTGGCCTGATCGGCCCTCATCGCTACTGCGCCGTCCCCGGTGCACCGGGTGCCGCGGCTTCGCTGAGCAGGTGTTCGGCATCAATGCGGTCGAAGTGGTAGCGCTGCGCGCAGAACTCGCAGACCACCTCGATTTCGTCGCCGCGGGCGGCCAACGCCGCCTCCACTTCGTCACGGCCGAGCGAGCGCAGCATCGCCGTGACCCGCTCGCGACTGCAGCTGCAGCCGAACGCCAGCGGGCGCGGCTGGAACAGGCGCACCGACTCCTCGTGATAAAGCCGGTACAGCAACTGCTCCGGCGCGATGGCCAGCAGTTCCTGCGCGCCCAGGGTGGCGGTCAGGTGCACCACGCGATTCCATGCATCGTCATCCCGCACGGCATCGCGGCCGCCTTCGCCCGGCATCTTCTGCAGCATCAGGCCGACCGCATGTTCGCCGTCGGCGGCCAGCAGGATCCGTGCGGGCAATTGTTCGGACTGCACGAAATAGTCTTCCAGCGAACCGGCCAGATCGGCGTGCCGCAGGTCGACCAGGCCCTGGTAACGCTGGCCGCGATCCACGTTGCCGATGGTGATCGCCATGATCGCGTCGGCCAGCGCATCCAGCGCCAGCGGCTCGGACAACGGTTCGTTCCAGCGCGCCAGGCCGCGCAGGCGGCCCTGGTCGCTGCACTCGGCAAACAGCAGGCGCAACGCGTCCGAACTCTTCAGTTCGATCGACAGCGCGCCGTCCAGCTTGATGTTGCCGGTCAAGAGCGCGCTGGCAGCCAGCGCCTCGCCCAGCAAGGCATGCAGCGCCGATGGGTAGTCGGCGCGGCCGGCCACTTCGCGCCAGGCCGGCCCCAGCCGCACCAGGGTGCCGCGCACGCCGGCGCGTTCCAGCAGGAAGCGATGCAGCACGTCTTCGACAGGCAGGTTTTCCACGGCGGACGGTCTCTATTGAGGGCAAGTGCCACAGATGGGGGCACGACGGCATCCGGACAACGCCCCTTATACTGCCCGCATCTTCCCACGCGTACCGCCATGCCCTCTCCGTTCCGCCGTGCCCCGCTGGTTCGTCTGCTGCGCTCGCTGGCGATCCTGCTGCTCGCATGGCTGGCGCTGAGCTGGCTGGTGGTGCTGGTGCTGCGCTTCGTGCCGCCGTGGACGTCGGCGATGATGATGGAGCGCCAGCTCGGCGCGTGGATCCACGGCGAGAAGGACTTCCGGCTGCGCCAGCACTGGGTGCCGTGGACGCAGGTGTCGGCCTGGGTGCCGCTGGCGATGGTGGCCGGCGAGGACCAGAAGTTTCCCTACCACCACGGCTTCGACCTCGATTCCATCCAGGACGCGCTCGACGCGGCCGACGACGGCAGGCGCCTGCGCGGCGCCAGCACGATCAGCCAGCAGACCGCCAAGAACCTGTTCCTGTGGAACGGCCGCAGCTTCGTGCGCAAGGGGCTGGAGGCCTACTTCACCGTGCTGATCGAACTGACCTGGCCGAAGCAGCGCATCCTCGAGGTGTACATGAACATCGCCGAGCTGGGCAACGGCGTCTATGGCGTGGGCGCAGCCAGCGAGGCGTACTTCCACACCACGCCGGCGCGGCTCGGTCCGGCCCAGGCCGCCCGCCTCGCCGCGGTGCTGCCCAACCCGCGGCGCCTGCATGCGGACCGGCCCAGCGCCTACGTGCAACGCCGCGCGGACTGGATCCAGCGGCAGATGTACCAGCTCGGCGGGCCCGCCTATATCGAAGGCCGCGGTCCGCCGCGCGCACGGCGCTGAGCCGCTGCGCGGATTCACAACTTCACTACACGCCGGCGCCATGGCGGAGCTAGACTCGTGCCCAGACGGCCCGCCCGGGCCGGTGGGAGACCCAAGCATGAGCCAGGTCAAACATCTGCTGCAAGGCAAGGGCAACGCGATCTACAGCATTGCACCGGATGCGCCCGTACTCGAGGCGATCAAGCACATGGCCGAGCATCGGATCGGCGCGCTGCTGGTGATGCATGGCGAGCAACTGGTCGGCGTCATGTCCGAACGCGACTACGCGCGCAAGGTGATCCTGCAGGGCCGCTCCTCGTCGCAGACCGCCGTGTCCGACATCATGAGCGGCAACCCGCTGACCGTCGGCCCGGATACCGACGTGTTCGACTGCATGCGCCTGTGCACCGACAGCCGCATCCGCCACCTGCCGGTGGTGCAGGACGGCAAGGTGGTCGGGGTGATCTCGATCGGCGACCTGGTCAAGGCGGTGATCGACGCGCAGGCCGAACAGATCGAGCATCTGCAGCGGTATATCACCAGTTAGGCCGGGAATCGGGAATCGGGAAAACGCAATCCGCCAGATTCAAACTGGCGGCGTTTTACCACCGTCGCCCCGCATTTGATCGTCAGGCGCCAGATCGGGTGACCAGCCGGCACGCCTCGCCACCATGGCCGCCAGCGTGGCGACGCCGACACCGGCCAGGGCCAAGCCGCCGATACCCCAGCCCAGCATGCGCAAGCCGCTCACCGCGCTGGTCACCACCACGTCACCGAATCGCCATATCGCGGTTTCGACGAAATTCTTGCCCTTGTAGCGCGTCTCGCGCGGCACCCTCGTGTACAGCGCATCCACCGCCGGCTTGGTCATGCCGTAGGCGAAGCCGCGCGTGATCACCATCATCACCGCCAGCAGCGGCACGCTGTAGCTGAAGAACATGAAGTTGCCGTCACCGACCAGCGCCACGGCAGCCAGCAAGGCCACATTCACCAGCGATGGCACGACCAGCCCCCAACCCGCACCACGACGCACCAGCAACCACGGCGTCACACTCAGCTGCAGCACCGCGCCAAGCAGATTGGTAGCCAGATCCAGATCGTTGTAGAACAACGTGCGCGCAACCGTGCTGGTGAAATGCGCCTTGGCGTAATCGGCTACCAGCGCATAGGCCAACGTGCCGATGCCGTCGCCGAACAACATCAGCAAGGCCATGTAACGCAGGAACGGACGCGACCACAACTCCCTGATGCCGGCCCACAGCGAGCCGCCAATCGCCTCATCGGCACGGCTGCCCGCTTGTCGGTCGTGCTGCGTGGAAAGCTGCAGCAACAGCATCATCGAAAAGCTCAATGCCAGCGCCGAGACCACCAACAGCGGCGCCACGCCGATCAGCTGCACCAGAAGCTTGGTCACCAACGGGCCGAAGACCGCGCCGCCCATGCCGCCCAGCGCGATCAGCGAAAACACCCGCCGTGCCTGATCGCTGGAGAAGATGTCCGCCATGAAGCTCCAGAACAGCGACACCACGAACAGGTTGAACACGCTGGCCCAGACGAAAAACACCACACCCAGCTCGCGCGCGCCGATGCGATCCTGCTCCATGAAGGCAGGTACGAACGCGAGCAGGCACAGGATGAAGAAGCTGTAGCTCCAGCCAAGCAATTGCCTGCGCCGGAAGCGCGCCACCAGCATGCCGAACACCGGCGTCAACAGCAGCATCACCACGAACACCGCGCCGTAGAACAGCGGCAGTGACTGCGAGCCGACCGCACCGCTCAGCTGGCCCATGACTGGCCGGATGATGTAGTACGAAGTCATCACGAAAAAAAACGCCAGCGCGGACAGCATCGGCGCGGCGGCTTGTTCCACAACGGTTTGGCGGGGCAAACTCACGGGCACATCCAGCGTGGGGCGCGGCAAGCCTAGCATGCGGCCATGTCCATCCAGCAAAGCTATGGAGAAGCCTTGAACCACTACGACTACGTCATCGTCGGCGCCGGCTCGGCCGGCTGCGTGCTGGCCAACCGGCTCAGTGCCGACCCGGCCACACGCGTGCTGCTGCTGGAAGCCGGCCCCTCAGACTGGAATCCGCTGATCCACATGCCCGCCGGCATCGCCCGCCTGGCCACCAACCGAACGCTCAACTGGAACTACCGCACCGAGCCGGAGCCCGCGCTCGGCCAGCGCCGCCTGTGGTGGCCGCGCGGGCGCACCCTGGGCGGCTCCAGCGCGATCAACGCGATGTGCTACATCCGCGGCGTGGCGGCCGACTACGACCGCTGGGCCGAAGCCAGCGGCGATCCGCGCTGGTCATGGCGCGAAGTGCTGCCGTGGTTCCTGCGCAGCGAGGACAACAGCCGCGGCGCCAGCGCGCTGCACGGCACGGGCGGTCCGCTCGGCGTTGCCGACCTGCGTCACCGCAACGTGCTGTCGGAGACCTTGATCGACGCGGCCGAAAGCGCCGGCTTCCCGCGCAACGACGACTTCAACGGCGAGCAGCAGGCCGGCTTCGGGCTTTACCAGGTGACCCAGCGCCACGGCACGCGTTGCTCCAGCGCGACGGCGTTCCTGAAGCCCGCGCGTCAACGCGAAAACCTGCACGTGCGCACGCATGCGCTGGTCGAGCGCGTGCTGATCGAGCAGGGCCGCGCCGTCGGCGTGCAGCTGCGCCGCGGCCGGCATGACGCCGAGCGGATCGAGGCCGGCGAGGTGATCCTCGCGGCGGGCGCGATCAACACGCCGCAACTGCTGATGTTGTCCGGGTTAGGCCCCGCCGACCACCTGCGCGAACACGGCATCGCGGTGGTCGCCGACGTGCCCGATATCGGCGCCAACCTGCAGGACCACCTGGACATCTGCACGCTCGACGCCAACCCGGGCAAGCTCAGCTACGACCACCTCAACGAGCTGTCCGCCGGCCTGCGCTGGCTGCGCCACCGCGACGGACCGGGCAGCTCCAACGTGGCCGAGGCTGGCGGTTTCGTGCGCAGCCGCTTCGCCGCCGACGCGCGCTGCGACCTGCAGTTCCACTTCGTGCCCGCGCTGCTCGACGACCACGGCCGCCATCGCCTGCCCGGCTACGGCTACACGCTGCATGCGTGCTACCTGCATCCGCGCAGCCGCGGCCGGCTGCGCCTGCACTCGGCCGACCCGGCGCAACCGATCGCGATCCACGCCGATTACCTCAGCGACCCGGAAGGCCACGACATGAAGATGATGATCGAGGCCGCGCGGCTGTCGCGCGAGATTCTCGATCAGGCGGCATTCGCGCCGCATCGCGGCGCGCCGGTGTTTCCCGAGCGCCGGATCGGTACCGATGCCGAGTACGCCGACTTCATCCGGCGCAAGGCGGAAACCATCTACCACCCGGTCGGCACCTGCCGCATGGGCAGCGACGACCGCGCGGTGGTGGACAGCGAGCTGCGCGTGCGCAACGTGGACGGCCTGCGCGTGGTCGACGCCTCGGTGATGCCGAGCCTGCCCAGCGGCAATACCAACGCACCCACGATCATGATCGCCGAGCGCGCCGGCGCCTTGATCCGCGGCGAGGCCTGAGCGCTCCTACATCGGCAGCGGACAGTGCAGGCTGGCGCAGATCACGCGCAGTAGTTCCGCCTCTTCCACGCTGACCACGCCGTCGGCCTGAATCGCGCCGACCAGACTCTGGATCACCAGTTCCTTAGCGACCGGCAGCAGTCCATCCAGATCATCCAGCGCACGTTCGAGCGGTGCCTGCCACGCCGCCGGCGGTGGCGCCCATGCGATCGCCTCCCCCGGGAAGGCTTGCTGCATCGCCACGAGCCAGGCGCGGCGGGCGCTCGCCTCGTCGGAACAGCCGCCTGACGCGACGATAGTGCAAACCAGGATCAGGCTGTCGCGGCAGGCCGGGAGTTTCTTCAGCCCATCGACCGGCGCACGGCGAGGCTGGCTGGCCTCCTTGAGCTGCAGACGCAGCAGGCGTGCAAGGCAATATTCGTTGAGATCGACCCTGCCATCGGCCTTGACCAGCGCGTCGAGCGCGACCAGCAGGGTCTGCTGACGCCCTTCCGGCAATTGCTTCAATGCGGGAAACGCCAGCGAGGCCAGCGGCAGGCGTGCCATCGGCGGGAGCTGCGCTACTTCGCCATTGAACGCCTGCACGGTTTGCAGCACATCATCGCCGAAAGCATCGGCAACGATCCGCCGCTGCGCCGGCTGCAGCGCCGCCTCGGTCGACGTGGCCAACGCCAGCATCACGGCAAGCGCGGACTCGGGCTGCTGCACGGCCCCGGTCAGCGCAGACGGCATGGCCTGACGCACCGAGGCAGCACGTTGAAAACGGGGCGCCGATGCCGTGCCGCCGACGACAGCACCACCGGCCAACACGGCGGGCAGCGCGGACGGCATGGCCATGCCCGGAACAACGCCTTGCGTCGCCGCCGGCTTGTCGGCGATCGGGGTGGCCGACGCCGTGGCTGTCGGGTGCTGCAGCGAGGCGGCCAGCCGGGCCAGCTCTTCCTCGCGGAAACCGGGCTCGAGCGCACGGATGCGCTGCAGCAGCGGCGGGTGCGTGGCGAACAGCGCATTGAACGTGCCGGCCTCGCCGAACAGCATGTGCGCCACCTCCTGCTTGTTCGCCACCTGCAGGGTGGAGCCTTCGGCGAAGATCGCGATCTTCTTCAACGCGCCGGCGATGCCGTCGGTCTGGCGGGTGAACTGCACGGCCGAAGCATCCGCCAGCGATTCGCGCGAACGCGCCACCGCGGCCTGGATCAGCCGCCCGAAGAAATAACCGATGTAGCCGACCACCATCAGCGCCAGCCCGATCAGCCATACCTGGCCGCCACCCCGACGGTTGCCGCTGCCGCCGAACCAGATCACCCGGCGCCCCACGATCGCCAGCACCAGGATGCCGAACAGCAGGCCCATCAGGCGGATGTTGAGCCGCATGTCGCCGTTCAGCACGTGGCTGAACTCGTGCGCGATCACGCCCTGCAACTCGTCGCGGCTGAGCCTGTCGAGGCAGCCCCGGGTCACGCACACCGCCGCGTCGGAGGCCGAATAGCCGGCGGCGAATGCATTGATGCCCGCTTCGTCGGCCATCAGGTAGATGTCCGGCACCGGCACGCCCGCGGCGATGGCGACTTCCTCGATCACGTTGCGCAGCCGCCGCAGTTGCGGGTCGCTGGTATCCGGCGGCACCGGCACCGCCCCCACGCTTTCGGCCACCGCCTTGCCGCCGCTGGACAGGCTCATGATGCGGAACAGCGAACTGAGCCCGATCCCGGCGATGACCGCGGCGCTGCTCGCGAACAGCAGCGGCAGGTTCGATGCCACCGGCTCGCCGTCGGCCGCATGATGGCCCATGGTGAGCCATACCACCGCGTCGATCGCCGCCACGATCGCCACCACCGCCAGCACGAACAACACCACCAGCCGCCGGCTGCTGCCGCGCACGCGCGCCTGTTGCGCAAAGAAATCCATGGAAGCTCCCGGGTGGCGCCACGGCATGCGCCGCGACGCGACGGCGATCAGCTGAAGGAAACCTTCGGCACCTCGCGTACGGCCGGATCCTCGATCTTCAGCGGCTCGGCCGCGGCGAAGCCGAAGCTGTTCGCCACGAACGAGGCGGGAAAGACTTCGCGCTTGTTGTTGTAGGTCAGCACCGAGTCGTTATACGCCTGGCGCGCGAACGCCACCCGGTTCTCCGTGGACGTCAGCTCTTCGGAGAGCTGCATCATGGTCTGGTTCGCCTTCAGGTCGGGATAGGCCTCCTGCAACGCGAACAAATGGCCCAAAGTCTGGGTCAAAGCATTTTCACTGCTGGCCAGCTGCTGCATCGCGGCCGGATCGCCCGGGTTGGCCTTCGCACCGGCCAGCCCGCTGACCGCCGCGTTGCGCGCCTGCACCACCGCCTCGAGCGTGCCGCGTTCGTGCGCGAGGTAGCCCTTGGCGGTCTCGACCAGGTTCGGAATCAGGTCGTGGCGCCGGGTGAGCTGGACGTCGATCTGCGCAAATGCGTTCTTGTAGCCGTTGCGCGAGGTGACCAGTCCGTTGTAGATCGCCACGAAGTACAAGACAATCAGGACAACGACAATCAGAAAAATGATCAGACCCATCGTCGAGCTCTCCACCCTGAGGCGCATCCCCACGCCGGAACCACGCCAGAATACCATGCAGTTTCATAAGATCTTCTTGCTGATCGCGGGCGCACTGGGGCTGGCCTGCACGCCGGTCTGCGCCACCGCGCGCACCACTTCCCCGGCTTCCGCCCCGTCGCCGGCCAGCGTCGGCAACGTGCCGCAGCAACTGCCGTCGCCGCGCGTCAAGCAGACCCTCGCCGACTACCAGCGCTGGCTGAACCGCCTCGCCCAGCGCGACGCCGTCGCCGGCCTGGCCACCGCGGTGGTGATCGACGGCAAGGTGGTCTA
The DNA here is from genome assembly GCF_040548735.1 of Rhodanobacter soli. Lineage (NCBI taxonomy): Bacteria > Pseudomonadati > Pseudomonadota > Gammaproteobacteria > Lysobacterales > Rhodanobacteraceae > Rhodanobacter > Rhodanobacter soli. Next base: position 60,890 of record NZ_JBEPSD010000003.1, on the reverse strand, counting down.
CGAGGGCACCGTCGGCTACGCCGACGCCTCCACCAAACAGCCGATCACCCCGGATACCGTGTTTCGCCTCGCCTCGCTGTCGAAGGCGTTCGCCACCGCCATCGCCGGCCTGCTGATCGACGACGGCAAGCTCGGCTGGGACACGAAGCTGGTCGACGTGCTGCCGTACTTCAAGCTGAAGAACATGCAGGCCGCATCGCAGGCCACGGTCAGCGACATCCTGGGACAGCGGCTGGGCCTGCCGCGCAATACCTACGACAACATGCTCGAGGGCGACACGCCCTACGAGGAGCTGGTGCGCAAACTGGACGAAGTCGACATGGTCTGCGGCGTGGGCCAGTGCTACGGCTACCAGAACGTCGCCTTCAGCATGATCGGCGACGTGGTGCTCGCGCGCACCGGCGACTTCTTCTATCACCAGGTCGACAAGCGCATCTTCTATCCGCTGGGCATGAACACCGCCAGCTACGGCCGCGCCGCGCTGGAATCCAGCAAGAGCTGGGCACGCCCGCACCGCGCCACCAGCCGGGGCTGGGTGCCATTCGAACCGAACGAAACCTACTACCGGGTCGCGCCGGCGGCCGGCGTCAACGCCAGCCTGCGCGACATGGAGAAATGGCTGATCGCCCAGATGGGCGGCCGCCAGGACGTGCTGCCCACCTCGCTGCTGGACGTGCTGCACGCTCCCGGCGTCGCCACGCCCAGCGAACTGCATGCCACCGCCTGGCGCAGCGGACGCCTGACCGCCGCACACTACGCGCTGGGCTGGCGGGTCTATGAATACGGTGGCGAAACCCTGATCTATCACGCCGGCGCCGTGGCCGGTTATCGCACCATGATTGGCTTCTTCCCGAAGTACCGCGCCGGCGTGGTCACCCTGTGGAACTCCACCGGCCCCACGCCCAGCGGGCTGATGCCGATGGTGTTCGACGATCTGCTGGGCCTGCCGCACGTGGACTGGGCCCACATCGAAGGCCCCGCCAAGCCGGCAGCGAAGTCCAGGGCGAAATCCCGGCCGCGCGTGCATCGCCGCGCGCCACGCCACCGCTGAACCCGCAACCGCCCAAAAGAAAGCGGCGCATGCGAAACATGCGCCGCCCGGGTTGCTGCAGTCACGCCACGATCAGAGTTTGAACTCGATCCGCTGCTGCTTGACGCTGGAAACGGCGACGCCATTCTTCATCGCCGGATTGAAGCGGTAGCGCTCCACCGCGTCGATCGCCGCACGGTCGAAGACATGACGTGGTTGCGACTCGACGACCTTCACGTCGCTGGTCGTGCCGTCGGGATCGACCGTGAACGAGACCACCACCCAGCCTTCCTGGCGTGCCCGCATGGCAGCCGTGGGGTAGCGCGCCGCCGAGCCCTTCACCAGCACCGCCGCCGTGGTCGCGCCCGCACCAGCCGCGCTGCCGCCGTCCGCACCCGCGGCATCGCCGCCTGCCGCCGGCGCATTCGCCGCCGCCTGCTGGCGTGGCTGCTGCGTCGCGCTCGCCTGCTCGGCCTTTTGCTGCTCGGCCAGCTGGGCCTTTTGCTGCTCGGCCAGCTTGTCCGCCGCCTGTTTGTCCGCCGCTGCCTTCTGGGCCGCGAGCTGGGTGGCCTTCTCCTGATCGAGCGCCAGCTGTTGCTGCTTGTCCAGGGTCTTGCGCTGGGCATCGAGCTTGGAACGGAGAATGGTCAACGTGAAGTTGGCTGGGTCGGCCTTCGCCAGCAGATCGATCTGGCGCTGCGCTTCGCCGAAGTCGCGCGAGTTGATCGCCTGTTCGGCCGAGGTGGCGGCGAACGGGAACGTCTCGCGCAACGCATCGGAAGCCACCTTGTTGCCGGGCTCCTTTTCCAGCACGCGCAGGTAGAACTCGAACGCATTGTTGCCGGCCGGCGCCAGGTAGCGCTGCTCGTTCATGGCGGTGCGCGCCTCGGCAAGCAGCTGGTTGAGATCCATCGCAGCCACGTTGGCCGGCGGCGGCGCCGTCCGCGTCGCGGTGGAAACCGGTGTGGACGGATGGCCGCCCGAGTCGGCCATGACCAACTCCTGGTGCGGCTTGATAATGAGGAACCACGCGCCCACGGCAAGCAGGGCAAAGATGGCGATGATGGCAATGACCAAGGGCCGAACGGCCCCACGCGCATGCCGGCGCGTATCAAGTATGTATCGGGTATCCATGGTCTCTCACTGAGTGTCGACAGATACCCGCGCTTTTTCCCCCTGTCCATCCAGGAGCAGTGAATCCCCCGGATTCACCGCGGCGCGGATGTGCAGAAGGTAACTCCAATGGCGCAGCACGGCAAATCGCGTGCGGAATCACGACACCTGACCGGAATCCGGTCCAGGGATGCGGCGCAGGACAACGGTGGAGATCGCCGGAAACACGGCGGGCAGCGCCGGCGTCGAAGGGGAGCGCGGCAGGCGCCGCCATCGCGGGATGGATTCTCCAACCCCTGAAACGAAGCGTCCCGGCCAGGCCGGGACGAATCTTCTCGAAGTGCTCTCCCCGCGCTGGGCACCGCGGGGAGAGAAGTCGATTGCTTGTCTTATTGTGGGTGTCGCTTGTCGTGTTGCTTGCAGCCTTACTTCTTCGCTTTGGCTTTCGCGGTCTTGGTGGCCTTCACCACCTTGGCCGGTGCAGCTTTCTTGGCGGCGGCCTTCTTCGGCGCAGCCTTCTTCGCAACCTTCTTCACAGCAGCTTTCTTGGCGGCTGCCGGCTTCTTGGCAGCTTTCTTGGCGGCCGGCTTCCTAGCAGCAGCCTTCTTGGCGGCCGGCTTCTTGGCAACCGGCTTCTTGGCGGCGGCCTTCTTCACGGCGGGTTTCTTGGCGGCGGCCTTCTTGGCGGCCGGTTTCTTTGCAGCGGATTTCTTGGCAGTGGCCATGGTTCGTCTCAGCTCCTCATCAGTTGGCAGTGGTTGCCCAGTAAAAGCGTGCAGGAACGCTTCGACCAACACGTCACTGTTGGTAGCGTGCCGAAGATTGTTCACTTGACGGTGGGTGCGCAAATCAGAAAGCCGCCGCAGGACATGCAGCGGAATCGAGACAGTGATCTTGCGTACTGCATTGGCCTTTTCACCGTGCTCGACATAGGGCTTGATGAATTTCGTTGTTGCCATAAAACGCATTCCCCGTGATCTGTTGCGAAAGCTATCCCCGAAGATTTCGCCTGTCAATTGATTTTAGTCATGAAATCAATCCGGTCCACCCCGCCCCAAACCCGCCGGAGGCCTGCCGCGACAAGGCTTCCGGGGTGACAATGGGTATAATCAATTGGACGTCCATACGTCCAAAGTTTATTTAGATAAAAAATATGGAATATCTTGAAACCCTTGCTGTACAACGTTTTCAAGGCACTTCGACAACGATAATTCATCAAGCGGCTGTTGCAAGGCGTCGCTCGATCAAGGTGCATTCCGAGCCACCGAACGGCTCCCGGCAGATGAACAGAACACGACTGAAATGACCTGAACCCCCACCCCGGCACAAACAAAAAAATCCGGCGCCCCTGCCCCGTCGGCACCCCGGCAACGGCACGAATGGGATGCGCCGCATTCCCGGACCCTCATCGCCGATGGCGATCGCGCGACGACATTTTGCACGCCATCACCTCGACGACGGCATGCATGCGCCGCGCAAACATCGAGATGATTTCATCGGGAGGAACAGGGCGGCGCTCGCTCCGGAGCACACGGTTCCTATCAGCGACGCCTGCGGAAAATTGGACGGCTGCATGCACGACGCAGCGACACGTCCCGTCCCCGGAAACGCTGCCGGCCGCACTGGGCGGCCGGCATAAATCTGACTGTGGTCAGCCGCGACTCAGTGGTCTTCGTTCTCGACCAGCTCTTCGTAGTCGTTCGCGTCGAGCAGTTCGTCGAGCTCGGCACGGTCGCTGGGACGCACCAGGAAGATCCAGCCTTCGCCGAAGGCGTCTTCGTTGATGGTCTCGGGCTTGTCGTTGAGCAGTTCGTTGACCTCGACGATCTCGCCGGAAACCGGCGAGTAGATGTCGGAAGCCGCCTTCACCGATTCCACCACGGCCGCACCGGCGCCCGCCTTCACGGCGGAGCCGACTTCCGGCAGTTCCACATAGACCAGGTCGCCGAGCTGACCCTGCGCGTGGTCGGAGATGCCCACCCGGACCAGACCATCGTCTTCGACGCGGGCCCACTCGTGGGACTTGAGGAATTTCAGATCGCCGGGAATCTCGCTCATGATCGGGGTCCAGTCGTTTGGTTGGGTGACAGGCGGTGATTCTAGCTACATCCGCCAAAGGGAAGAATGTGCCGCGGGGGCATGGGCGCGTGACGGCGGCTCAGATCCCTTCGCAGGGCTTGCCGTCGCGCACGAACGGGTATTTCACCAGGCGTACCGGCACCTCGCGGCCGCGGATGTCGACGCGCACGTCGCCGGGCTCGCCGACCGGAATGCGCGCGAACGCCACCGCCTTGTTGAGGGTCGGCGCAAAACTGCCGGAGAGGATTTCGCCCTCGCCGTTCGCGGTCAGCACCTTCTGGCCGTGGCGCAGCACGCCCTTGTCGTCCAGCACCAGGCCGACCATCGTGCGCGGCACGCCGGCGGCCTTCTGCTGTTCCAGCGCGGCGCGACCGATGAAGTCGCGGCCCTCGTCCAGCGCGATGGTCCAGCCCAGGTTCGCCTCCCACGGCGTGACGCTTTCGTCCATGTCCTGGCCATACAGGTTCATGCCAGCTTCCAGGCGCAGCGTGTCGCGCGCGCCGAGGCCGGCAGGCGCCACGCCTGCGGCAGCCAGCGCCTCCCACAGCGCGATGGCATGTTCGGCCGGCACGATGATCTCGAAACCGTCCTCGCCGGTGTAGCCGGTGCGCGCCACGAACAACGGCATGCCGTGCGGACCCTGCGCGGCGGCGGCACTGAACTTGCCGAGCTTCTCGATGCGCGGGCGGTCGACCTCATGCAGCAGGCCGAGCACCTTGGCGCGCGCATGCGGGCCCTGCACCGCGATCATCGCGAACTCGGGGCGCTCCTTCACCTGCACCTCGAACGTCTTCGCCTGGCGCTCGATCCAGGCCAGGTCCTTGGCGCGGGTGCCGGCATTGACGACCAGCCGGAAGAACTCCTCGCCGAGGTAGTACACGATCAGGTCGTCGATCACCCCGCCGCGCTCGTCCAGCATGCACGAGTACAGCGCCTTGCCGTGCACCTTCAGCTTGTCGATGTTGTTGGCCAGAAGATGGCGCAGGAATTCCCGGGCGCGCGCGCCGTGCAGGTCGACCACGGTCATGTGCGAAACGTCGAACATGCCGGCGTCGCGACGCACCGCGTGGTGTTCCTCGATCTGCGAACCGTAGTTGATCGGCATGTCCCAGCCGCCGAAGTCGACCATGCGCGCGCCGAGCGCACGATGGGTGGCGTTGAGTACGGTCTTCTCGGTCATCGCGGCGGCGCCTTGCGGGGGAAAGACCCGCATTATCGCCGCCGGCAGCTGGCAATCCAAGCCGTGCGCGGGCGACGACGCCGCGGAGTCACCCGTGGGCGTGGCCGTCGATCCCGGCCAGCACCCGTGCCACGACCTGTTCGGCCAGCTGTTCGGCGTGCTGTCCGGTACTCAGCAGGTGGATGTCCGGCGCCACGGGCCGCTCGTACGGCGCGTCGATGCCGGTGAAGTTGCGGATCGTGCCAGCGCGCGCCTTGCGATAGAGGCCCTTGGGATCGCGCCGCTCGCATTCCTCCAGCGGCGCGTCCACGAATACCTCCATGAATTCCGCCGCCGCGAACAACTCGCGCGCCGACTGCCGCTCGCTGCGGTACGGCGAAATCGCGCTGACCAGCACGATCAGGCCCGCGTCCACCATCAGGTGCGCCACCTCGGCGATGCGGCGGATGTTCTCGACGCGATCCTCCGGGGTGAAGCCGAGATCCTTGTTGATGCCGTGGCGTATGTTGTCGCCGTCGAGCAGGTAGGTGTGGCAGCCCAGCGCGTGCAGGCGGCGCTCGACCAGGTTCGCGATGGTGGACTTGCCGGCGCCGGACAGGCCGGTGAACCACAGGCACAGCGGCTGTTGCCCCTTGCTGGCGGCGCGCACGCCCTTGTCGATGTCGACGTGCTGCCAGTGCACGTTGGCCGACCGGCCCAGCGCGAAATCCAGCATGCCGCACGCCACCGTGGCGTTGCTCAGGCGATCGATCAGGATGAAGCCGCCGAGCGTGCGGTTGTCCGCATAGGCCTCGAACGCGACCTCGTCGTCCAGGCCCAGCGTGCAATAGCCCACTTCATTCAGCGCGAGCTGCCGCGCGGCGAGCTTCGCCTGGCTGTCGACGTCCACCTTGTACTTGATCGACATCACCCGCGCGTTGACCGTGCGCGTGCCGAGCTTCAGCCAATACGTGCGGTTCGGCAGCAGCGCTGCATCGCCCACCCACAGCAGATGGCAAGCGAACTGGTCGGCCACCGGCGCCGGGCGCCGTGCGTCGGCGATCACGTCGCCACGGCTCACGTCGATCTCGCGGTCCAGGCACAGCGTCACCGCCTGGCCGTCCGCGGCATGGGGCAGGTCGCCGTCGGCACTGACGATGCGGGCGACCCGCCCATGCTGACCGCCCGGCTGCACCACGATCTCGTCGCCGCAAGCCACGCGGCCACCGCAGACCGTGCCGGCGTAGCCGCGGAACGTCTGCTCGGGGCGGTTCACCCATTGCACCGGCATGCGGAAGTCGCTGGCGCGGAACGGCGTGACGTCGGTCGACTCCAGCAGCTCGAGCAGGCTGGCGCCGGTGTACCAGGGCATCCGCGGCGAACGCGAGCCCACGTTGTCGCCGCTCAACGCCACCACCGGCAGGCATTGCACTTCGCCGATGCCGAGGCCATGGGCCAGTCCGCGGTACTCCGCGGCGATCGCCTCGAAGATCGCCTGGTCGCAGTCGACCAGGTCCATCTTGTTCACCGCCAGCACCACCTGACGGATCCCCAGCAAGGCACATATATAGGTATGCCGGCGCGTCTGCGCCAGCACGCCCTTGCGCGCGTCGACCAGCACCACGGCCAGTTCGGCGTTGGAGGCGCCGGTGGCCATGTTGCGCGTGTACTGCTCGTGCCCCGGGCAATCGGCCACGATGAAGCTGCGCCGCGCGGTATGGAAGTAGCGGTAGGCCACGTCGATGGTGATGCCCTGCTGGCGCTCCGCGTCCAGTCCGTCGGTGAGCAGGGCGAAGTCGAGCACGTCGCTGCCGGCGCCATGCTGGCGGCGGCTGTCGCGGGCCAGCGCGGCCAGCTGGTCGTCCGGCAACATGCCGGCGTCGTACAGCAGGCGCCCGAGCAGGCTGCTCTTGCCGTCGTCCACGCTGCCGCAGGTGATGAAGCGCAGCAGCCCCAGTGCGGTGGTCGGCGCGGCCATCAGAAGTAGCCCTCCTGCTTCTTGCGCTCCATCGACGCGGCCGGGTCCTGGTCGATCACCCGGCCCTGCCGCTCCGAGCTGCGCGAGAGAGCCATCTCCTCGATCACCTTCGCCAGCGTATCAGCCGAGGATTCCACCGCGCCGGTCAGCGGATAGCAGCCCAGGGTGCGGAAACGCACCTCGCGCATCTGCACGCTCTCGCCTTCGCGCAACACGAAACGCTCGTCGTCGACCATGATCAGCGCGCCGTCGCGCTCGACCACCGGACGCGGCTTCGCAAAGTACAGCGGCACCACGTCGATGCCCTCGCGCTGGATGTACAGCCACACGTCCATCTCGGTCCAGTTGGACAGCGGGAACACCCGCACGCTCTCGCCCTTGCGGATATACGTGTTGAAGGTATGCCAGAACTCCGGCCGCTGGTTGCGCGGGTCCCAGCGATGCTGCGCGTTGCGGAAGGAGAAGATGCGCTCCTTCGCACGCGACTTCTCCTCGTCGCGCCGCGCGCCGCCGATCGCCGCGTCGAAGCCGTACTGGTCCAGCGCCTGCTTCAGCGCCTGGGTCTTCATCACGTCGGTATGCACGGTGGCGCCGTGGGTCAGCGGCGAAATGCCCTGGTGCACGCCCTCCTGGTTGATGTGCACCAGTACCTGCACGTCGCCGGCTGCCGCCACCCGGTCGCGGAACGCGATCATCTCGCGGAACTTCCACGTCGTGTCGACGTGCAGCAGCGGCATCGGCGGCCGCGCCGGATAGAACGCCTTGCGCAGCAGGTGCAGCAGCACCGAGGAATCCTTGCCGATCGAATACAGCATCACCGGGCGCTGGAAGCCGGCCAGCACCTCGCGAAAGATGTGGATGCTTTCGGCCTCGAGTTCGTCGAGATGCGTTTGCGATTGCGCGAATGCGACCGTCATGCCATCGGAGACTTGAAAGAAATTTGTGGCGACAAGCCAGCGTCGCGTTCAACCCGGCATGTTACGCGATCCTCAGGCGATCACCGGATACGTCGGCTCGACATCTAGCGTCGCCGCACACACCGAGGCCAGCTCCAGCAGGCGCAGGTCCGAGCCGCGCGCACCCACCAGTTGCAGGCCCACCGGCAGGCCGTTCGGCAGCGTGCCCATCGGCAGGCTCACCGCGGGGCAACCGGCCAGGCTGGCGAAGCTGGTGAGGTCGGCCTGCGAGTCCGGCACCGGACCATCCAGCGGGAACGCGCCCTGCGGCGTGGTCGGCAGCACCAGCACGTCGACCTGGGAGAACAGCCGGCGCATCTTCAGCGTGGCCGCGTCGAGCACGCGGTCAGCCACCGCGTAGTCGGCCGCGCCCTTGCCTGCGGCGTAGCCGAGCAGGCGGCGGAAGCGCTCCGATACCGGATGCTCGGTATTCGCCAGGTCCGCGGCGAAGGTGCCGAGCATTTCCGCTTCCATCAAGAGCAGGCCGGCGCGGCGGGTGCGCGCGAAATCCCAGTCGGCGAAGTCGACCGTGCGGCGGTCGCCCAGCGCATGCGGCAACTTCGCCATGGCCGCCTCGAACACCTCGATCACTTGCGGCTGCACGCCGACCGCGGCCAAGTCCGGCAGCAGGCCCGCGCGCAGGTTGCCCGGTTCCCAGTCCGGCAGCGCGAACGCGACCCGGCGCCGGCGCGAGCGCGCATCGTCGGCGTCGTAGCCGGCCAGCACCTGCAGCAGCACGGTGAGGTCGTCCGCGCTGCGCGCCAGCAGGCCGACCGCGTCGAGCCGGCGCGCCGCCGGCACCAGGCCGCGCGCGGAGATCTCGCCGTGCGTGGGCTTCAGCGCATACACGCCGCAATAGCTGGCCGGGATGCGGATCGATCCGAGGCTGTCCGAACCCACCGCGGCCACCGCCAGGCCCGCGGCCACCGCGGCCGCCGCGCCGCCGGAGGAACCGCCGGCGGTGTAGCCATGCCGGTGCGGATTGTGGGTGGCGCCGAAGTGCGGGTTGTCGGTGACGGCGCCCAGCGCACCTTCGTCCATATTGGTCTTGCCAAGCAGGATCGCGCCTGACGCACGCAGCCGCGCCACCACGTGCGCGTCCTCCTGCACCGGCTTGCCGCGCCCCGGCAAACCGGCCCGGGTCGGCCAGCCGGCGATGTCGAAGTTATCCTTCAGGGCCAGCGGGATGCCGTCCAGCCGCCCGATCACGCCGTCGCGGCGGCGCCGGTCGGCCAGTTGCGCCTGGTCCTGCAGCAGGCCGGAGCGCTGGTCGACATAGGCATGCAGCGCGGGATCGATCCGCTCGATCGCCTGCTGGTAGGCGTCGGCCAGCGCCTGCGGCTGTACGCGGCCCACCGCCAGCCAGTGCAGCAACTGGCACAGCGAGGCGCGGCGCAGGTCGAGGTCGGTGATCGGCGGCATCGAATTCATGAACACTCCTTCCTGTATGCCCCGATTATCGCCGTGTCCGGTAAAGCGATTGCAAGCGGTGGCGCAGCACGCGTTGCTGCACGACGCCCGAAAACGGACAATGGCGGTCTGACCCATACCCTTACGCACGGCAGCCGCCTGCGCCTCCACCCAGCATCAGGGAGTCCGCCATGAGCGAACGCGAAACCATGGAATACGACGTTGTCGTCGTCGGCGCCGGTCCCGCCGGCCTGTCGTTCGCGATCCGCCTGAAGCAGCTGAAGCCGGAAGTGAGCGTGTGCGTGATCGAGAAGGCCTCGACCATCGGCGCGCAGATCCTGTCCGGCGCGGTGATCGAGCCGCAGCCGCTGGACGCCCTGCTGCCGGGCTGGCGCGACAACCCTCCGCCTATCTGCGTGCCTGCCGGCGAGGACGAGTTCTGGCTGCTCAGCAAGACTGGCGGGCACAAGATGATGGTGCCGCCGGGCATGAAGAACCACGGCAACTTCATCGTCTCGCTGGGCGCGATGTGCGCGTGGCTGGCGCCGCAGGCCGAGGCGCTTGGCGTCGACGTGTTCCCCGGTTTCGCCGCCGCCGACAACATCTACAACGAAGACGGTTCGGTCGCCGGCGTGCGCATCGGCGACATGGGCGTGGCGAAGGACGGCACGCACAAGCCTGGCTATGCCGAAGGCATCGACATCAGGGCCAAGGTCACCGTGCTGGCCGAAGGCGCGCGCGGCAGCCTCACCAAGCAGCTGGTCAAGCGCTTCCAGCTGGACCAGCACAGCGACCCACAGGGCTACTCGATCGGCATCAAGGAACTGTGGCAGCTGCCGGCCGGCCGCGTCACTCCGGGCAAGATCGTGCACAGCTTCGGCTGGCCGGCCGACACACATACTTATGGCGGCAGCTTCCTCTACCACCTGGACAAGGACCGCGTGGCGCTCGGCTACGTCAGCGGGCTCGACTACAGCGACCCGAACTACCAGCCGTGGGAAGCGTTCCAGCAGTGGAAGAACCACCCGATGATGAAGCCGCTGCTGGAAGGCGGCACGATCCTCTCGGCCGGCGCGCGCGCGATCGTCACCGGCGGCTACCAGTCGTTGCCCCAATGCGAGATGCCCGGCGCGCTGCTGATCGGCGACACCGCCGGTCTGCTCAACGTGCCGAAGGTGAAAGGCACCCACCAGGCGATCAAGAGCGGCATGCTCGCCGCCGAACACCTGATTGCGAACGCGCTGAACCCGACCGGCTTCGACGCGAAACTGCGCGGCTCGGACGTGATGGCCGAGCTGAAGAAGGTGCGCAACATCAAACCCGCGTTCAAGAAGGGCCTGTGGTTCGGCATGCTGAATGCCGCCTGGGAAACCGTCACCGCCGGACTGTCGCCGTGGACGCTGAAGAACAAGGCCGACTGGTCCAGCCTGCACAAGCTGGGCGCGCAGGAAGAGCCGAAGCGCGACTATGTACAGCGCACGCTGCCGCCGCGCGACCGCCTGGCCGGCGTCTACTTCGCCGCCACCGAGCACGACGAGGACCAGCCGATCCACCTGCACGTGGCCGACACGAACATCTGCATCGACCAGTGCACCACCGAATACGGCAACCCGTGCACCCGCTTCTGCCCGGCCAGCGTCTACGAGATGGTGGAGGATGCAGGAGGTCGCCGCCTACAGATCAACGCGGCCAACTGCGTGCACTGCAAGACCTGCGACATCAAGGACCCGTACGAGATCATCACCTGGGTCACGCCGGAAGGCGGCTCCGGGCCGAATTATCAGAACCTCTGATGCGGCCGAGGGCAGTCCGCTGATCGGCAACCTGCACTGGCGACTCAAGCGCCTGGGCTACCTGTGGCAGCGCACGCGCGGCAGCATCGCGCTGCGCGGCTGGCGCGGCACGCTGGCGCGCATGCGGCAGGAGTTCCAGTCACGTCCTGAACTCGATGAGGCACTGGCGCTGCTGCCGCTGGACGAACCGTTCGCGCCGTTCGCGCTGCCGGTCAGCGATCAGCCGCAGGTGTCGGTGATCATTCCGGTTCACGGCGAGCTCGCCTACACCCTCGCCTGTCTGCGCTCGCTGGCGCGGCACGGTGCGCAGGCGCCGTTCGAGGTGATCGTGGTGGACGACGCGTCGCCGGACGCCAGCGCCGCCACGCTGGCGCAGGTCGGCGGCCTGCATCTGCTGCGCAACACGGCCAATCTCGGCTTCATCGGCAGCTGCAACGCCGGCGCCGAGGCGGCACGCGGCGAATTCCTGCTGTTCCTCAACAACGACACCCAGGTCACGTCCGGCTGGCTGGACGCGCTGCTGCGCTGCTTCGCCGAGCGCGCCGATTGCGGCATCGCCGGCAGCCGGCTGGTCTACCCGGACGGGCGCCTGCAGGAAGCGGGCGGACTGGTGTTTGCCGACGGCAGCTGCTGGACCACCGGCCGCTTCGAACCGCGCGACCTGCCGCTGTTTCGCTGCCGCCGCGAGGTCGACTACGTCTCCGGCGCCTCGCTACTGATCCGCCGCGACGTGTTCGTCCGCGCCGGCGGCTTCGACGCACGCTACGCGCCGGCCTACTACGAGGACGCCGACCTGGCCTTCGCGGTGCGCCGGTTCGGCCTGCGCGTGTACTACGAGCCGACCAGCACGGTGATCCACTGCGAGGGCATCAGCGCCGGCACCGACCTCGATCGCGGCATGAAGCGCCACCAGCGGCCCAACCGGGCGAAGTTCATCGGCAAATGGACGGCTGCACTCGCCGCCCAGCCGCCCGCCGGCACGCCGCTCGAACGCGCGATCCACTGGCGCCGGCGCGGCCGCGTGCTGGTGGTGGATGCCATGACGCCGGAACCTTCGCGCGACTCCGGCTCGCTGCGCCTGTGCGCGATCCTGCGCCTGCTCGACGAGCAGGGCTGGAGCACCGCCTTCCTGCCCGACGACGGCCGCGCCAGCCCGGCGGAGATCGACGCGCTCGGCGCACTGGGCTGCGAAGTGCTGAGCAAGCCATGGGTGGCGGACCTGCCGCGCTGGCTGCGCGAGCACGGCAACGAACTGCACGCGGTGATCCTGTGCCGGCACACCGTCGCCGGCCAGTACGCGGGGCTGGTGCGCCGCCATGCGCCACAGGCGAAGCTGATCTTCGACACGGTGGACCTGCACTTCCTGCGCGAACGGCGCGCGGCCGAACTCGGCGGCAGCGCCATCATGGCCCGCCAGGCCGAAGCCGCACGCCGCAGCGAGCTGGCCCTGATCGAACAGGCCGACGTCAGCCTCGTGGTCAGTCCGCACGAACAATCGCTGCTGGCGCGGCTGTTACCGCAGGCGCGGGTGGAACTGCTGTCCAACATCCACGAGGTGCACGGTTGCCGGCAGCCGTATGCGGGGCGCGGCGGCCTGGTCTTCATCGGCGGCTACGGCCACCCGCCGAACAGCAACGCGGTCCGCTGGATCGCCGAGGAGATCCTGCCGAAGCTGCGCGAGGCGCTGCCCGACATCCGCGTGCACGTGCTCGGCGACATGCCGGACACGGCGCGACACGAACTGGCCACGCCGGGCCTCGAATTCCACGGCCGCGTGGCCGAGCTGGCGCCGTGGCTGGACCACTGCCTCGCCACCTTGGCGCCGCTGCGTTTCGGTGCCGGCGTGAAGGGCAAGATCAACATGTCGATGAGCCACGGCGTGCCGGTGATCGCCACCACCATCGCGGTGGAGGGCATGCAGCTCGCCGATGGCGTGAACGTGCTGGTGGCCGACGACGCAGCCGCCTTCGTCGAGGCGGTGCGGCGGCTGCAGTGCGACGAAACGCTCTGGCAGCAGCTCTCCGTGCGCGGCCTCGACAACGTGCAGCAGCATTTCTCCGCCGCCGCCGCTGCGGCCGCCCTGCATCGCGTGCTGGATTGACCACGCGCACGCCAGCGCCGATGCTTCGGCATCGCCACCGATAGGCCGCCATGTCCGCTCGCGACTTCGCCAAACGCTGTCTGTTCACCGTGCTGCGCACCGGCTTCCGGCTGACCCCGATGCCGGGCACCACGCGGGACCGGCTGCGCCAGCGTTTCCTGGACCGGCACGCGGACCTGCTGCCGCAGGGGCCGCGCGGCCAGTCGGCCGCGGCATCGCAAGCCGAGCACCGGCCACGCAGCCAGGCCGCCGGACGCGCCATCGGTTTCGTGCCCCGGCGCAGCGGCACGCTGCCGACGCCGCTGCCCGCCACCGTGGTGGCGTTCTACCTGCCGCAGTTCCACCCGATTCCGGAGAACGACGCGTGGTGGGGCGAGGGTTTCACCGAGTGGCACAACGTGACGCGCGCGCTGCCGCAGTTCGAAGGACACCTGCAGCCGCGCCTGCCCGGCGAGCTGGGCTTCTACGACCTGCGCCTGGCGGATGCGATGCGCAAGCAGATGCAACTGGCCCGCGACTACGGCGTCGGCGCCTTCTGCAGCTACTTCTATTGGTTCGCCGGCAAGACCCTGCTGGAAACGCCGCTGCAGCAATGGCTGGCCGATCCCTCGCTGGACCTGCCGCTGTGCCTGTGCTGGGCCAACGAGAACTGGTCGCGGCGCTGGGACGGCCGCGCGGACGACATCCTGATCGGCCAGCAGCACAGCCCCGCCGACGACCTCGCCTTCATCGAACACGTCGCGCGCTATCTCGCCGACCCGCGCTACCTGCGCGTCGGCGGCAAGCCGCTGCTGCTGGTCTACCGCCCCGGCCTGCTGCCGGACCCGAAGGCGACCGCCGTGCGCTGGCGCGAGTGGTGCCGCGCCAACGGCATCGGCGAGATCCAGCTTGCCTACGTGCAGAGTTTCGACCGGGTCGATCCGCGCACGATCGGCTTTGACGCCGCGGTGGAATTCCCGCCGAACAACACCACGCCCGCGCCGATCACCGCGCGGCAGCACCTGCTCAACCCGGACTACCGCGGCGACGTGCACGACTGGCGCGAGCTGGCGCGGCAGTCGATGGCGCAGCCCGAGTCCGCCTATCCGCGCTATCCCGGCGTCAATCCGGGCTGGGACAACGAACCCCGGCGCAGTGGTGCTGGCCGCGTGTTCGCGCACGCCTCGCCGCGCGGCTATCGCGACTGGTTGCGGCATGCCATCAGCGTCGCGCGACAACGCTTTCCGGCGCAGCCGCTGGTCTTCGTCAACGCGTGGAACGAATGGGCCGAAGGCGCCGTGCTGGAGCCGGACAGCCGGCTCGGCCACGCCTGGCTGGAAGCCACCCGCACCGCACTGCAGCCGGCGCCGATAGCCGATGCGCGCCCCTGCGCGGTGATCCATGTCTGGTATCCCGAGCTGCTGGACGAACTGGTGGTGGCGCTGCGCACCAGCGGCATCGACTGGCGCATCGTGATCACCACCTCCCGCGAGCGCGAACAGGCCGTGCGCGAACGGATGGCGCAGCTCGGCCTCGACGCCGAGATCGACGTATTCGAGAACCGCGGCCGCGACATCCTGCCGTTCCTGCACGTGGCCAACCGCCTGCTCGACGAAGGCGTGACGACCGTGCTGAAACTGCACGGCAAGCGCTCCACCCATCGCCAGGACGGCGAGACCTGGCGCCGCGAATTGCTCGACAAGCTGCTCGCGCCCGAACGCGCCTGCCGTATCGCGGCAGCCTTCCGCGACGACGCCACGCTGGGCCTCGTGCACGCCGAAGGCCATTTGCAGCCACTGGACTATTACTGGGGTGCCAATCAGGCCAACGTCGACTACCTCACCCGCCGCCTCGGCATCGCCGCGCCGCAGGTGGAACACGACAGCTTCATCGCCGGCAGCATGTTCTGGCTGCGCCCGGCGGCCCTACGCCTGCTGCTGGACGCCCATCTGGAAGTGACGGAGTTCGAGGCCGAAGCGGGCCAGCTCGACGGTACCCTGGCCCACGCCGTCGAACGCGTGTTCAGCCTGGCCGCCAGCGGCGGCGGCTTCGGCACGGTCAGCGCGGCCGGCCTGCTCGGCCTCGCCGAAGCCGCCCCCGGGACGTATCCATACGCGCGGCGCAGCGGCTGATCCCCCTCGCGGCGTCGCCGAACCGCTCATTTCGTACGATTGTTCGATGCCGGGTAGAATGGCGGTTTCGCACCCCCGTACGGGGCGGCCAACGAGGTAGGAATTCGCAGATGAAGATTCTGGTCGGCTACAAGCGCGTCGTGGACTACAACGTGCGCATCCAGGTCAAGCCCGACGGCACCGGCGTGGTCACCGACGGCGTCAAGCTGTCCGCCAATCCTTTCGACGACATCGCGCTGGAAGAGGCATTGCGCCTGCGCGAGAAAGGCGTCGCCGAGGAAGTGATCGTGGTCGGCATCGGTCCGGCCGACCTCACCGCGCACCTGCGCAACGGCCTGGCGATGGGCGCGAACCGCGCCATCCATGTGGTCACCAGCGACGCCGTGCAGCCGCTGACCGCCGCCCGCGTGTTCCTCAAGCTGATCGAGAAGGAACAGCCGGGGCTGGTCATCCTGGGCAAGCAGGCGATCGACGACGACGCCAACCAGACCGGCCAGATGCTCGCCGCGCTGTGGGACCGCCCGCAAGCCACCTTCGCCAGCAAGGTCGACATCACGCTGGATAACGGCGGCGCCGGCAAGGCCACGGTGACCCGCGAGGTCGACGCCGGCCTGGAAGTGATCGAAGCGGAACTGCCGGCCGTGATCACCACCGACCTGCGCCTCAACGAGCCGCGCTTCATCAAGCTGCCCGACATCATGAAGGCGAAGTCCAAGCCGATCGACACGATCGAGTTCGGCTCGCTCGGCGTCGAGGCGCACGACCACCTGAAGACCACGCATTACGCCGCGCCGGCCAAGCGCAGCAAGGGCGTGATGGTGAAGGACGCGGCCGAGCTGGTCGCCGCATTGAGGCAGAAGGGCCTGCTGTAACCACCACATTCCTGCAGGAGCCCACCCGGTGGGCAACGCTTTTCGACACGCCACCCAAGAGCATCGCCCACAGGGTGGGCTCCTACGCAAAGCTTCGGAGACACACATGAGCAAGATCCTGGTCATCGCCGAACACCTCGGTGGCAAACTCAACTCCTCCACCGCGCGCGCCGTAAGCGCTGCCGCTGCGGTGAAGGGCGAAGCGATCGACGTACTGGTACTGGCTGACAATGTCGACGCGATCGCCGCCGAGGCGGCAAAGATCGACGGCGTAAGTCGCGTACTCACCGTCACCCGTCCCGAGAATGCACATCCGCTGGCCGCCGTGCTCGCCCCGCAGATCGCCAAGGCCGCCGCCGGCTACAGCCACGTGTTCGTGCCGTCCACCACGTTCGGCAAGGACGTCGCCCCGCGCGTCGCCGCCCTGCTCGGCGTAGCCCAGGTCAGCGACGTGATGAGCGTCGAGGCCACGCACACCTTCAAGCGCCCGATCTACGCCGGCAACGCGATCATCACGGTCGAAGCCGATGCCGCCCACACCGTCGTCGCCACGATCCGCTCGGCCTCCTGGCCGGCCGCCGCCACCGGCGCCAACAGCGCGCCGGTGGAAGCGCTGGCCGTCGACGCAGCCCTGCCCGCGCATACCCGCTTCGTCGAGCTGAAGCAGGGCAGCAGCGATCGCCCCGACCTGCAGAGCGCCAGCAAGGTCGTCTCCGGCGGCCGTGGCGTCGGCTCGAAGGAGAACTTCGATATCATCTTCAAGTTCGCGGACAAGATCGGCGCCGCCGTCGGCGCCTCGCGCGCCGCCGTGGACGCCGGCTACGTGCCCAGCGACCTGCAGGTCGGCCAGACCGGCAAGATCATCGCCCCCGAGCTGTACATGGCCATCGGCATCTCCGGCGCCATCCAGCACCTCACCGGCATCAAGGACGCCGGTACCATCGTGGCGATCAACAAGGACGGCGAGGCGCCGATCTTCGAGATTGCGGACCTTGGCCTGGTGGGAGATCTGTTCAAGATCATTCCGGAGCTTGAGACGGCACTGAGCTGAGCGGTGTCATGAGCCCCTTCCCAGGCGTTGGGGACCGAAACTCACGGCCAGCAGCCTGGGCCTCCTGCATTACGCCATCTGCATTGCAGGTCTTATCCGAACCGGCGAGGAAATCCCTCGATCCGGGCGGTTCGTTTACCATGGATGACCAGTTCGCATAGGGATAGGAAATTCAGTGAAACCAGAAGGCCTCATATTGCGGAAATCGGGGTTGACGCAAATTGCGTCGGATCTGCGCGGAGCAGATGTCAAGCAAATCTGCCCAGAGGCAATACGGCAATGGGCGTGATACGCGATTGTGCCCGACTGCTCCGACGCACACCCATACATCCGCAGTGGCTATTGGGTCGACGCCAAATCCCCGAAGGTCTCAAAAACGCAACAGGGGTTATTCTCGACGTCGGTGCGGCCGACCGATGGATCGCCGCCCATCTGCCCGAAACAGCGAGTTATGTCGCGCTGGATTACCCGGCAACCGGCAATGAGTTTTACAGCGCAAGACCGGATATTTTCGCCGATGCCTGCCATCTCCCTGTCGCCGATGCTTGCGTCGATGGCGTCGTCTGTCTCGAGGTGATTGAGCACGTTCCGGATCCTGCCCTGGCGGTCAAGGAGATAGCACGCGTACTGAAGCCTGGCGGTCGTGCCTGGATTTCCATGCCATTCCTCTACCCCCTGCACAACGAACCCTTCGACTTCCAGCGCTATACCGAATTCGGTCTGCGCAGGGACATGGCGCGCGCCAAACTGGAAGTCACGGATCTGCATCGATCCGGCCATGCGGTACGTGCAGCCGGCCTGGTTATGTGCCTGGCAATCGCCGGTGGGGTCGATACGAGGCGCGGAGCTCTGAAGATGCTTCTGCTACCGGTGGCCTTGGTCGCGATTTTTACCACCAACGTGACCACCTGGCTCCTGTCATTGGCCTGGCCTAACTGGGACAACATTTCCACCGGGCACCATCTGGAGGTGCGCAAGCCATGTGAACCGGCCGTAACCCCGGACCGCGCATAGTCCAACTGCGGCGGCTTGCAGCCGCAGCCAAATTGCCCTTCGAAAAACCATGCAGTGGCCGGCACAATGCCGCCCTGTCTGCCTGTCAGACACGAAGGCCGTTTCATACCTCACACCACACGTAACTCGAGCCATATGGATTCCGCGTTGGACACAAATCAGATGTCGCTCATGCTCAATCGATTTCCTCGCTCCGCTGATGCTCGAACCGGCAGCGGGCCGAAGTAATGCGCGTATTCCTGGTCAGCACCATGTACCCACGCGATGCTGCCGGTTGGCGTGGCGTGTTCATCAGAAACATGGTTTACGCGCTGGCGCGCGCACCTTCCATCGAACTGGCCGTGTGGGCACCACCCGGCGAACTTCCCGAGGGAGTCATCAAGGCCTCCACTCCAGCAGAAGCGCAGTGGCTCGGGAAGCTCGTCGACCTCGGCGGCATCTCGCACATGATGCGGAGCGGCGGCATCCGGGCACTGCTTGCACCGATCAAGCTGCTGCTCCTGCTCGCAGCAGCCTATCGGAGGCATCCGGACACGGACATCTACCACGTCAACTGGCTGCAGTCTGCTCTGCCCCTGCCACGCGACGGCAAACCTGCCCTCATAACCGTGCTGGGCAATGACCTGAGGCTGCTAAGGTTGCCATTCATGCGTTTCCTGCTTCGCAGGATGACGCAAGGGCGCAAGGTGGCCATCTGTCCGAACGCCGAGTGGATGCGCGATCCCCTGCAACATGCATTCGGCGACGTCGCCGAGATCTGTCCTGTTTCATTCGGCATCGATCCGGTCTGGTACGCCATAGGCCGCACACAAGTGGCCAATCATCCGAAGCGCTGGATCGTGGTTGCGCGTCTTACCACGGACAAGCTCGGGCCGCTGTTCGACTGGTCATACCCGCTCTTCAGGGACGGTTCGCGTGAATTGCACTTGTTCGGACCCATGGAGCAGGACATCGATGTACCCGATTGGGTGCACTACCATGGCCCCGCCGCGCCGGCGCAATTGGCCGAAGAGTGGTTTCCTCACGCCTGCGGACTGGTAACGTTGAGCCGCCACGCCGAGGGACGGCCACAGGTGATGCTGGAAGCTATGGCTGCCGGCCTACCGATCATTGCCTCCCGCATGCCGGCGCACGCCACCGTCGTTGTCGACGGCGAGACAGGCCTGCTGTGCGACTCCGAGGAAACCTATGGCAAAGCACTGGGTATGCTGGAGGACGAAGCCACCAATCGTCGTTTCGGGGAAGCTGCGCGCCATCGTGTGACCGAGGAGCTCGGTACGTGGGACGACTGCGCAAATCGTTATCGGCGTATCTACACGCGGCTACTTGAGGGAAGGAAAGATGACTGAGGCGATACTCATTCTAGGCGGAGGCGGTTTTGTCGGGCGCAGCCTGACACGAACCTTGGCCTTGAAGGGCACGCCGGTCATCACCGTCAACCGCAGCACGCCGGGATTCGAGCATCCCCTGGTTGAATCGGTAGTCGGCGAATTCCGGGAACCGGAAGCCTTCGCCCCTTTGCTCACGCGTAGCCATACTGTCGTGCACCTCGCTTCCACATCAACGCCGGGCACGTCGGCAGCGCGACCGTTGCAGGAGGTGAACACCAATCTTTACATCACCGCATCCTTGCTTCAGGCGCTCCAGGATCACCCTGACGTGGAGCTTTTGTACATGTCCTCCGGAGGTTCGTTATACGCAGACGCCTCCGGCTTGCCATCCGACGAAAGCGCGCGTGTCCACCCCCGCTCGTATCACGGCGCAGCCAAGCTCGCTTCGGAACACCTCATCTCAGCCTGGTGCGACCAGTTCGACGGCAGGGCCACCATCCTGCGCCCCTCGAACATCTATGGCCCGGGCCAGCCCGAACGCCCCGGCTTCGGCGTTATTCCGGCCGCCTTTGGCAAAATTCTGCGCAACGAGACACTCCATGTATGGGGTGATGGATCTGTCCGCCGCGACTATGTCTACATCGACGACCTGATCCGACTCTGCACCATGATTCTCGGTACCCCCATGCCCAAAGGCACGAGGATATTCAATGCCTGCAGCGGCACCAGCATCAGCCTCAACGAGCTCTTCGATGTCATGGAAGCGGCTACGGGCAGGCCATTGCATCGCAGCTACGATGCCAGCAGGGCTGTAGACGCATCGTGCATCGCCATGGACGCTACACACGCGGCAAAAGTCTACAGCTGGCGCCATCAGACGTCCCTGAAAGAAGGCCTAATACAGACATGGGACTGGATCAGCTGTGCCATGTCCTGACATGGAACACACCGGAAGCGAATACTTCCTCGTGAACGCCCCGCACGGGAACAACCTTCCGTGTCATCCGTGCCGTCGCTCGGGTGAGCAGCCGCCACCCTTGCCAAGCTCACACCGGAAATGGGGCAAGCGGCCGCACGCTGCCGGTCGCAATCCTGCCACACCAGCAGCGATTTTCATTAGCGCAAGTTCATCCTCATCGGCGCGATACAAGGAATCTGCAAGGAGCACATGCCAGGCATGAAGCGAATACTGAAAGGCCTCGGCCTGGTGCTGGCACTCGTGGCCGGCGGCTATTTCGTGATCTATGCGCATCGCGCCTTGGCTGGCAAGGATTTATCCGCGCTGCTCGACAATAGGGTACTTGTTGCCACGGCTAGCCTTACTCTGCTCTACACCCTGTCCATTCTGACAACGGCTGTCGCCTGGGCCAGGCTGTTGCGAGCCATGCGCCAGCCTGCCGGACTCGCACGCCTGCTGCCTATCCTGGCCACCACTCAGTTCGGCAAATACCTCCCGGGCAATGTAGCCCAGCACATCGGACGCATCGCATTGGCGCGTGGCATGGGCGTGCAGATGTCGCCAGCACTACTTTCCGTAGCCTACGAACTCCTGCTGGCGCTGGTCGCCAGCGCGCACATTGGCGCACTCACCTTACTGTGGGCGCCTCCAGCTGAATTGCTGCAGTTGCAAATAACCCAATACCGGGTGCCGCTACTGATTGTGGTAACCGTAGGTGCACTGAGCGCATTGCTGCTGGCGCCCCGCATTGCCATTTGGCTGACCCGTTTGCGAAACCCCGTCCGTGAAGGAGTCATAGCCGCGCCGGCAAGACTGCACCTCGATCCGGCAACGGTCGGTAGCTGCTACGCACTGTATGCGAGCAGCTTCGTCATGATCGGCTACGGCCTCTGGCTAGTTGCGGGCTCATTGACGCCCGCAGGCGTATTGATGCCTGGCCCGGTATTCTTCATTGGCGCATTCGCCAGCAGCTGGATCCTGGGCTTTGTCGCCCCCGGCGCGCCGGCCGGCCTGGGTATCCGAGAAGCCATGTTGAGCGCCTGGCTCAGCGGAGTGCTTCCCCCCGTGGAAGTGGTCCTGCTTGTTGTCGCATTGCGCATAGCCACCACCTTGGGTGATCTGATCAACTTTATCTGGGGGAGCGTGTTCATGTTTCGGCAGCGGGATGGCTGATCCGGAAAGGCTCGCTCGTTTGGCGCTTACAAGTAGAAATGGCGCCCGAGCAACCCCGAAGAGCCGATGCCTTCGATCACGCGGCACACAGTCTGGAGGCCTCCGGAGTCAAACGGCCCGAATGTTATCGTGCCGCACGGCTCCAACAATCCGAGATGTGACCGAGCTCCGACACGTATGCGAACCTTGCTCCAAGGACGACTATGAAACTCATCATCCAGATTCCATGCCTCAACGAATCCGAAACCCTGGCCATCGCCCTGGCAGAGCTGCCACGCGAGGTCGCAGGTTTCGACTCCGTCGAATGGCTGATCATCGACGATGGCTCAACCGACAACACGGCAGAAGTCGCCCGCCAGAACGGTGTCCATCACGTGGTGCGCCACCCGGTGAACCGCGGCCTCGCGGTGGGTTTCATGTCCGGCCTCGACGCCTGCCTGAGGCTCGGCGCAGATGTCATCGTCAATACCGATGCGGACAACCAGTACTGCGGTGCGGACATTCCCAAACTGACGGCACCGATCCTGGCCCTGCAGGCCGACATCGTCATTGGCGCCCGTCCGATCGACCAGACCGAGCACTTCTCCTGGATCAAGAAGAAGCTTCAACGCCTTGGCAGCTGGGCGGTGCGCATGGCCAGCAAGACTGACGTTGCGGATGCCCCGAGCGGCTTCCGTGCCATGTCGCGCGAAGCAGCCATGCGCCTGAACGTGTTCAACGCCTATACCTACACACTGGAGACCATCATCCAGGCCGGCCAGAGCAACCTGAGCATCCTCTCGGTGCCAATCCGTACCAATGGTGACCTGCGGCCGTCACGCCTCGTGAAAAGCATAGGCAGCTACGTCAAGCGCTCGCTCATCACGATCCTGCGCGTCTTCGTGATATATCGCCCACTGGCGCTTTTCTTCTACTCGGGATTGGTCTTTCTTCTCGCCGGGACAATCGCTGGCGGCCGGTTTCTCTACTTTTATCTCGAGGATGGCGGAGAGGGCCACATTCAGTCGGTCATTTTTGCATCCCTGTGCATCACGCTCGGCATGCTCTTCAACATGATGGGGCTGATCGGCGACCTGATAGCGACCAACCGCAAACTGCTGGAACGAATCGATGTCCGTCTCCAGCATCTGGAATTCGGAAGCCGCCGCCGGAACCACGACGATGATTGAAATGGTTGATGGCATGAACATGCGCCCCGACCCCGCGCGCTCATCGAAAGCACTCTCTCTCGTTCCTTCCGTTTTTTTCGGGTTGTTGCTATCCCTGCTTTTCCTCGGCACGGTTCAGGTAGCGGTTCACTCGGCGCCTTCTTTCGATGGCGCCATGAATCTGGAAGTCGCCAGTTCCATCGCCCAGGGCGAAGGCTATCGCCGCCTGTACGCGCAGCGCGATGTTTTCCCCCACGAGATACAAACGGGCGCGCCATACATCCTGCCTGCCGCCGCGGTCTTCAAGATCTGGGGGGTGGCAATTCCGCAGGCGCAGGTAGTGAACGTCGCCTACTTCGCCCTGCTGCTGGCAACCACCTTTCTTCTGGTAAGGCAGAGAGGAAGCCGCACACTTGCACTCTTCGCGGCCTGCACCGCTGCCATCGTTCCGGGAATACTGAGATTCGGTTTCGGTGGCTACGGCGAAATACCGGCAATTGCCCTGGTTTTTGCCGCTACTGCCACCTTCTACAGCGAACGAGGCAGGCACCCCCTGGCCACCGCGTTCATGGCGGGAATACTTCTCGCGCTGGCGGTGATCACCAAGACAGTCATGCTCATCGGGGCGGGTGCCCTCTGCCTTTGCATCATCCTGGAGCTGGCCTTTCCTGCAGATGGCCGGCGCATGCCACATATCAAGAGGATGGGCTCATTTGTGGCCGGCGGTATGCTCGCCATGATTGCAATGGAGTCGTGGCGAGCAGTCGCGCTGGGTGGCGCCGACGCCTGGGCAAACTGGTGGGCAGAGGAGACGTCGGGGATCTTCAAGCAGGCTGGCGTTCGTACTGGGCTCGCTGATACAACGACGGGTCTGCTCGCAAAGCTTGGCTTGCATCTGCAGTATCTGAGCCAGAATTACCAGCTTGCCGTATGGGCCACCGCCCTCTGGCTTGTACTGCTCTGCTTCGCCGGAGTCGCAATGCTTTTGCGCTCACCCGAGCGAGAAGGCAAATGGAGCACGCTGACCATCCTGATTACCGCCATCGTCTACACGGCGTGGTGGCTGCTCGTTACGCCCACGGCCAAAGCATGGCACCGACGCATCATTGACGGCATGATCTGCGCCGACGTCGGAATGATCATGTTCATCGCAGCCTGGCTTGGCGACTTGCGCAATCGCACATGCAGCAGCGTGACCAGGATTTCGATGACCTTCATCACATGCATGGTTCTCGCCCTGCCGCTGACATGGCTGGTGAAGGGATCCCGGGCACTCATCCACGCCCGCTCAAACCCCGACAACAATCACGCGCTACTGCGCGTGGCCGAAGAGGTGCGAGCGCTGCCGAAGAACGCCTACATCTTCGGCGTCGGCTGGTATTCCGCCCCGGTCATCTCCCTCCTCGCGGAACGGCCCATCCAGGATTTCAATGACATTCCCGTGTCGCGCATGGAAACCGGACGGCCGGTCTATTTCGTGCAGGCTCCGAGTGATTCTTCGGACTATCTTGAGCGTGTCCGATCGAGCTATCAGCTATCCGGCGCACCATGGGGTAGCTATGCCCTGCTGAAGGCCACCTCGTTGACACCTTCGCCGCTCGTACCTCAGCACGATATCGTTCGTCGCCACATCAATGCCGCCGACAACTACAGCTATATGCGTGGATTCAATGAATCCGAGGGCAGCAATGGTCGCTGGCTCAGCGACGACAACCTCATTCTCCTGACACCCGAGGCCGGCGATCACTTCGAACTGATTGTCTATACGCTCTCGCAAACCTCCTACATGCACAACAGTGCCCCGAAAATCACAGTCAGCTTCAATGGCTGCGCTGCACCGGCCCAGGACAGCAAACCCGGCGACGTCTCGAAACTGAACTTTCCGATTCCGGAGAGCTGCGGCCTCGCGCCAGGCCAACCCGTCAATATTCGTATCGAAGTCGACAATCTTGTCGACGCGGCCACGACGCGCGACCAGCGCGCACTCGCTGTCCTTGGAAAAGAGCTTGGATTCGTGGGGCCACAGCCTTGAGGCCGAAGCCATCGTTGCCAAAAAACGGCCAGACGTCCAAGCAGCCGGGTAGCGCCCAATTCTTCATTCCGCGACTCTCGCCAGCAAGCAACGTCAGATGCCGGTACCCTGTTGCTTTTTGCAGTCAAGCTCCCGCTGGAGATTCAACGCCCACTCCGTCCGCGCCATGAATTCCGAATAGTAGAAATACGCCCGGGCAGACTCGAAGGCAGCTTGGCACATGAGCTCGGACTCGCATAGCAGGGCATCGTTGTGCGGCGACGGGGATAGATGCGGTGCTCGCGAAGCTCTTGCCCAGCAATGCCGTTACGCGAAATCCGCGCGGCTCGAAAACATGTGCGGCATCGCGCCAGGAATACGAGACAATGTGCCACGGTGCAACGGATCGAGATACACGTGATCCTCATTGATCACATAGTCCGGCATGCCGTGTTGAACAGCCACAAACTGTCGGGCAGGCTGACCTTGGCCAGCCCATCCACCAGCTTGCCCAACATTCGCGGCGTGAGGTGCTCAATGACTTCAATGCACACGCCCGCATCGTAGGCTTCTTCCAGCATGCCTACATCGCCCTCCACGTAGTTCGGATGGGGTGTTCGCTCCGCCGGGGAAGCAGTGCGACGCCGTAAAACAAGTCCGGTCGCCCTGGATATTGCTTCGCCAGTTCGTCAAGCAGATAGCCGGGGCCGGTACCCACATCGAGAAAGCGTTTCACTGGTCGCTGGCAATAAAGCAACGCCTCGCCGACTCGGGTCAGCGATTCACCCTTGGCACACATACGCGCCGAGCACAGCTCTTCGTTCCAATAGGCTTCATCGTACAGGCGCGTACTTAAATGACGTTGTCGATATCAACCAGCACATTGGTGGCTATGTGCAATGACCTGCAAGAACCACACTGCGCATAGTCATAACCGTCAATACCGTTTCCTGCCCTGTAAACGCGATACGAGCAGTCCCGGGAAAAACCTCAGCGCGCCCACGGAAGCAGCACCCGCCGCTGGTGCCGCACTCGATTTCACCGACGGCATGATCATCCAATGCTCTCGAGTGGCGAGAGACAGCCCTTCCGACTGTCGTTGCCACGCTCACTGATACCACCGTAGTCAAAAGTTCAAGCGGTCGAATGGACATCAATCTTGGCGACGACTACATCGAGTACATCACAGACAAGTATTATGGCGTCGACCGGTGCAGCGGCATCAAATGATTCCTCACCTACCTGGGCAAACAGCACATGAACGGCTCCACGATGAGCGACAATCTCGCAAACCCAACCAGCGATGTACCCGTGCCGGACGTCTCCATCGTGGTACCCGTATATGGTGGCAGCGCAGCATTACCGGAATTGTGCCGCCGACTCGATCAGGCCCTGCAATCGGCCGGGCTCAATCATGAGGTAATCCTGGTCGACGACCGTGGGCAACCTGATACCTGGGGCGTGATCTGTGCGATCGCTGCACGGTACCCGCGAGTGCGCGGATTGCGCCTTGGCCGGAATTTTGGCCAGCACGCCGCCACCATTTGTGGCATCGCTCATGCCCACGGGGAGTGGATCGTCACGATGGATGATGATCTCGAACATCCACCCGAATCTGTCCCCACCCTGCTTGCGGCCGGTGACGAGGACCACCCGCTAGTTTACGGCACCTTCGAGAAACGCACCCATGCCGCCTATCGAAACCTGAGCTCGGAACTGATGCGACGCATGCTCAAGCGCGCATTTCCCGACCTCAACGAGGACTATTGTTCGTTCCGCGCCATCCACGCACCACTGGCCAAGCAGCTTGACCGTTTCGGGTTCGACCGCCCTTACATCGACGGCATGCTGTCCTGGTTGACCTCGTCGACGCGCAGCGTCAGCGTGCCACACCAGCAGCGGCAGCACGGCGAAAGCACTTACACTATGCGTAAGCTGCTCTCACACGCAGCCAACATTTTCGTCACTTTCTCCTACCTTCCATTGCGGATCGCCACGTTTGGTGGGGCAGCGTTGGCCGCCATCAGCTTTCTCTATCTGCTTTACGTGGTCTACGGCCGATTGAGCGGCAGCATCACCAATCCAGGCTACGCGTCGCTCATGTCCGTGGTGCTGTTTGCTTGCGGCATCCAGTTGCTGATACTCGGCGTGGTCGGCGAATACGTAGGCCGACTGATGGGTGCCACGTTCCGGCGTCCGGTCTACGTGGTGGACTGTGACACAGGCAGTCAATAGTCGAAGACTCTGAACCCCATTACCTCCAATCCTTCATCCAACGCCATCCGCTGAAATGCTCCACGACTCTTTGAAGGTAACCTTGTCCAATCTCCGTCGCCTTTCCTCAAATCGTGCATGGGCAGGCGAGATGCTGCGCTTCCTAGTCGGAGGGATATTGAATGTCGCCGTTGGCTATGGCAGCTATCTGATACTGCTGCACTGGTTCAGCTACGAGGTGGCATACGCCATCGCGTATTTACTGGGCATCATCGTGTCGTATGTATTCGGCGCGCTCTACGTGTTCCGCCAGCCCATGCGTTGGCGCTCAGCACTGCGTTACCCACTGGTATATCTTTTACAGTTCCTGCTGGGCTTGATCCTGCTCAGGATTCTGGTCGAGCTGGTACACATGCCCCAGCAGTTTGCGCCACTGGCCGTCGCCGTGCTCACCATACCGGCAACATTCCTAGCGTCGCGAACCATCATTCGTATGAATTAAGCATTACTCGATATCTCGACGGAATCACGATGAACAAGTCAGTCAAACCCGAGTTCGACCAGTATGCCGAGGGATACACTGATCTTCATCGTGCCAGCATACGAGTCAGCGGCGAGGATCCCACTTTTTTTGCGGCGTACAAAACTACGTACATGGCCGCATGGCTCGGGGATGGCGTCGACGCCGGATCGTTTTCAATTCTCGATTTCGGCTGTGGCGTCGGCAATACCATTGATCACCTGCGCCGGGCGTTTCCTGCAGCGTCGCTGCACGGTGCCGATCTATCGGGCGAAAGTATCCGACTTGCCACCGAATCCCATGCCCATCAGGCAACATTCCGCACCATCGAAAACGCTCGCCTCCCGTACGAGGACAAGAGCTTCGACACCGTCATGGCGGCTTGTGTTTTTCACCACATACCACCTGCCGAGCGTACACACTGGATGAGCGAAATCAGGCGGGTATTGAAACCAGGCGGTCACGTTTTCGTCTTCGAGCACAACATGCTCAATCCACTGACCCTGAAAACGGTTCGGGATTGTCCCTTCGATGAAGACGCGATACTGCTACCGCGTTCGGAATTGCTCGATCTAGCCCGGCATGCGGAATTCGATAGCATCTGTTGCCGGTACATCGTGTTCTTCCCGCGCCCACTCTCCTTCCTGCGTCCACTCGAACCGGCCATGGGCTGGATACCGTTTGGCGCACAATATGTCGTTCACGGCACCGCCAGCCGGATTTGCGCCTGATAAGTGCGTGCATGCGCTCGATAAACGCGACAACCTCGACGGCGACGAACGCCGACGGATTTACCCGGTGTTCGTGTATTGACGAGCCGCCCATCGTGCAATATGCGGCCAGTTAGAGCTTCGCCTCGATGACAATCAACGTGTAGGGAATCCGCAGCAGTCCTGTCAAAATATAGCTTTCTGATTTCTCGAACACTTTTGCAACCAGGGCTTTCCATTCCGGCTCGGTACGGACGTTCTTCCCGCGATCCTGCTTGAGCATCCAGTGAGCCAGCGGAGCTTGGCTGATCAAAAAGCAGGCTTCCAGACAGACCAACCTGCCACTGGGCGCCATTGACGCACGCGCAAGTTTCAGCGCAATCAAGGCCTCGTTGTCATCGAGATGATGCAGCAATCCGTTGATGAGGACCAAATCAGCCCCCTGCATCTGCGCGGGGAGATGGTCAACATAGTCTTCGGCTACTCCTACCAGGAACATCTTGTCTGGATCGCCCGCGAATTTAACACGCGCACTCGAAATGTACTCGTCGCTGATGTCGAAGCCTACATACTTCACGCCGGCCGGAAGTAGATGCACGATGCTGCCCGGACCGCAGCCGATATCCACAACTTTTTGACCTACCCGGGCTTGCCAGAAACGCTCGCTGACCCATCTTCGCGCCTTCGTGGCGCCGACAAGGCCCTGAAAAACGTTGTAGGCCCAGGGAAACGTGAAAATGTGCTTGATGCCACGATCGTCTTGCACGGAAGTTCCTCCTGCATCTGGGTCGTTGCCTCGGACACTCTCCTTCAACTGGTGCCCATGCGTTCGATCTGGATGCGGGCCACGCATTCAATCGCTTTTCTTTTTACCATCATCACCGGCCTTGTACCCCGATAATGCCGGCTCAGCAGCCACAGGCATCAACGCCGGCAGATACCGATGCCGCCACTGCACCTTCGGCGAGAACACGTTGAGCTGGTTTTGACTCAGTAGCTGAGTGAGTTCCCGGCGCTTCACGAGTGGCCAGTGACACACGGGCAATTCCGCTGCACAGGCTCGCGGGTGTCCGGGGTCTTTGGTGAGATCGTCGATCTGGTGCGCCATGTTGGCGTAGTAGGCCACCAGATACGGTCGCGCGCGCCATTCGTTCCTCGATATGAGAACTTGTCCGACAAGCAGCACTGCACATCCGGCTGCTGGCAACCACATGCCGATAAACTGCCGTTGGGCAGAGGGTCGAGACATCACACTGATCGAACCCGCCCACATGAGCAGTAACGCGATCAGATGTCCGCCATACAGCAAAACGTAACGCGGCTGAGTCAGATAACCGTTACCGGCAGTTGTCACACGACCCAGAATGATACCGGCCACCCAACCGTATGAAACCAACATCAGGCATACCGCGACGAAAACTGCACGATTGTATTTGCCGCGAAAAGCCGTCCGCCAGAACCACAGATGCGCCGCGAACAGCAGCACGCCGATCGCCACCTGCATCGCCGGCCAGGTCTCGACATGGATGAATCGAGTCGGGCTTCGATAGAACACCGGTAGCGTCAGCGGCATGATCACCCACAT
Source organism: Rhodanobacter soli (assembly GCF_040548735.1). Classification (NCBI taxonomy): domain Bacteria; kingdom Pseudomonadati; phylum Pseudomonadota; class Gammaproteobacteria; order Lysobacterales; family Rhodanobacteraceae; genus Rhodanobacter; species Rhodanobacter soli. The sequence continues at coordinate 30,573 of NZ_JBEPSD010000003.1, read as the reverse complement.
CCACCATCCCTTGTCGCGGAAATGTCCGACCAGCAGCCCCAACCGGGATGACAACGGCGTTTCAGCCATTCCGCCGACAATCGGCACGTAGGCGTAGCCGATCCTCACCAGCACCGTGCATGCGGCAATCACCGCCAAAACCTTCCATGCCGACGGGTGCCGCTGTGCCGGATCGCGGAGTTGCATCAGCGACATGGCTGCGACAACCGCGATGGCGGCGATCAATGCGCTGTCGTCACTGGTGATACCCAGCAACAACGTGACAAGCACCAGTGCCGTGTAACGCCGCGTACGATGAGCGTGCCATACGGTGAGTACGAACAGCAGGATAATCAGGTTGGTGACGTTTTCGAGCGCCACCAGCGGCCATGTCCAGATAGCCGCGTCCGCATTCAATGTAAACAGCACCGCGCAAATCGCAGCCCATGCGAGATAGCGAAAAACATCACTGTGATCATTGCATCGCTCTGCCGCAATGACCATGTGGAAAATCAGCGCGCAGGCGGCAGCAGCGCACACGCCGACCACAGCTCCGAACGCTAGATCCAGATCCAGGTAGCGCCATTCGAAAAGCAGCACCAGCTTGAACAGCGGCTGGGAATGATCTGCCCCCATTCGCCGAACAAAAAAGTCGCCTAAGCCAAGGTCGCCGTTGATCGCCTTGCGCAGAAATACATCCAAGAAGTACCACGAGTCGTCGCGAATAACCGGAGAGGAGGCGCGCAGTACAAAATAGAGTGCGTTAAGCAGAAGCAGGGCCACCACCAGCCACGCCAGGGCACGAGCGACATTCTGGGTTGATGGCAACACTGTCAAACGACTTTTCTGCGTCAAGATCACTAGACATGCCGCCTATTGTTGCCAATGCGTTAACTACTAAGTGATAAATTGACGAATACCAAAGGGCTCTCAGGAAACCCTCGAACCATTCCGGAAACCTCGCACCGCCCTGACCGATTCGGGATGATGCTCTAGCCCGCATGCTGCAGATACAGTGCAATCGCGCACAAACCAACAGGAGCAGCCTGGAACCATATGCCGGGACACTTATTCGGAGTAGTCACCCCCTACACCGAACCACCTGTTGGCAGTCATCGTGAGCGGTTCAGACGAGGCACCGACATTATGCCATACCACGATACGGACAAATGCCGGGAGCCAGCCAGACCTATGCGGTCATCTAACGACAAATTTGACGTCACCAGCTCTGCAACAAGATTTTCTCGTCACGTTTGGCACCGGCATCGCCGCTACAGTGCCCAGATGATTTACCTGAAGCTGCGTCAGGCTAATCTGGTGGTCAACCATAAGCGGGGAACCGGCTCTATGTCTTGGCCAAGCCGCACCTTCGGGCTGGATTGTCAAGGAAGCCGGTCATATGGGTGCACCACGGGCTCAAATATCGTCGATGCTGACAAGGACGAATGCATGTTCGTGTCCTGCGAGCGAGTGCTGAACTGGCGCAACCTCTGGCTGTACCAAGACCTCCAAGATTATTCCGCTCGTCGATTACTTCTCCGGAAGAGCCGCCTCTGGTGCATGAGCAGTCACAAACTGGCACCACCCGGTTCGCAGCCAGTAGGCAAACTGTAGTGACACCACATCTCCGGTTTCGCGATAGTGCGCAAGCAAGTCATTTTCGAAGACAGGCATGCGAATGATGGCTTGCGCATCCACGATCAGCCCTGCGCTTTCGAGATGGTGAAGCATGTCCGCCCTGCTTGGCAGATCCTTGTGCGTTCGATCATCACGGAAATTCGCGGTGATGGACGCGAAGCCCACTTTCGAAAGCTCCTGGATAGTTGGGCAGAACTGCGAATCGTGCGCCGGCCATTCAATATAGACTTGCCCACCCGGCTCGAGGCGTGAAGCACACCAGTTTACGTATGCACCTCGATCTTTTATATGTTCAATGAAGTGAGATGAATAGATCGCATCGAACTTCTTTCCGCCCAATTCCGGTAAGCGTTGATCCCAGTCCCCCAGCTCGTACCCATCATATTTGTCGAAACTCGCCCCTTTTTCGAGCGAGTATGCGAACAGCTTTATATCCAGTCGCTTCGGAGCCGGCCAATGCCTGAACACTTCAAGCCCACCATCACCGGCGCCTACATCGAGCATGGTCGCATCTGCAGGAAGGGTTTTAAGGAAAATTGCGCGCGGGTGTTGCGCATGATAACGCTCTAGTACCTCCCCGACGGGATGAACCGGTTCTATCTTCTGAGCAAACCACTGCGTTATGGACTCGTATTCGTTGCTCACTGATACAGTCTCCATGGCTCAAGTGCCGCGTTCCATCGTTGAATTTGCTGCCCGACCTAGGTGCTCGATGACTCGGGCGAGCGGCTCAGGCTTGCTGGAATCGACCAAGAACCCTCTCAGGACTCCCGCTCCCGATGCAGCGAGCAAATCACTTTCCTTGTCACCCACCATCATAGAATCCCCCAATGCCAGATTAAAAAGATCGCTGGCGACCGTGAACATCCCGGAGGCCGGTTTACGACAACCACACTCTATACGTAAAGCCCCCAGTCCAGCTTCGGGGTGGTGCGGACAATAAATCGTGGCGAGAATCACCGCGCCACGCACTGCAAATTCTTCATGCATCCAGCGCGTGTAATCGAGAAACTCTGACTCGCTGTAGTAGCCACGGGCTATGCCTGCCTGATTGGTGACCACGACCAGCGCGTACCCTGCGTCGCGTGCAGTCGCGCAGAGTTCAAAAATGCCCGGCACCCATTCGGTTTGTTCGATCGTGTGCACGTATCCGTGATTGACATTGATGACGCCATCGCGATCCAGAAACAAGGCGCGGCGTCTAGCCTCGCTCATCGCAGATTGCAATCCGCCCGGAACATAGATACCTGGTTTCGGCTGGGTGCTCATGTCATCGTCCGAACAGTTGCTGCGCGCGGGCATAGTCGTCAGGCACACCAATATCTATAAAGTCACGGGTGTCGTCCATGGCGGCCACCTCTCCCGCCAAAGCACTGGGCAATAGAACTCGGCTCTCGAAAGAATAGGCGCTCTCATCGCCGGGCAGACCATCAACAGCCGCCGCGGTCAGGAAATAGCTTCCAGCATTGATAAGACCCGGGCCATGACCGCCTTTTTCGCGGAAAGCAATGACTCGGCCATCGGCAACCTCAACGGCCCCATAGCGGCCCACATCATGGACTCTGGCCAGTGCGATGCCCAGCATGGCCCCAGTCGCAAAAACTACGCGTTCAAGCGCGCTTGGGTCATAACGAAGAAATGTGTCGCCATTGGCCAGATGCACGCCGTTCCCTTGAAGCAGCGCGGCGGCAAGGCGGATCGCCCCACCCGTGCCCAACGGTTCCGGCTCTTTTGAATAGGCGATGTCCATGTCGGCCCAGCGCGCACCGATCGTTTGCTCGATCTTCTCGGCCATGTAGCCGGTGGCGAGAATCACCCGGCGCAGACCACTCGCTGCCAGTTGATCGAGCAGATGGGCGAGAAAGGGACGCCCGGCTACGGATGCCAGCGGTTTGGGTACGTCGGCAACCACACTGCGCAGGCGCGTCCCCAGGCCACCAACGAGGACTATGGCCTCTTCAGCCCTTGGCATCTGTAAACATCTCGTACTCGATCAGGCCGCAGATCAAGTGCCCCAGAAATTCATGGCCCTCCTGGATTTTCGGAGTCTCGCCCGAGGGCATGCGGAAACAGACATCACACAGCTCGGCCATTGCGCCGCCACCCTGCCCTGTAAAGCCGATCACACCGATGCCGGCGTCGCGTGCAGCCTTGATGGCACGCACGATATTCTTCGAATTGCCGGAGGTGGAAATGGCGAACAGCAGGTCACCACTACGCCCCAGTGCCTCGACCTGGCGCGCGAACACATAGTCATAACCGTAGTCATTGCCGATCGCAGTGAGGATGCTGGTATCCGTGGTCAGTGCGATCGCCGCCAGGCCGGGGCGATCGAAATTGAAGCGGCTGACCAATTCCCCGGCCCAATGCTGGGCATCGGCCGCGCTGCCGCCGTTACCGGCAAACAGCAGTTTGTTGCCACGCTTGAGCGCTTCCACTGACAAGGTCACTACACGCGCAAGCAGCTCGCGCAATGCCACATCCGCGGACATGGCGTTGAGTAGCTTGATGGATTTGTCGAACTCACTGTCGATGTATCCGTTCAGGTGATTCGCCACGAAGTTGCTCCTTGTTGCGTGAAATGGAAATCCAGAACGCTGCCGCCTTGTTCGAGCAAGGCGCGAGTCAGACCGATGCGTTGCTCGGGACTGCACAGGAACATCATGAAGCCGCCGCCACCAGCCCCTGACACCTTGGCAGCGCGGGCACCGTTGGCGAAAGCAACTTTCTCGACCTGCTCGATCAACGGATTGCTGATGCTGGTGGCGGTTTTCTTCTTTGCCACCCAGCCCGCTTGCAGAGTGGACTCCAGCCGGCGTAGATCGCCCTTGAGGATGCATTCCTTCATTTGTATGGCTTCATCCTTCAACTGATGCATGGCATCGATGGAAGCCTGGTTCTTGTCGCCCACATTGCGCGACTGCTGATCGATGATGTCGGCCGAGGCGCGCGAAACACCGGTGAAGTACAACACCAGCGAGCTCTCGAGTTCAGCCCAGACCCAATCTTTTATGCGCAACGGATTCACGATGACCCGATCGTCCGCGTAGAACTCCATGAAGTTGAAACCACCAAAGGTGGCAGCGTATTGATCCTGCTTGCCGCCAGCGAGCTTCAAATCCTTGCGCTCGATATCGTAGGCGAGCTGGGCCACTTCGTATTCGCCCAGAGGCAGCGAGAAATACTCGACGAATGCCTGCAGCAGGGCCACCACCATGGTCGAAGATGAGCCCAGCCCGGAACCTGGAGGAGCATCCGAAAACGTCTTCACACTCAGCGACGGCTGTTCGCCGCGAAGAAAATCACGCGACACGCGCGCGTACACACCCTTGAGCAATTGCAGGGGGCCGCCGCCTGCAACATTATTGTCGCAGGAATGCGTCTCCTCATGGCGTACATCGAGTGCATGAAAGCAGGTCTCCCGCCCGTTGCCTGCCGCCACGATCGCATACGCATAACGATCAATGGTGACATTCATCACCCGGCCGCTGTAGACGTCACAATAAGGTGATACATCGGTTCCACCGCCGGCGAGCCCCAGCCGCAACGGTGCGCGTGCACGTACGATCATGGCGCTCGCTCCCCGGCAGCCACCTCCCACGGAAGCTCCTGCGCGAACTCGCACCACTGCGCCTCTTCCGTGAAATTGGCACGCACGAAAGCCTGCCCTGCAGCGGAGTTTCGGCGCCAGGCAGCATCGTCATCGAGCAAGTGCAGGACCCGCTCTGCAAAATCCTCAGCCGTATCCGCGGCAGCAAGAAACCCGCCTGTCTGTTCGAGACCCTGGACTCCGGCCGACGTAGTCACGCAGGGCACGCCGAAGCGCATGGCTTCGATCACCTTGCCTTTCATGCCTCCTCCGAAGCGCAATGGCGCAACGACAACGCGCGCGTTCGCATAGCGTGCTGCAAGCTCCTCATCCGTGACGAAACCCGTGACCGTAACGCCATCGCCATGTAATGCCTTGACCTCATCGGATGGATTGGAGCCGACCAGATCGAGATGAATCTGCGGACGGCGCCTCCGGACAAGAGGCAATACCTCACGGACAAACCACTCCGCGGCATCCACATTCGGTGGGTGGGCAAAACCCGCAACGAAGACAAGGTCGTGCCGATTAGCCAGATTCGCATCGGGATGCTCGGGAAAGTCATCGAACGCATATGCGGCGATCGTGTGGGAATGAACCTTTGGTGCATGCTCATCCAACCATGCGCGTACGTGCTGCGTCTCGCTGACAGAAGGATAGTAGACGGCATCCACCAGCTTCCAGACCTCGTGTTCTAGCTTTCTCGCCCTGTCACACTCCGCTCGCAACAGCTTGTCTGCCGGCTGCATCCGCAACTGATCCTCGATGCGGAGGTAATGCACATCGTGGCCGTAATAAAGCAGGGGGGCGCTGCTGAACTTACGCACCACACCGATGAAATTGACCGCAATATGTGGGCGACTCAGCAGTACGGCGTCGATTTCCGCTACATGCTGCTGCATCCACTGCTCGAAACCTTGGTGATATTCAGCACCGTAAACGACTTCGACACCATTCTGCTGCAACAACGGCGCGTAGGCCGGATCGTTGTGCAAATTCTCCGGCCAAAACTTCACCGAAAAGCCCCTGCGTATGAACATGCGGATGAATTGCCATATCGTGCGCGAACCCGCATCACGATCCGGCTGGGGAATATAGTGGTCCACGATAAGAATCGTGTGCGTCGTACGCGTGCGGCCACGCGCGCGGAAGACGTTTTCACCATTGGGGAAATGCTCTCGCTTGAGCACCTCATGCCAACGTTCGTAGAAACGCCGCTGGTTCTCGACCTGATAGGCCTTGATGCCGGAGTTGACATCGGTGCCGTGCGATACGCCCTCATGATGCACAACCACCGAGCGCGGCTGATAATAGAGCTTCAATCCAGCCTCGCGCACCTTGAAGGCGAGATCCGAATCCTCACAATACGCGGGCACATAGCGCTCATCGAAGCGGCCCAGCCGCTCGAACAGTTCAGCAGGGATAAGCAGCGACGCGCCCGAGCAGTAATCCGTCTCACGTACATAGTTGTAGATACTGCGCCCGGGGTCGTCCAAGCGCCCGTAGTTCCAGGCACTGGCATCCTTCCACATGATACCGCCTGCTTCCTGGAGGCGGCCGTCGGGATAGACCAGCTTGGAGCCGACCATGCCACAGTCCGGAAAGCGCCCGAACACATCCAGCATGCTGTCCAGCCACCCCTCGGTGACCTCGGTATCGTTGTTGAGGAAATAGAGATAGCGGCCGCGCGCCAACCCGGCGGCACGGTTGCATGAACGCAGGAAACCAAGATTCTCCGGATTGGACTCGAAACGCAGACCGGGTACGCCGGCCAGCGCATGGATGTCGGGATCACCCGAAGCATCCTCGGCGATCAGCACCTCGTAAGGCACCTGCGGCGGGTGCGCTGCGATCGAACGCAGACATGCGATCGTGATGGCCAGATTGCCGTAGGTTGGAATGATGATGGTGACATGCGGTTCGTTGTAGAACGGGAAGGCTAGCTCAGCCACACTTTGCAGCAGCGATGCGAGCGATTCTGCCGGCTCGCCCAAAGCCACGGCTGGCAGTTTAGCCGCCGAACCCGCCAACGATTGCACCGACTGGCCGGCAGTGTGCGCATACCTCTCCCGGATCGCACCTCGCAGTGCGCGCCAATCTCCACGCAGCAATCGGCCTGCCGCACGCAACGGTCGCGTCAGCTTCCACGAACGTGAGCTCAGTATCAATTCATGGTCCCGGTGCAACGCCGCAAGCTCTCCGGTCAGCAGCTCCGCACGCGCTTTCAGCCGCGACTGCTCCTCCTGCAACGAAGCGACGAAAGTGTTGCGATCAGCCAGTTCGCTATTCAGCGAATGCACCAACCGATTCGCCTCTTCATGTTTGTCAGCCAATGCGGCATGTTGCGATTGCAAGGTGGCCAGCTCCGCATCCAGCGATTTCGCCCAAGTCGCCGCGCCATCGTGCTCCGCGACCAGTTTGCCGTATCGCTCGCGTTCCTGTGCCAGTTCCGCGTCCAGCGATTTCGCCCATGCCGCGACCGCCTCATGCTCTTTCACCAGCCGTCCGTGCACACCCTGCAACTCGTTCATCTCGGCATCGAGCCCACTGGCCCACCTCGCCACTTCACGATGATGGGTGTAAAGATCCTCGGCTTCGGAAAACAGGACAGATGGACGTAGCTTTATCTGTAGTTCGGCATTCAGCGCGCCGGCGACGGCGATGAAATAGACGGGATCGGCCAGCGACGCCGCACGCTCGACAACTTCGGATCCGGTATCCGTCAGTGCATCGACTGTCTGCGCTGTGCCCGCGCCTTGCAGCGTGAAGATGGACGAGCCGACGGCAAGCCGTTGGCCGAAGTAGCAGATATCGTCGAACTGCTCTTGCAGCACCGCGTCGAACTCTGCAAAGTCCAGCTCCTTGACGTGGAATTCGTTGTGATGCCCGGCAAGTTCCGAATAGACGACGCGATTCGGCGAGGAAATGACCAACAGCCCGTCCGGACGCAGGACGCGGCGGATCTCGCTGAGCATTTCCCGATGGCGGTCGTGATGCTCGATGGTTTCGAACGAGACAACTACATCGACGCTATTGTCGTCCAGCGGAATTTCCGCAGCATTACCCTGCATGAATTCCAGGCCGTGGATACCCTGGTAAGTCGCACTGGCATGCGCGACAGCGTCGCCGGCGATGTCCACTCCCTTCACCGAGCGGGCACGGTGCGCAAGCATCGCACTGCCATAACCCTCGCCACAGGCAATATCGAGAACATCCTTGCCTTCGACCAGGCGCGCGCACCACGCATAACGGTGCAGGTGTTCGTGCCGAATCTCTCCCGCTTCGGTGGGCACGTAGCGCTCGCCGGTAAATTCCATTGGTTACACTCCCACTTGCTCAATCTCGATGACATGCATCGGGATACCAACCAACCCATGCCGCATGGTGCTCTCGCTGGCCTTGAAGGTAAGCGCGTCATGGATCCAGTGCTGCTGGGTGTGGTTCTCCTGGGTTCCATTGGCAAGTGCCACGTCCACCGAATAATCGCCACTGGGCAACACCGGCATACGGAACCGGAAATGTGCACGCAGGCGGGTGCCTGCCCGTGCTTGAACTGGCTGTTCCCGATAGCTGAGGTAGGTGTTGTCGCCGAACAGCCGCTGCCCCAGCCGGTCCTTGACGTAGAACCCGAAGATCGGTGCATCCAGGGATTCGGACACCTCGGCCTCGATCATCAGGTCGGCAAGTTCGCCACCAGCCGTCAGCCGATGTACCTCGCCGTTGCAGTTCAACAACTGCACATCGCTGATGCGTGCGGCACCCGTACCGAATTCGTTGTCGATCCGCGTCGGATCGAACTCGAATATCTCGACAAGATTCCGCGTGGCCTCGCCATTCAATATGCCCTTGCGCGGGTCAACCACGTCCAACGGTATGGTGGCGCCCCCCGTGTTCGCTTCGCCGACAACCGCCTTCGCTGCCGAAATGGATGCCCGCACTATCACCGATTCGCCAAGCGAGGCACGGTCGGCCGCATGCTGCTCGGCCAGGTATCGCTCCACGACATCGCGTGCGGAGCCGTCCATCACCATTCGTCCCGAATCCAGCCAGATGGCCCGACTGCACAAACTGGTGACCGCCCCGGTGTCATGGCTGACGAACAGCAGCGTGCCGCGCTTCTGGAACTCACGCAGGTAGCGCATGCACTTTTGCGTGAAACGGACATCGCCGACGCTCAACGCCTCGTCGATCACCAGGGTATCGGCATCGACATGGGCCGCAATCGCGAACGCCAACCGCACGTACATGCCGCTCGAATACGTCTTGACCGGTTGGTTGATGAAGTCTCCGATATCGGCGAACTCCACGATCGACGGGTAGCGCTTGCGCAACTCGCCTTCCGGGATGCCGTAAAGCAGACCGCTCAGGTAGACGTTTTCCCTACCGGTGAATTCCGGATTGAAGCCGGCCCCCAACTCGAGCAAGGCGGCAATTCGCCCGGGCACATCCACCGCACCCTCGGTCGGATGAAGTGTCCCGCATACCATCTGCAGCAGGGTCGACTTACCCGAACCGTTGCGCCCGATGATGCCCATGGTTTCGCCGCGCCGGACATTGAACGATACGCCACGCAGTGCCCAGAACTCCTTGAAGTAGGCAAGCCCATCCTTTCCGATCGCGCGCCCAAAGCGCGGCAGAACCATTTGCTTGAGGCGATCCGCCGGTTGCGCATAGATCTCGTAGCGTTTCCCGAGTCCTTCGACGCGAATGCTGAAATCGTCAGAGGACATCGGCGAACCCTTTCCTGCTCCGCTCGAACCATGCAAAGGCAAGCCACGCAAACAGGCACGACAACACGGTATAGAGGCCCAGATGGGTCCACGACGGCGGTTTTCCCCAGATGAGGACATTCTGGGAGGCTTCCACGATGACCGTCAGCGGGTTCAAGTACATCCAGTCGCGATATGACTCTGGAATGAAATCCTTGGGATACAGGATTGGCGCAAGAAACATGAGCGCCGTGGTGATGATGCCGGTGGCTTGCTTGAGGTCACGCAGAAAAACGCCGAGGGAGGCCAGCAGCCAGATGGTACCGGCCACGAATGGCAAAAAGCATGCGACCACTACCGGAAAAAGGACAATTGTCCATGGCAGGGAGCCCTTCACGAACAATGAGATGATCAGCAGGACAACCGTCGAAACCAGCAGGTGAAACAAAGCCGAACCCAGCGCACTCCACGACAGTATTTCCAGCGGGAACACGACTTTCTTGACGAAATTCGTGTTTTCCACAATCAACGTCGGTGCCCGGTTGGCACATTCCGCGAACATGGAGTTGATATTCAATCCGGCGAACAGGATGATCGCGAATTCGAAGTGGCCCGTTACCTGGGCGTTCCAGCGCGAATTGAAGATGACCCCGAACACGAACGTGTAGATCATCAACATCAGCAATGGATTGAAGAACGACCAGAGCAGTCCGATAAACGACCCGCGATAACGGCCTACGACATCGCGTCGAGCCATTTGTACGACCAGCGCGAAGTGACGACGCAACGCCCGATATGGAGAGAAGGGGTCTATGAGGCGATATGCTGAAATCATGACTTCGGATAAGCCTTGCTTGTGACTGTGCGATCGACAATCCAGGAGATAAGTGGCACACCGCTGCGTGTATCACTTCGCATGCGAAGTGATGAGGATCCAGCGACGGCTCGAGCGTTCAACTCAACGCATGTTCCAGTTCGTCGCGCAGGTCCCTTATGTCCTCCACCCCAACAGACAGCCGCACCAGCCCATCACTGATACCTAGCCGCTTGCGGTTGGCCGCGGGCACGGATGCATGGGTCATGATCGCCGGGTGCTCGATCAGGCTTTCGACGCCGCCGAGCGACTCGGCCAGCGCGAACAGCTCGCAGCGTTCCAACATGCGCCGGGCCTTCTTCAGGCCACCCTTCACCTCGATCGTGACGATGCCGCCGAAGCCGTCCATCTGGCGCCTAGCCAGCGCATGTTGCGGGTGGCTCTTCAGTCCCGGGTAGATCACGCGCTCGATCGCCGGATGCTTTTCCAGCCACTTGGCCAGCTCCAGCGCGCCGGCGCAATGCGCCTGCATGCGCAGGTGCAGGGTCTTCAGGCCGCGCATGGCGAGGAAGGCGTCGAACGGACCGGCCACCGCACCTACCGAGTTCTGCAGGAAGCCCATCGGGCCGGCCAGGTCCTGGTCGCCGGCGACCACGATGCCGCCGACCATGTCGGAATGGCCGTTGATGTACTTGGTGGCCGAATGCAGCACCAGGTCGGCACCGAATTCCAGCGGCCGCTGCACCATCGGCGAGCAGAACGTGTTGTCGACCACCAGGATCAGGCCATGCTTCTTCGCGAACGCGGCGACCTTGGCCAGGTCGACCAGCTTCAGCATCGGGTTGGTCGGCGTTTCGGCCCAGATCATCCGCGTGTTCGGCTTCAGCGCTGCCTTCAACGCGGCACCATCGTTCAGGTCGATGAAGCTGAAGTCCAGCCCGGCCGAGCGCCGGCGCACCTTCTCGAACAAGCGGTAGGTGCCGCCGTAGAGATCGTCCATCGCGATCACGTGGCTGCCCGAATCCAGCAGGTCCAGCACAGTCGCCGCCGCGGCCAGGCCAGAGGCGAACGCGAAGCCGGCCACGCCACCTTCCAGGTCCGCCACGCAGCGCTCGTAGGCCATGCGCGTCGGGTTCTGCGTACGCGAGTACTCGTAACCCTTGTGCTTGCCCGGGCTCTCCTGCACGTAGGTCGAGGTGGCGTAGATCGGCGTCATGATCGCGCCGGTGCTGGGGTCGGGATGCTGGCCGGCATGGATGGCGCGGGTGCCCATTCCCTGTTCACTGCGTTGCTTGCCGCTTTTCATCGCTCTGTTTCTCCCAGCCCGCCGGACGGGCCACCTGGATGAGGATCAAGCCGGTAATTCTAGCTGCTAAGGGGTGACTGCCGGGCAAGCGGATGAAGATCACGTTCATCTGGAAGTGAGCAAACTGCTGGTTTTTCAATACTTCAATTCACCTCGACACCCTTGCAAGCCTGCCCGGTGCTTGGTCATCGCGGCCAGAAGCGGCATCATTTGCTGCCCGCCGGGCTTCGAACTGTCCGGCAGACCCGCTTAGTTGAACTAGGGACGTTATTGATGAACGAATCATCCACATGGAACAAAACCCTGCTGGTCACCGGCGGAGTTGGCTTCATCGGCGCCAATTTCGTGCTGCAGGCGGTGGCTGACGGCCTGCGCGTGGTCAACCTGGACAAGCTCACCTACGCCGGCAACCCCGACACGCTAGCCTCGCTGCAGGGCAACAAGGGGCATGTATTCGTGCACGGCGACATCGGCGACCGCGCGCTGGTGGCCAGGCTGCTGGCCGAGCACCGGCCCGATGCCGTCGTCAATTTCGCGGCCGAATCGCACGTGGATCGCTCGATCGACGGCCCGGCCGAGTTCGTGCAAACCAACGTGGTCGGCACGCTGGGCCTGCTGGAATGTGCCCGCGATTACTGGCGCAGCCTTGAAGGCACCGCCCGCGAGGCGTTCCGCTTCCTGCATGTGTCCACCGACGAGGTATACGGTTCGCTCGGCACCGACGGCAAGTTCACCGAGTCCACACCGTACGCGCCGAACTCGCCGTACTCCGCCTCGAAGGCCGCCTCCGACCACCTGGTGCGCGCGTTCCACCACACCTACGGCCTGCCGGTACTGACCACCAATTGCTCGAACAACTACGGGCCGTACCAGTTCCCGGAAAAACTCATCCCGCTGGTGATCCAGAAAGCGCTGGCCGGCGAAGCGCTGCCGGTCTATGGCGACGGCAGGAACATCCGCGACTGGCTGTTCGTGGGCGACCACTGCAGCGCGATCCGCCGCGTGCTGGACGCCGGCCGGGTGGGCGAAACCTACAACGTGGGCGGCAATGCCGAGCGTGAGAACATCGCCGTGGTGAAGACGATCTGCGCCCTGCTCGACGTACGCCGGCCTCTGGCCGACGGTCGTGCGCGCGAGTCGCTGATCACCTACGTCAAGGACCGTCCCGGCCACGACCGCCGCTACGCGATCGACTCCAGCAAGCTGCAGGCCGAACTGGGCTGGAAGCCGTCGCAGACCTTCGAAACCGGCATCGCGCGGACGGTGGACTGGTACCTGGCGCAGCAGCCGTGGGTGCAGCGCGTGCTCGACGGCAGCTACCGCATGGAGCGACTCGGCTCATGAGCAACACGCAGAAAGGCATCATCCTCGCCGGCGGCTCCGGCACCCGGCTGCACCCGATCACCCGCGCGGTCAGCAAGCAGCTGCTGCCGGTGTACGACAAGCCGATGATCTACTACCCGCTGGCCACGCTGATGCTGGCCGGCATCCGCGAGGTGCTGGTGATCAACACCCCGCACGAACAGGCGATGTTCCAGCGCCTGCTCGGCGACGGCTCGCAATGGGGCATCGACATCCGCTACGCGGTGCAGCCCTCGCCGGACGGGCTGGCGCAGGCGTTCACCATCGGCCGCGATTTCATCGACGGCAAGCCGAGCTGCCTGGTGCTGGGCGACAACATCTTCTACGGCGTGGGGCTGACCGAACGGCTCAAGCGCGCCGCTTCGCGCGAACGCGGCGCCACCGTGTTCGGTTACTGGGTGAAGGATCCGGAGCGCTACGGCGTGGCCGAGTTCGATGCCGCCGGCAAGGTGATCGGGCTGGAAGAAAAGCCGGCCCAGCCGAAATCGCATTACGCGGTCACCGGCCTGTACTTCTACGACGGCCGCGTGTGCGACTACGCCGCCTCGCTGAAGCCCTCGGCCCGCGGCGAGCTGGAGATCACCGACCTCAATCGCTGCTACCTCGACGATGGCTCGCTGCACCTGGAGCAGCTTGGCCGCGGTTTCGCCTGGCTCGACACCGGTACCCACGAGTCGCTGATGGAGGCAGGCAACTACATCGAGACGATCGAGAACCGGCAAGGCCTCAAGGTGTGCTGCCCGGAAGAGATCGCCTACGTCAACGGCTGGATCGACACCGAGCAGTTGCTGGCGCTGGCCGCCCCGCTGGCCAAGACCGGCTACGGCCAGTACCTGCAGCAGCTGACCCGGCAAGGCCACGTGCGATGAAAGTGATCGAAACCGCGTTGCCGGGTGCGCTGGTCATCGAGCCGCAGGTGTTCGGCGATGCCCGCGGCTTCTTCTACGAGAGCTACAACAAGGCCAAGTGGGTCGAGGCCGGCATCGACGTCAACTTCGTGCAATCCAACGTCTCGCGCTCGGCCCGCGGCGTGCTGCGCGGCCTGCACTACCAGTGGCCGAACCCGCAGGGCAAGCTGGTCAGCGTGCTCGAAGGCGAGGTCTACGACGTGGCGGTGGACATCCGTCGCGGCTCGCCCACGTTCGGGCAATCGGTCGGCGTGATGCTGACCGCCGACAATCACCGCCACTTCTGGGTGCCGGAAGGTTTCGCGCACGGCTTTTGCGTGTTGTCGGAGTTCGCCACCTTCACCTACCAGTGCACCGCGCTGTACGACCCGAAAGCCGACGCCGGCATCCGCTGGAACGACGCCGCGCTGGGCATCGACTGGCCGCTGAGCGAACCGCTGCTGTCGGACAAGGACGGCAAGACACCGCTGCTCGAGGACGTTCTGCCCGAGCGGCTGCCGGTCTACGCGCCGTGAGGATCCTGCTGCTCGGCGCCAACGGCCAGCTCGGCTGCACGTTTCTTGACCACGGTGGCCTGGCCGCCCGCGGCGAACTGACCATCGCCACCCGGGACGGCGCACTGGCGCACGGCGGCCATGGCGAGACCGCCGACCTGTCGATCCCCGAATCACTGCCCGCCCTGCTCGACCGCGTGCGACCGGAGGTGATCGTCAATGCCGCCGCGTACACCGCAGTCGACCGCGCCGAGCAGGAAGAGGCGCTGGCCACCCGCGTCAACGGCGAGGCGGTCGGCGCGCTCGGCCGCTGGGCGGCAGTGCACGGCGCGCTGGTGATCCACTACTCCACCGACTACGTGTTCGACGGCAGTCAATCGCAGCCGTATGCCGTCGACGCGCCGACCGGCCCGCTAGGCGCCTACGGTCGCAGCAAGCTGGCCGGCGAGCAGGCGCTGCGCGGCAGCGGCGCCGATCACCTCACCTTCCGCACTGCGTGGGTCTATGCCGCGCACGGCCACAACTTCCTGCGCACCATGCTGCGCCTGGGCGCCGAACGCGACGAGTTGCGCGTGGTATCCGACCAGCACGGCGCACCCACCGATACCGGGCTGATCGTGGACGGCACCCTCGCCGCCCTCGATCGCTGGCTTCAGTCCGACAGCGCGCAGCGTCGCGCACTGGCCGGCACCCATCACCTGGTCGCCGGCGGCGCCACCAGTTGGCATGGCTTCGCCAGTGCGATCTTCGAACAGGCCGTGGCGCTGGGCGTGCTTGCCCGCCTACCGCGGGTGGTCCCGATCAGCAGTGCCGAGTTCCCCACGCCGGCCGTGCGCCCGGCCTGGTCGTTGCTGGATAATGGCGGTTTCCGGCAGCATTTCGATTTCCCGCTGCCCGACTGGCAGCACGGCCTGCACGACGTGATGCGCCGGCTTGCCGCATCCGGGCACTGAACAAGGACCCAGCCATGTTGATCCCTCTCATCCTCAGCGGCGGCAGTGGCACCCGGCTGTGGCCGGTATCGCGCAAGAACCTGCCCAAGCAGTTCCTGGAACTGGCCGGCAAGGGCACGCTGTTCCAGCAAACCGTCGCGCGCACCCAACAGCTGCCGCACGTCGCCGCGCCCATCGTGGTGGCCAGCGAGGACCACCGTTTCCTCGCTGCCGACCAGTTGCTGGAAGCGGGCATCGAAGACGCCGCCATCGTGCTGGAACCGCTGGCGCGCAATACCGCGCCGGCGATCGCGCTGGGTGCGCTGCAGGCGCTGCAGCGCGATGCCGAGGCCGTGCTGCTGGTGCTGCCGGCCGATCATCTGATCGGCGACACCGCTGCCTTCGTCGAGGCGGTGCAGCAGGCGCTGCCGCTGGCGGCGCAGGGTTGGCTGGTGACGTTCGGCATCCGCCCGGATCGCCCGGAGACCGGCTTCGGCTACATCCGCCGCGCCGAGGCGATCGACGGTCACGGTTTTCGCGTGGAGCAGTTCGTCGAGAAGCCCGACCTGGCCACCGCCGAGTCGTACCTCGCCGACGGCGGCTACGACTGGAACTCCGGCATGTTCCTGTTCAAGGCTTCGCGCTACCTGGAAGAGCTGGCCGCACACGCGCCGGCGATGCTTGCCGCCGTGCGCGAGGCGCACGCGAAAGCCTCGATCGACCTCGACTTCGTGCGCATCGACCATGACGCGTTCGCGTTGGTGCCGGACAAGTCGATCGACTATGCGGTGATGGAGAAGACCCAGCGCGCCGCGGTGATCCCGGTCAGCTGCGCCTGGAGCGACATCGGCTCGTGGTCCGCGTTGTGGCTGACCGGCGACAAGGACGCCGACGGCAACCTGCGCGAAGGCGATACCATGCCGGTGGACACGCGCAACTCACTGCTGCGCTCGCACGAGCGCCACCTGCTCGCTACCGTCGGCGTCGACGACCTGATCGTGGTGACCACGCCGGACGCCACCCTGGTGGCGCACCGCGATGCCGCGCAGGACGTGAAGAAGATCGTCGAGCAGCTGAAGGCCGCCGGCCGCAGCGAGCACTCGCTGCACCGCGTGGTGTACCGGCCGTGGGGCAGCTACGACTCGCTGGAGGAAGGCCAACGCTTCCAGGTCAAGCGCATCGTGGTCAAGCCCGGCGCCAGCCTGAGCCTGCAGAAACATCACCATCGCGCCGAGCACTGGATCGTGGTCTCCGGCACCGCCGAGGTCACCTGCGACGACAAGGTGTTCCTGCTCAGCGAGAACCAGAGCACCTACATCCCGCTCGGCAGCAGGCACCGCCTGCGCAACCCGGGCAAGCTGCCGCTGGAACTGATCGAGGTGCAGTCCGGCAGCTACCTGGGCGAAGACGACATCGTGCGCTACGACGACGTCTACGGCCGCGCGTGATTCCGGAAACCTTGGTGCACCGAAACGCGTGATGCTTTTCGCCACGTGACGAAGAGCACCGCACCTGAAGTCGCACCCACAAAAGCCTGGGCGGCCAGGCATCCGGGCCTTTGCCACTCACGGTGTGATGGCGGCGAGGGCCGGCCGGCCTGGCGCCCGGTTTTCGGGCAAGCCAGCCAGACCGCGGAAGTCCCGGGGTGGCATGTCATAGGCGCGACGGAACGCATGATTGAAGTCCGCCGCACTCTTGAACCCGAGCCCGTAGGCGATCTCCACGACCGGTGCCTGCGGGAATTTGATGAGTTCGTGCGCGGCCTCGCGCAGCCTGCGATTGCGGATGTAGGCGGCCAGTCCGCCCTCATGCTCGAACAAGCGGTACAGTGTGGCGCGGGACAGCTGTGACGCGCCGACGATGCTTTCCAGCGACAGCCCCGGCTCGTGCAGGTGCTGCTCGACATGGCGTCGTACGCTGCCGAACACCGCCGCGCGGACCGCCGCGCGCGCGTCGCCACTCAGGCCACTCTGTTTGGCGAAGGCCCCGACGATCAGGCGCGCGCATGTGGTCATCATCACGCGGACCTCGGCCTCGCTCATCGCGCCGACGTTCCTGGAAAGCACCTCCAGTTCGCCGAGAAACAGGCGTGCGAGTGGTGATGTGTAGTCGATCACGCGGCCATGCAGCGACTCCGCATCGGGCAGCACCGACTCCACCACGGCGCGCGGCAGGAACAAGGCCATGACCCGGCTCCTGCACTCACGCTCCATGCGCATCGGCTGGTTCATGTCCAGCGCCAGGATGCCCGGCCGGGATTGCAGTGCCTTGCGCCGCGGATACAGGCCCGTGGTGGTTTCGACGCCGCCTCCCACCAGCACGTGGAAAACATAATCGCGCATGACGTCCGTGGAAATGCGCGCCACTGTGCGGGTCTGCGTGGTCGGGTCGGTGCAGGCGTCGAGAAACGTCATGCCACCGACCCGGTAATGGTCGAGCGTGGCGCGGAACCCGTCGGCCACCTGTGCGTGCGAAACCGCTATGTCGAGAAAGGAGGAGGTCTGATCGCGCCACGCCACCAGCTGCTGCGTTCGTGCGATGTCGCACGTGCTGAAGTGGTGGTGGATCGGCGCGGAAGCGTTTGCCTCGACTTCGGCATGGCTTGTGCTGTTGCTGGTCATCCCGGGCCCCCGTCCGCGCACGCCCATGCTACAGGACGCGCGCCCGCGCACCCGCTTTTACCCCCGCATGTCGCCGCCTGCCGTGGCGTGCCGTAACACCCTCCCGCGCTGGCGCTTAGGCTTGCTGGTGCCTCGAACCAGCGCCAGACCCGGCGTGCCGACTCGCTACCGCCTGTCGTCTTACCCACGAAAAACCTCGTTCCCCCATGTCGTCATTCCCGCGAAGGCGGGCATCGCTCCACCAGCGAGCCGCTCATCCACTTTGGCCTTGCGGTCGCAAAGCGATTCCCGCCTTCGCGGGAATGACGAACAAAAAGGCGGTTATTCGAGATTTCCCCAACCTTCCCTTCCCAAGTGAGACAGCCGATCAAGTCGCCTGTGCTTTCGCGCGCAAAATTCGCCGCTAACCAACCCGGTCATTCGAGCCTGCTCAAGAAGATCTTGCACCGGGGATATCTGCGTTGCACCACGGGGGAATCGCGTGAATCACATCTACCGGCTGGTCTGGAGCCAGGTCCATCGCACCTGGCTGGTCGTCTCCGAACTTGCCCGCGGTCGCGGCAAGGCCGGGCGTACCTCGACGCCGAGCCGCGCACGCTCGGTCTGGTGGGCCGCGCTACCCCTGAGCCTGCCCATGCTGGCTCTCGCTGCCGCGCCAGCCGGCATCACGGCGATCGATGCCGCCCGTCCGGCGGCGGCCATCGTCACCGCGCGTGCGGCGCTCGCGCCGACGGTCATCGCGCCGGTGGTGTCTTCAGCCCATCCCACCGGCGGCCAGGTCACCGCCGGCAGCGGCCGTATCGACTACGGCGATCACCTCACCACCATCCAGCAGAACAGCCAGAGCCTGTCGCTCAACTGGCTGAGCTTCAACATCGGCGCGCAAGATACGGTCAACTTCCTGCAACCGAATGCGCAGGCGATCGCCGTCAATCGCATCGCCGACCCCAACGGCAGCGTGATCCTCGGCCATCTCAACGCGAACGGCCAGGTGTTCCTGATCAACCCCAACGGTGTGCTGTTCGGCAAGAGCGCGCAGGTCAACGTGGGCGGCCTGGTCGCCAGCACGCTCGACGTCAGCGATAGCGAACTGGGTCGCGGCGCGCTGCATTTTGCCGGCGCGGGCCGCGGCAGCGTAACCAACCGCGGCACGCTCACCGCCGCACCCGGCGGCTACGTGGCCCTGCTCGGCCACAGCGTGTCCAACCAGGGTGCGATCCACGCACCTGCCGGCAGCGTGGCGCTGGCCGGCGGCAGTGCGGTCACTTTGAGTTTCGACGGCAACCATCTGCTCGACATGCAGATCGACGCCAGCACGTTGAATGCCTTGGCCGAGAACAGGCAGCTGATCGTCGCCGACGGCGGCCAGGTGCTGATGAGCGCCGGCGCGAAGGATTCCCTGCTGGCCAGCGTGGTCAACAACACCGGCACGATCCAGGCGCGGACAGTCGAAAACCGCGCCGGCAAGATCGTGCTGCTCGGCGGCATGGCCGCGGGCACCACGCGCGTAGACGGCACGCTGGACGCCAGCGCGCCGGACGGCGGCAATGGTGGCTTCATCGAAACCTCGGCCGCACAGGTGCAGGTGGCCGACGCCACGAAGATCACCACTCTGGCTGCCGCGGGCAATGCCGGCACCTGGCTGATCGATCCCACCGACTTCACCATCGCCGTCAGCGGCGGGGACATGACCGGTGCCACGCTCAGCAGCCAGCTGGGCGGCGGCAACGTCACCATCCAATCCACCGACGGCAGCGCGGGTACGCAAGGCAATATCAACGTCAACGACACGGTGAGCTGGAACGCCAACACGCTCACCCTCAATGCCCTGAACAACATCAACGTCAACGCCGCCATGAACGCCAGCGGCACCGCAGGGCTGGCACTGGCATACGGGCAGGCCAACCCTGCCGCGGGCAACACATCGACCTACAACGTCAACGCGCCGATCAATCTGGCTGACACCGGCAGCTTCAGCACCACGCTCGGCAACGATGGGGCCGCCATCGACTACACCATCATCACCGGGCTGGGCGATTCCAGTAACCTCGGCGCGGCCGATCTGCTGATGATGGGCAACAGCGGTTACTACGTGCTGGGGGCCGACATCGACGCCAGCGCCACGGCCGGCTGGAGCGGCGGGTTCGCGCCGGTACTCGGCTTCACCGGCACCTTCGACGGCCTGGGCCACACCATCACCGGCCTCACCATCAATCGACCTGGCCAGAGCCAGGTGGGTCTGTTTGGCCTGACGCAAGCCGGCAGCATCGTGCGCAACGTGGGCATGGTGGGTGGCGCGATAACGGGCAATGGCTTGGTCGGCAATCTGGTGGGCGATAACCACGCCACGATCAGTCATGTCTACGCCACGGGCACGGTGACGGACGTCAGCGCCCCCAATTCGCTAGGTGCAGCCGGCGGCCTGGTCGGCAGCAACAGCGGCACGATCACCGACGCCTACGCCACCGGCGCGGTGACGTCCGGCGGTTACGCTGTTGGCGGCCTGGTGGGGTTCAACCTCGGCACGATCACCAACGCCTACGCCACGGGCGCGACGAGCAGCGGTACCTCTGGCGCTAGTGGTGGTGGCCTGGTCGGCGTCAGCGCCGGCACGATCACCCACGGCTACTGGGACACCGACACCGCCAGCCAGGCCGCCACGGCCGGCGTCACGGGGCTGACCACGCAGCAACTGATCGCCTCCCTGCCGGCCGGTTTCGATCCGGCCATCTGGGGCAACGGCGACAACCAGACCACGCCGTACATGCTGGGCTGGGCGGGCAACCAGGTGTTCACCCGCAACGACCTGCCGGACGCCACCGGTGCCCGCCTGTACACCGTGGTCCTGGGTCTGGACCATCTGCAGGCCATGCAGGCCAACCTGGGCGGCCGCTATGTGCTTGGCAACGCCATCGACGCCAGCGACACCAGCGGTTTGAACGGAGGCACCGGCTTCGTGCCGCTGGGTACGGATGGCGCGGGAAATGTACTGAACGGTGGCGACGGCTTCACCGGCACTTTCGACGGCCTGGGCTACGCCATCAGCGGCCTCAGTATCGATCGCACAAACCGTGTGGGCCTGTTTGGCTATGCGGGCAACGGCAGCATCCTGCGCAACGTGCGCCTGCTGGGCGGAGCGATGACGGGCAGCGACTATGTCGGCGGTCTGGTGGGACAGGAGGTCGGCGGCACGATCACCAGCTCTTACGCGACAAACGTGGTGACGGGCAACGACTTCGTCGGTGGCCTGGTGGGCAGCAGCAGCGGCACGATCACCGATGCCTACGCCACGGGCGCGGTAACCGGAAAAATTCATGTCGGCGGTCTGGTGGGCGAGAACGACGGCGGCACGATCGACAACGCCTACGCGACGAACGTGGTAACGGGCAGCTCTATCGTCGGCGGCCTGGTGGGCAGCAGCAGCAACGGCACGATCACCGATGCCTACGCCACGGGCGCGGTAACCGGCAATGAGTCTTTCCACGGTGGCTATGTCGGCGGCCTGGTGGGTCAGGGTGACGGCGACACGATCACCAACGTCCACGCCACCGGCGTGGTGATTGGTTACGACAACTATGTCGGCGGCCTGATCGGCGGTAACACGGGCACGATCACCAACGCCTATGCCACGGGCTCGGTGACTGGTTCCGTCGGCGATGTCGGCGGTCTGATCGGCAATAACGCCGGCACCATCACCAACACCCATGCCACGGGCACGGTGAAGGGGTACGGCTATGTCGGCGGCCTGATCGGCAATAACACCGGTGCAATCACCAACGCCCATGCCATAGGTGCGGCGACGGGTTACGGCAGCTATGTCGGCGGTCTGATCGGCGATAACACGGGCGCGATTACCAGCGCCTATGCCACGGGCGCGGCGACGGCGGGTTACTACTATGTCGGCGGCTTGATCGGCAGTAACACGGGGGCGGTCGCCAGCGTCTATGCCACCGGCGCGGCGACAGGGGGCACCAACCCGACCAGCAGCTTCGCGGGTGCCACCGACTATGTCGGCGGCCTGATCGGCAGTAATGCTGGCATGGTCAACAACGCCTACGCCACGGGCGCGGCGACGGCGGCCGACGACTATGTCGGCGGCCTGATGGGCAGTAACGACGGCGTGGTCACCAACGTCTATGCCACGGGCGCGGTGACGGGTAAAAGCCATGTCGGTGGCCTGGTGGGTTTCAACGACGGTGGCACCGGCGGCACGGTCGGCAACAGCTACTGGGACACGACAACCACCGTCCAAACCGAAGGCTGCGGTGGCACCAGTTGTGGCAGCGGTGCTTCCGGCTATACCACGACGCAGATGATGCAGCTTGCCTCCTTTGCAAGCTGGGGCGCGAACATTGACGCCCAAGGCGGCACCGGCAGCGTTTGGCGCATCTACGAAGGCCACACCGCGCCGCTACTGCGTTCCTTCCTCACACCCCATACGGCAAGCGCGCAGCCGGACTTCGACGGCAGCGGCGCGGCGCTGGCGAATATCGCCAGCAGCAACATCACCGTGCCCACGGATGCGCAGATTCTTGGCAGCGTCTTCGGCGGCGATACCCTCACGCTCGCCGGCCTGACCGCTGGCGGCGGCTACACCGCCACCTCGAACGCCGATCTCTCCGGCCTGTATTCCACGCAGCAGGGTTACGACCTGATCGGCAACGCGAGCCGCATCATCAGCACGCCGGGCAGCGCCGCGGGCGAAGTGCGCCTGGACAACGGCGCCAGCTGGAGCAGCGGCACGCTGGCCATTGCCACCGCCGGCAATATCAACATCATGGGTGCGCTCAGCGGCGACACCCTGCGTCTGAACAGCGGCGGCGCGATTACCGACACCCATGCGCTCAACGTGGCCAGCTTCGTGCTCGGCGGCGGCAACTGGCAGCAGCTGGGCGCGACGTTGCCTGCCTTCAACGCCACCGACTTCAGCCTGGCTGGCGGCAGCTTTGTGCGCGCCCTCGGCGGTGACGGCAGCAGCGGCAATCCTTGGCAGCTCACCGATCTCTATGGCCTGCAAGGCATGGGCACACGGCTGAGCGACAGCTTCACCTTGAGCAACAACATCGACGCCAGCGCCACAGCGAGCTGGAACGGTGGCGCGGGCTTCGCGCCCATCGGCAACAGCACCACACAGTTCACCGGCATTTTCGATGGCCTGGGTCACACCATCAGCGGCCTCACCATCAACCGGCCAACGCAAAACAACGTGGGGTTGTTCGGTTCTGTCGGCGGCACCGTGCTGCGCAATATCGGTTTGGTGGGCGGCAGTGTCAGTGGTGCCGATTATGTCGGCGGGCTGGTGGGACAAGTCAGTTCCGGCAATATCAGCAATGCTTACGCCACCGGCACGGTCAGTGGTAATAACTATATTGGCGGGCTGGTGGGCTATTTCGGCGGCACCGGTAGCCTCAGCCAGTCTTATGCCACCGGAAATGTCAGCGGCGTTGTCGCTGGCAGTTCTTACATTGGCGGGCTGGTGGGCTACAACGGCAGCACTCTCAAGAATGTCCACGCCACCGGCAATATCAACCTCTCGTACTTCGGCCAATACGTTGGTGGGCTGGCGGGTAGCAATGGGAGCCTGTATGGCTATGGCCTTATCTCGAATACCTATGCGACCGGTAACATCAGTGCAGGCGTCGGTTCTGGCGGCGGTGCCAATTACGTTGGTGGGCTGGTGGGGCAGAACTCATCCTATATTGAGACCTCCTACGCCACCGGCAATCTCGCGACTGATCCCGATGGCGGTTCTATGTGGGCAGGCGGGCTCGTGGGTAGGAACGGGGAAAGCGGCAAGTCAGGTGTGATCGCCAATGCCTACGCCACCGGTAATGTTGACGGCGGTCTACTCGGTATGTACTTGGGTGGACTGGTAGGGCAGAACTACGGCCTTCCCCGCCCCGGTGCCATTAGCAATGCCTACTCCACCGGTCACGTTTCCGGCACCCTTGGTGATTATTCGGGCGGGTCGGTGGGGGAAAATAATGGTTTTACACTCCAAGGCGTCTACTGGAATACGGAAACCTCAGGCCAGAGCAGTGCCGGCGCCTACACAGCCGGCGCCATCGGACTGACCAGCGCGCAAATGCTGCAGATCGGCAGCTTTGGCGGCTTCAACAGCATCCCCTTCACCTGTAGCGGCGGCTGCCACGCTGGCATCTCCGCCATCGGTGGCACCGGTGCCGTCTGGCGTATCTATGAAGGCCACACCACGCCGCTGTTGAGCGTCTTCTTGACGCCCTACACGGTAAACGCGCAGCCGGACTTCGACGGCAGCGGCGCGGCACTGGCAAATATCGCCAGCGTGACTGTGCCTACGGACCCAAAGATTTTCGGTAGCGTCACCGGCGGCGACACCCTCACGCTTGCCGGCCTGACCGCTGGCGGCGGCTACACCGCCTCTTCGAATGCCGATCTCTCCGGCCTGTATTCCACGCAGCAGGGCTATGACCTGATCGGCAGCGCGAGCCGCACCATCAGCACGCCGGGCAGCGCCGCGGGCGAGGTGCGCCTGGACAACGGCGCCAGCTGGAACAGCGGCACGCTGGCGATTGCCACCGCCGGCAACATCAACATCATGGGTGCGCTCAGCGGCGACGCCCTGCGTCTGAACAGCGGCGGCGCGATTACCGATACCCATGCGCTCAACGTGGCCAGCTTCGTGCTCGGCGGCGGCAACTGGAATCAGATCGGCGCGACCTTGCCCACTTTCAGTGCCACCGATTTCACCCTGGCCGGCGGCAGCTTTGTGCGCGCTTTGGGTGGTGATGGCAGCAGTGCTACTCCGTATCAGTTGGCCGACGTTTACGGCCTGCAAGGCGTGGGTACCTTGCTGGGTGACAGCTTCACCTTGAGCAACAACATCGATGCCAGCGCCGCGACGGGCTGGAACGCCGGCGCGGCTTTTGCGCCCATCGGCGACAGCACCACACAGTTCACCGGCACCTTCGATGGCCTGGGTCACACCATCAGCGACTTGACCATCAACCGGCCAACGCAAGACAACGTCGGCCTGTTCGGTTATACCAGCACCGGCAGCACGATCAGCAACGTCGGCCTGCTGAGCGGTAGCACGACAGGCCGGAGTGAAGTCGGCAGTCTGGCCGGGTACAACGACGGCACCATCAACCAAGCCTATGCCACCGGCGCGGTCAGCAGCAGCTCCTACTCAGGCGGCCTGGTCGGATACAACACTGGCACCATCAACCTGGCCTATGCCACCGGCGCGGTCAACAGCAGCTCCTATTCAGGCGGCCTGGTCGGGTACAACAAAGGCACGATCAGCCAAGCCTACGCCACCGGTACGGTCAGCGGTGCCGCGGGCAGCGGCAACAGCCCTCTTGGCGGCTTGGTCGGGGCCAATGTACTTGGCGCGATCAGCCAGGCTTATGCCACCGGCGCGGTCAATGGCGGCACCGCCAACAGGGTTGGTGGCCTGGTCGGGTGGAACGACCGTGGCATGATCGACCAGGCCTATGCCACTGGCGCAGTCAACGGCGGCAACTACGTCGGCGGACTGGTCGGATTCGGCTCCGGCAGCATTAGCCGGACCTATGCCACTGGCGCGGTCAGCGGTGTCGACTACGTCGGCGGGTTGGTCGGGCTCGGTCAAACTGGCTCGATCAGTCAAGCCTATGCCACCGGCGCAGTCAGCGGCAGAAACTATCTCGGCGGGCTAGTCGGGAGCGGTGGCAGCAGCATCATCGGCAGCTACTGGGACATGGAAACCACCGGCCAGACGTATGGCTGCTCTTGCTACGGTGATGTCACCGGCCTGACCACCGCGCAGATGATGGACCCTGCCAGATTCACCTATTGGGG
This sequence comes from Rhodanobacter soli, assembly GCF_040548735.1. Taxonomy (NCBI): domain Bacteria; kingdom Pseudomonadati; phylum Pseudomonadota; class Gammaproteobacteria; order Lysobacterales; family Rhodanobacteraceae; genus Rhodanobacter; species Rhodanobacter soli. The sequence goes on along the minus strand of NZ_JBEPSD010000003.1, from coordinate 4,400 downwards.
CATCGCCACCGCCGGCGGCAGCACGTCAGCGTGGCGCACCTACGCAGGGCATACCGCACCGCTGCTGCGCGCGTTCATGACGCCGCTGGCACTGGGCAGCGACAATGTCAGCCTGGTCTACAACGGCAGCGACCAGACCAGTTCGAACTACACCTACGGCACGTTGACGCCGGGCTTCTGGCTGCCCTCGGCCAGTGTCGATGCGTCACTGATCCTGGGTAGCGCTGGTGCCAGCCTTGGCGCGCGCAACGTCGGCAACCATGCGCTCGACCTCAGCCCGTATTCGGGCCAGATGGGCTACGACATCGACTATACGGCTGGAACGCTGACGATCACCCCGGCCACCTTGACCCTGTCGGCCGCCGGCGACAGCAAGGCCTACGACGGCACGACGGACTCCGCCGGCATGGTGACGTTCGGCGGCCTGCTGGCCGGCGACAGCCTCGCCGGCCTGACCCAGAGCTTCGCCTCGAAGAACGTGCTCGGCACGAACGCCAGCACGCTCGGCGTCGATGCCGGCTACGTCCTCGACGACGGCAACGGCGGCGGCAACTACATCATTGCCACCCATACCGCCGCGGGCACGATTGCGCCCTACGTGGTCGACCTCGGTGGCTCGCGCGTCTATGACGGCAGTGCCGCCGTCGACGCCGGCGATCTCGTGCTCGGCGCCCTGGTCGGCAACGAGACACTGACCCTGTCCGGTACCGGCAGCATGGCCGACAAGAACGTCGGCAACGGGAAGAGCTTCACCCTCGGCACCCTGACCCTGAGCGACGGCACCGGCGACGCCGCAAACTACATCCTCGCCGGCGGCAACGACACCGTCGATATTTCCAAACGGGCGATCGTGGTCGACGCGACCGGCGCGGACAAGGTCTATGACGGCACCACGGCCGATGCGGTGAAACTGGCCAGCACCAGCCTCCTCGTCGGTGACACGGTGAACTTCAGCGGCACCGGTGCCTTCGCCGACAAGAACGTCGGTGTCGCCAAGGCGGTCGGCGTGAGCGGCATCGCCGCCACGGGCGCGGACGCGAACAACTACAGCTACAACACCACCGCGAACACCGCCGCCGACATCACCGCGCTCGGCGTCACGGTCGATGCGACCGGCATCAATCGCGTCTACGACGGCACCACCGCCGATGCGGTCGCGCTGGCGAGTGCCGGCGTGCTGTCCAGTGACACGGTGAACTTCATCGGCACCGGCAGCTTCGCCGACAAGAATGTCGGCACCGGCAAAACCGTCAGCGTCTCCGGCATCGCCGCCGGCGGCAGCGACGCGAACAACTACAGCTACAACACCACGGCCGCCACCACCGCCGACATCACCGCCAAGACGATCACGATCAATGCGACCGGCGTGGACAAGGTTTACGACGGCAGCACCGCCGCGACGATTGCGGCGCTGGGCGCGACTGGCCTGGTGGCGGGCGACGTAGTCACCTTCGACAACGCCTCGGCGGCCTTTGACGACAAGAACGCCGGCACCGGCAAGACGGTCACTGTCAGTGGCATCGGCGCCAGCGGCACCGACGCCGGCAACTACAGCTTCAACACCACGGCGAACACCACCGCCGACATCAGCCAGCTCGGCATCACCGTTGCCGCAACCGGCAGCAACAAGGTCTATGACGGCACCACCGCCGATGCGGTCGCGCTGGCGAGTGCCGGTGTACTGTCCGGTGACACGGTGAACTTCACCGGTACCGGCAGCTTCGCCGATAAGAATGCCGGCACCGGCAAGACCGTCACGGTCAACGGCATCACTGCCAGCGGCAGCGACGCGAACAACTACGGCTTCAACGCCACCGCGACCACGACCGCCGATGTCACGCCCGCGACGCTGACGTACCGCGCGGATACCGCCCACTTCCAGACCGGACAGATGCCGGGCGGTTTGAGCGGTGCCGTGGCCGGTCTGGTCGGTGGCGACACGCTCGCCGATGCCACCGAGGGCGCGCTGACATGGCAGACCCCGGCCACCGCGGCCAGCCCGGCCGGGCTGTACGCCATCGACGGCAGCGGGTTGTCCGCGCTCAACTATCTGTTTGAGCAGGCGCCGGAGAATGCCACGGCACTGCAGGTCATCAATGGCAGCGCGTCCCGCGTCGTCACCACCATCGTGGCGGGGCTGCAACAGGACGAGACATCGCCGGACGATGACGCGAATGCCCCGCATGCCCCGGACGTGCGCGTCGTCGGTGGCGGGGTGCGCCTGCCGTGAGCCTTCTCCCTCGTTCGTTATCCGCCCACCGCAAGGACTGCTGCATGTCTGTGTCTTCCCGCTTCCGTCTCTCGCCGCTGGCGCTGGCCTTGTTCGCCCTGCCGCTGGCCACGCCGGCGCAGACGATCCCCAACAGCGGCCAGATCCTGCAGCAGGTGCCGCCGAAGCCCACGGAGAAGCCGGCCACCGAACCCGGCCTGGTGATCGAATCGCCGGCCAACCACACCATCGACGACGCCACCCCGTTTGCGGTGACGCATGTGCAGCTCGAAGGCAACACCGTTTTCGACAGCACCACGCTGCGCGCGCTAGTCGCCGACGGCGAAGGGAAAACGCAGACCCTGACCCAACTCAATACGCTGGCGCAGCGGATCACCGATTACTACCACGCGCATGGCTACCCGCTGGCACGCGCGCTGGTACCCGCGCAGACGTTGAGCGGCGGCACGGTGCGCCTGCAGGTGGTCGAGGCGCGCTACGACCAGATCCAGCTGGACAACCGCAGCCGCGTCAGCGACGGCCTGCTGCGCGCCACGCTGGCACCGTTGCGCCCCGGCGAGGTAGTCACCCAATCCTCGCTGGATACCAGCCTGCTGCTGCTCGGCGACTTGCCCGGCGCGGAACCTCACGCCACGCTTCGTCCCGGCGCGCAAACCGGCACCTCGACTCTCGACGTGCATGCCGACGCCGGGCCCACCCTGCAAGGCCAAGTGGTCGCCGACACCGCCGGCAGCCGCTACACCGGCCGCCTGCGCGTGGGCACCTATCTCGACCTCAACAACCCGCTGCGCCACGGCGACCAGCTCAGCGTGGGCGCACTTTCTTCCGGTCACGGCATGCGCTACGGCCGGCTGGGCTACCAGTTCACCCTGAACGGCCACGGCACCCGGCTCGGCGCGGCGTATTCGATGCTGACCTATGCGCTGGGCGGTCCGCTCGATGCGCTGGATGCGCACGGCACCGCCAAGGTTTCCAGTGCATCGCTGGTGCAGCCGCTTGTGCGCACACGCAATAGCCGTCTGGACGTCCGTTTGCAGTTCGACCGCAAACAACTTCGCGATCGCATCGACACCACCGCCCTGCGCAACGACCGCCACAGCGACCACTGGACCGCCAGCGTCGTCAGCCAGCACGGCGACCTGTGGGCCGGCGGCGGCATGACCAGTGCCAACCTCAGCGTCGGCCACGGCCGGCTCGGTTTCGACGAGGTCGCCGCGCAGGCGGCCGATGCCGCCACCGCACGCACGCAGGGCAGCTACACCCACTGGAACGCCAGCCTCACCCGCCTGCAAAACCTCAGCGCCACCACCCGTCTCTACGTCAGCCTCAGTGGTCAGCACAGCAACCGCAACCTCGACTCCTCCGAGCAGTTCCTGCTGGGCGGGTCGAACAGCGTGCGCGGCTACGACGTCTCCAGCATCGCCGGTGCCAGCGGCTGGCTCGGCACGGTGGAGCTGCGCCACGACCTGCCGTTCGACTGTGCCGGCCACTGCGAAGGCAGTCTGTTCGTCGACCACGGCAGCCTGCGCGTCAATGCCGAGCCGTGGACTCGCGACCCCAATCGCGCCAACCTCAGCAGCGCCGGCGTGGGCTTCAACTGGATCGGCACCAGCCCCTGGCAACTGCAGGTGCAACTGGCCACGCCGATCGGCGCCGTCCCGGCGTTGCTGGGCAAGCGCGGCAGTGCACGTGCGTGGCTGCAGGTGGCCAGGGGGTTCTGAGTGTCAAATGAATACGGCGAGCGCGATGAAACGGCCGCCGTATTCGACACGCAGCCTCATGCCGAAGCTGGCCATGTCGAGAGCAATCCAGCAGCTATCCGGGCGATAGGCGACATCATGCGTTTCCATGATGTTTACGGCCGCGCCTGAGGCACCGCCGCTCCTGGAAGGGGTTATCGCGAAGAACAGTCGCGCACAGGGTGCTCTCCTTCGCGCTATTCCACCGTCACCGACTTGGCCAGGTTACGCGGCTGGTCGACGTCGGTGCCGCGCAGCACGGCGACGTGGTAGGCGAGCAGTTGCAGCGGCACGGTGAACACGGCGGGGGCGATGAAGGCGCCGCCGGAGGCCACACGCAACATGACGCCATGGTCGGCCATGTCGCCCATGCCGGCGGCGCCGTCGGCGAACACGATCAGGCGGCCGCCGCGGGCGCGCACTTCCTGCAG